>SUYU01000014.1 GCA_015060245.1 Bacteroidales bacterium | reverse complement strand
ATTTGCATCTGAAAAGGCATCCATGGGAGCATAAGGAACAGCAAATTTTGGATTCTTTAATGAATTTCTCAGAGGCGGACACTTATATTGACCCAATTTGCCTTAACGGTTATGAATGGGATGATATAAAGATTGCCATTGTTGAGCAGTGCTTGGATTATGAGGGGGAGGTATAATCTTTTTACGCCTTATCCACCCCCACAATAACAATATGAGGGCTGTAGTAGATACTACGCCCTCATAATTGCAGATGTTTATATCAGGTAATGTTGCCACTGTTTCTGGAAACATTACCGTTTTTGGTAATGATACCCTCTGTCAGGTTCTGTTGTTGAAATATTATCTCCGGCCCTGTTATTGATATATTCTCTTCGGTTATTGATATATCCTGTCCGGTTGCCGGTTACTCTTCTACAAGTTCATAACCTAAATCAATTCCTTTTTCTGTGGCAGGACGGCCATATTTCATCCATTTAGGCATAGGGGCACCTTTGAGGTAATGGTCAAAGAATTGTGCAAGGCGGATACTCAAGTCTTTTGCATTTTTTCTCTGCTCAAGGTTGTGCTCCTCATCATTGTATTGCAACAGCCATGCAGTTTTGCCGCAACGGCGCAATGCGGTGAAGAATTCAATGCCCTGGTACCATGGAACTGCTCCATCTTTGTCATTATGCATAATGAGTACTGGTGTTTTTACATTGGGAACAAAGAATATAGGGGAGTTCTCAATATAAAGGTAAAAACCGCTCCAAAGGTCTTTGCCTATACGGCTTTGTCCGTGTTCATACTGGATCTGACGGGTAATTCCACTGCCCCAGCGGATGCCGCCGTATGCACTTGTCATATTTGCAACCGGCGCGCCGGAACCTGCGGCCTTGAATTTGTCTGTTTGGGTAATCATATATGCAACCTGGTAACCGCCCCAACTTTGGCCCTGGATAGCCATATTCTCGCCGTCAATCCAAAGGTAGGTTTTCTCAAGCATCTCAATACCAGGCATAATTGAACGCATTGCGCTCTGGCCCGGATACCCCTCATTGAAGTAGATGTCCGGCACAAATACCACATAACCGTTACTTACAAAATAAGGGATGTTGATGGTTGAACTGCTTGGAGCAGGGAATCTTGGGTTGAAAAGTTTGTCGCTATACTTCTCGTAGAAGTAGACCAATACAGGGTATTTCTTTGTAGTATCAAGATTCTCAGGCTTATAAAGCAGACCCTCACAATAGATGTCATCTGCAGTCTGCCAGTTTACAAGTTCAACAGTGCCCCAGTTATACTCCCTTTGTTGAGGGTTTATATCTGAAAGTTGTTTTTGTGTCTTGAAGTTGTCATATGTTACAAAAGCATTGTTACCCTCTTCGTAATTTCCTCTTGCATAAACAAATGCTTCCTTTTTACCTTTGCCGGCTTTTGAATATGCAAAGTTTGAGAATACGTAAGGGCCCTCAACCAATTTGGTTGTAACAGCCCTCTTTTTAGACAGGTCCTTCACTGCAAGACCGGTCTTTTTGGTCTTGAAGTTGAATGTGGTGAAGAAGAGAGCCTCACCTTTTTTAATAACAGCCGTAGGTCTGCCAACTGCCTGTGGCCTTTCGGGATCCTCAATAAGGCTTACCATAGAGAGGCGGGTGTTATTGTTGCGGCCATAGTTGTCGGTAAATACTTTTGGAGACTCAATGCCGTTAGGGTCAAATATCCAGTAGTCATATTTGTCGCCAATTACAAATGCGCTGTTGTCTTCAAACCAGATTGTCTGACCGGCAGGTGAAGCAAGATTTGGAGTATCGTGCTCCTCATCGTGGAATGCTACGCCCAAAGACTCTGTAAGGTTCTTGAATTCACCTGTAGCAATAGTGTACTGGAACCAGTGCCTTGAATTTTTGTCATAGATTATGACCCACTTGCCGTTGGGCGATGTGCTGGTTGCACCAAAACAAACCTTCTCCATAACAAGTTTTCTTGAGCCGTCATTTACATTCACAAGATAAATGTCGGTCAACCTGTTGGCATTCCATTGTGATTCAATTCTATATGGCTTGTCATTTCCAACAAGTACAAAGTCTGCCATCTGTTTGTTGTAAACAACCACATTAGGAACATCAAGGTCTCCAAGTTGTACAAATTTGCCGTTGTCAAGGTTTATATAGGCAGTATAGGTCTTTTTCAGTTCTCTTGATCTCTTTAAAAGTTGGACAGGCTGAAGATAATCATCATGCCAGGACCAGATGTCAAGTTGAGGTTGCTCAAATTCAACCAAAGTGGTATCTTTTTCACGTGGTTGTGGCGCTGTGCCAAAGAAAAGCCTCTTGCCGTTTTCACTGAAACTCAAAGATGAATTCTCACTTACAATCCAACCCTTCTGCAGCCCCTCAATTTTATTGTCAGCAACTCTCTTTAATGCTCCCGACACGAGGTCGTAATGCCAGAGTCCAATCTCTTTTTTTGCAGTTTTTGAAGTGTCGGTGTTGGCAAAGAATGCCAAAGTGTTCACTTTGCTGAACTCCGGCAATTTTATTTTTGAACCTTTAGGACCGCTGATAATCTCCTTGCACTCTTTGGTGGCAATGTCATAAAGCATCAACGCCGGCCTTGCAGTTGAATCTTTTTTTTCTGCCTCAAGAGTGTAGGCCATAAGATTGCCCTCTTTGTTGAATTTGTATGAAGATACGTTTTTGATGGTATCAACGGTGCCTGTTGCAATATTTCTCAAGTAGAGTTCCTTGTCAGCCTTTCCCTTTTTGGCAGATTCACCTTTTGGCGGGTTCATCTCAAAAGCAAAAATGTTCAGGAATTTGTCGGGACAATTATATGATTTGAAATTTGCAATTTTTTCTATATTCCCCGACAATACATCTATAATTGCCAAGGTATCTTTTGGCATGTCATCCTTTTTTGCCTTTTTGATTTTTGCATCTCTTGTCTGGCTGAAAAAGGGTTTGATTGTAGCAATGACTGTTCTGCAGTCGTCACTCATTTTTGCACGCGATGCCCGTGGTATTTCAAATTTTTTGCCTGTTCTGATGTTCTCAATGACAAGGGTAAGGTCACCTTCGCCAGGTGTGATGGTATACATCATGACATCTCCATTGTGCGGAACACTCAATGCTCTCAAAGTGTTCCAAGAATCATATACCGAGTGGTCCAGTGCGGGCTTTTGGGCATATGAGAGTGCCGCTGTAAAAATCAGCGCCAAGATTAAAGACAATCTCTTCATAGCAGTTTGTTTAAATTAAAATTCACCTTAAATCAATAATGATTGTAAAAATACATTATACTTGTGAGTTTGCAAATAAGTAAGCATATATTCAAATCCAAGTTATTGGTTATTTTTGCACTTTCTTTCAGAAACAGATTGGTTCCAGATGAAAGCACAGATAACAGACAAGGAGATTTGGGGTATTGCACTGCCGATTATGTTGGGAAACTTGGCCCAGACCATAATTAACTTTACCGATACCGCATTTTTGGGACATCTTGGCGTAGTGGCATTGGGCGCATCCATGCTTGCCGGACTTTTTTATTATGTCTTCACTACAGTGGCGGCCGGCTTTGCCATTGGGGTGCAAATCATTGTGGCACGCCGATTTGGTGAGAAAAACTATGGCAGGATCGGTGTCATTTTTGAGCACGGCTCCATTTTTGTCATGTTGCTGGGGCTGGTTTTATTTTCAATATTATACTTCTTTTCTGACCGGTTGCTGCTTTGGCTTATTGACTCGCCAAATATATATAATGCCTCTTTGGAATATATCAAATACAGGCAGTTTGGAATTCTCTTTGTCTGCTTCAACTTCCTGTACAGGGCCTTGTATGTGGGAATATCCAACACAAAAGTGATTACATATTCCACCATAATCATGGCAGTTGTAAATATAGTACTGGATTACTGCCTGATATTCGGCAATTTGGGATTCCCTCAAATGGGTATTGGAGGTGCTGCATTGGCCTCTTTTTGCGCAGAGGTATCGGCCTTCATATTCTTTACCTCATATAGTTATATTACATTGGCAAAGAAAGATTTTGGCATGTTCAAAATTCACAGGCCTGAATTTGGGCTCATGGGCAGAATCCTGAAAATATCCACACCAACCATGGTGCAGAAACTCTTCTCTTTTGGTGTGTGGTTCATCTTTTTTGTGCTCATAGAGAAGATGGGAGAGACCGCTGCCGGCATTTCATCTGTAACAAGAAGTGTATACATGATTCTCATAACCCCCTGTTTTGCATTTTCAACCACAACAAACACTCTGGTAAGCAGAATAATAGGAGAGGGGAATATGGCCCAGGTCTTCCCGACAATCAATAAAGTGCTGAAAAATTGCCTCTTGTGTACAATACCTGTTGTTGTATTGGTAGCAATATTCCCTGTGCAGATTGCTGGCATTTATACCGATGACCTCAATTTTGCCCATCTGGTTGTTCCTGCAATACTTGTAATATGCGGCGGAACACTTTTCCAATGTATAGGCAATGCCTATTTTGATGCAGTTTCCGGCACAGGAAACACCTCAGCCGCCTTGTATCTTGAGACTGCCATTCTGGTGGTTTACATCTTTTTCATCCTTATGATGACACGCCTCACAACAAGAGTGGAACTGGTGTGGACCGCAGAAACCCTCTATGGCGCACTGCTCGGAATCTTGTGCGGCCTTTATATGAAATTTGCCAAGTGGGACAACAAGAGAATTTGATGTACCTTTCGGGACTATTATCCTTTATGGTTTAGAACAGCATCACTGCATTTGCAATCTCCCTTTGGTAACCGTCGGAAACCTTGATGGTCTCTATTCCGTTTACAAGCATGCAACTTGATCCGCCGCCGTCGAGGTTGATGGCCTCCACGCAGCCCATGCTCTTGAGTATGCTGGCAACTTCATAGGTGGTGAAGCCGTAGACACCCGATGTCATTCCGCGGCCTTCGCAAACAAAGAATACAACCTCCCTGCCGGCTGTTACTCCAATGGCAGTTCGTGGCTGGCTGGTGGTAGGGTTTATGTCTGAAAGCATCTCCTCAGACCAGGTATTTACAATCTCTCCGTTGTCAATGAGTACCGGACCTCCGCCAATGCCGGTTTGGGCAGCAAAGACCTTGGCTCCCGCAGGATATGAAGCGGAAGGCTGGTTCAGGTTGTATGCAGGAGCAGGATTAGGGTACATGTAGTGCTCATAATTCCATAGGGCATAGGTCCAGCATGCATCTATTGTGCCGTCTGCATACTCAAGGAATGCAGCTCTTGTGGGGAAGTAGTTTCCCTCATAATTGATATTGTATGAAAGGGGTGCGAGTGAATTCCTTATTGCAAGGCTTGATGTGTAATTCTTGCCCCCTTCATAATAAAAAAATCCTCCATTAATGATTACCGGACACTTCTGCACGCTGTATATGACAGATGGCGTATGAAAATCATACGATGTGTAGGTGTCCAGCCATCCGGACTTGTCTATAAGAACGCTCCAGATATCCCATCTTGCACCAAGGTCAAGATCGGCAACTGCAATATATGCAACAGCGCTCTTGCCCTGAAGGGTTGAAGGTGATTTGTAGATCTTGATGTACTCCGGAAGGGTTCCGTAGTTTGAGGTTACATTTGTCCAGCCGTAAAGGTTCTCTTCAACGGTCTCATCGCGTACAAGTGTGGCTTCTGGCATTACAAGAAGGCTTGACCTCATTACAACGTTCTTCTTGCTTGTCTCAACGGTATAGGTACGGTTGTCGGTATCGGTAACTGTTACCTTGAAACCCTTTGTAAACTCCACAGGAGGAAGAGAAATTATGAACTCAGTTGCTGTGGCTGTTCCCAATTGTACTCCCGACGGGCAATTGAGTGTAACTTCGGTTGATGCAGATGATGCCATCTCTATTGTTGGTGCTACGCCATTGCCCTTTGCTGTCACTGTTGCCGCTCCAGAGAGTTTTTCACTGTTTTTTCCGCTCAAGGTTATTGATGCAACTTTGGCCGATCCCTTGAACTGGAATTTGATGCCTCCGCATACATTCTTGAAGGCCAATTTATTGTCAGCACTTACGGCAACCATTGGAAATGTGTTGCTTCCAAAACTGCCCGGCCCGTATGTCTGCTCCGATGGAATCTCCACATCAAGGAGATAATTGCCGGCAGAGTGTGCACACTCTACTGTGCCGCTGTAAGGATAGTAGGCCACAATGTGCTCCCAGTCGGAACCGATTGTGGGGTTGCTGCTTGAAATTATGGAGAAATCTGCATAGTTCTTGCCTACAAAAGAGGGCAGAATCTGGAACTGGCTTGCGGAAGCCGATTTCAGGAATGCAACAATCCGGTCATTCTCCGACCATACTATATTCTTGTCATCGCCAATTTCTGTTTTAGTAGGCGTACTCTGCTCAATTGAGGCAGAAAGTATAATGTCTTGTTCTGCAGAGGCAGAACCATCTATCTTTTGGCATGCGGCTAAAGCAACGATGGCCGCAAAAAATGCAAGTGCAAATCTTTTCATAATTCAAATTAAAATGTGATGGCCCCACATTGGGGAAACGGCACAAATGTCGGTAAACTTTTTAAATTGGACAAACAATTTATCTTATATGGCTACGGAGATTAAAGAGTTATGTTTGATAACCATAAATTATAATTAACTTTGCACCCAAAAAGATATATTTATGAAGATTGTTTCCAATGTTTATGAAGAGCCGCAAGTAGTGGTTATAAAGGTGGAGGTTGAGCAGGGATTTGCCCAATCTTTGGAAAAGTTGGGTGAAAATGAGGGAGAATGGTAGAATTGTATTTGACAAACCTGTATCACAACCTATAATTATGAAAAGAGCGTTAAAAATAATTGCCGCTGTAACAGCCGTTGCACTGTTGGCAGTCTCATGTGGAGTAGTATCGTTTACAGGACGCAAACAGATGCTTCTCTTTTCGGACAGCGAGATTATGGCTCTCTCCGACGAGTCATACGCAGAATTTACAAAAACAGCAACAGTATCGGCAGATGTGGCTTCAACCAGAGAACTCAAGGAGGTGGGCAATAAAATGGTCTCTGCACTCGAGTCCTATCTTAAAGCAAACGGGCAGAGCAGTGTGTTGAGCGGTTTGAAATGGGAATTTATGCTTGTGAACTCGGCAGAAGTGAATGCTTTCTGTATGCCGTCGGGAAAAATAGTATTTTATGAAGGCATTTTGAAATATGCCGACAAGCCCGACTATATTGCCGTTGTGATGGGGCACGAGATGGCCCATGCCATTGCCAGACACGGAAATGAGAGGATGAGCCAGCAGTCGGTCATGAACCTTTTGGGCAGTGCTGCGAGTGAGGTTATAGGAAACAAAAAGGGTGCTGTAGCCCAGAATCTTTTCAATATAGGATTTGGAATAGGCTCACAGGCAGGAGTGCTGCTCCCTTATTCAAGGAAACATGAATATGAGGCCGACAAGATAGGCATGTACATAATGGATATTGCCGGTTATGATGTGAATGCCGCCCCTGCATTCTGGAAAAAGATGACCGATGGCAAGACCTCCTCGCAAAGCGATTTCTTGAGCACCCATCCGAGTGATGCCAAAAGGATTGCCGCTCTCGAAGAGGCCATAAGAACAAAACCTGAACTGAAATAGGAACAAATTGTTACAATCAATTCATGACACCCTCCCAAGCAGCCTTGCGGAGGGTGAATTTGTTGTCATCCTGGTCGTTTTCCCAGTACATAAGACCGTAGAACCCTCTTCCTAAAGCCCACTTGGCTTTATATTCAATGCTGCGGGCATTGTCATAGTAGCAATATTTTGCGCCATTGCGGGTAACGTACGGAACGCATGCTGTCTGGTCCCAGTTGTCAATTACATATCCCGATCCGAGGGTGAGTATCGATTTGTATGTGATGGCACCCGGACTTGACGAGAATGAGACTCTTCCATAAAAAGGTATGCCCAACACCAGTTTTGAAGGGGTGGCTCCAGCGCTGATGTATGCCCTGTATGTCCTCTGTATGTCCCAATATGCAGAACTGCAGTTCATGGCATTGTGAGGTGCACCGTCGGCATCCATGTCGTAGGTCATAAGGTTTACAAAATCAACTATGCTGTCGAGAGCCTTTATGTCTACATATCTGTAACCGCCGTTCTTTATTGGTTGCTTGTCCATCACATAGCCGGCGTAAGTGAGCAGATAGTCACTTCCAAGAGTCTCCCTCAGTTGCTGCATCATGAGAACGTGGTTGTTTACATCATTCAACGGGTCAATGGGCTGCCCGCTCCAGTCAAGGCCCGGCCATTCCCAGTCAATGTCAATTCCGTCAATGCCTTGCTCCTGGCAGAACTTGAGACAATCCTTTGCAAATGCCTCCCTGTTCTCCTTGCTTGCCGACAGAACCGAAAAACCGCCTCCTGGAGAGTTGTCGGAATTGGAAACCGAATTGGAAAAGGAGAGAAGTATCTTAAGGTTCGGGTTCTGCTTTTTGAGTGCAACCACACTCTGGAAACGGCTCTCGCTCCCTTTGACCTTGAACTGCAGATATTTTCCTCCGCTTACATAGAGTTCTGCGAAGGCGTAGTTTATATGGGTGCAGAGTTTGGGATTGGGGAGTTTTTCACCGTAGTAGGTCACGTAAGCCACAACAGCCCTGCCTTCAACAGCAGGAGATGGCACATAGGGAACCTCGGGTTCACCTTCCGGTGTAATATCCATGGACTCTTTGGAACAACTTGCCCATAGAAGGGCTGCGACGAGCAAAAAGAAGAGTTTTTTCATATTCAATCAATATCAATCAAAGTTAAAAATCAGGCCGGTTTCAGGATCCGGCAAATACGTTACGCTCTGTTATGCATGCTTCTGGCTCCCGAGCAATCTTTCAATGAGCGAAATATCCATCTTGACTTCGCCCTGCATTAGAAAGCCGCTGCTGCGCTCCTTCAAGGAGTTGTATATCTTTCCGGCCTCCTCCATGTTTTCGTCCATATAGTATGCAACGGCCCAAAGGACTCTCTCTTTTGATGACATCACACCTTTGTATGTGTTGATATATTTCTGGAGTTCGGGGGTGTAGAGGCTTGCCGCCAATTCTTTTCTGCCGGTTGCAAGAGCCGTAAACAGCAGTTCTGTTGCGGTCTCGTTGGCAATGAGTCCCATAAGTTTGTCTTTGTGTGAGTATACCTCTTCAAGAAGGTTGTGCGCCTGCTCCATTCTTTTGTTCACGTCATCCCTCAAGTCCATAAGGTATGAAATCCTCATGAGTTCAACGGTAAGCGATATGGCGTCAGACCAGTCGGTATCATCAGGGATGGAGATTGCGTCAATATCTTCATTCTCTGCCACAAACCATTCACGTGGCATCTCTACTGGGGTAAGACCCTCAACGATGAGTGCATTTGCCCTCAATTGCATTACCATGGCGCCCTTTGCCTTTGGATTTTTACCGAGGGTGAGCATATTGTGCCCGTCATTGCCAATGCCATTCACTTTTAGTGGAATGCCGTTTATGAGGGCAAGCAGCAGGCCGGTAAGTCCAAACAGCAGAAGGAATACTTTCAAAAGTGGCGCATCGCAACTTGAAATGAGGCAGAAGGCCACTGCTGAAACAATGATGTTTACAAGAAATCCTCCGGCATTGTAGAGAACTGTAGGAATCTCTTCAAGCGCCCTTTCCGGTGGAGTAAGCAGACATTGTCCTCCTGTGCCTGCAATCTTGAACTTTTTGATGCAGAACTTTCCGTTCAGGCGTATGAGTGTAAGACTGAAAATTCTGAACGATACAAATTTGTATCCGGTGGCGAGTCCGCACACCAGATGTCCCCCCTCATGCAATATAACCTGTATCAGCAGCGATACAAAAAAACTTGCAATGGAGAATAGCGCAACGCCAACAAATTCCATAATGTCGGTAGAGATGAATTTGCCCATGTATTCTTCAAATGTAAGATCGGTGAAGATAAGAACACCGGCAACTGCCAGGGCAAAACCGCCGAGTGCGCTGAGCACAAAGACTCCAATGTATTTCAAAACCTGTTTCATAATATTATGGATCAAATTATAAATTCAATAAAATAAAGTGCAAAGATATTGTTTTTATCTTCCCGACAGTGCATCCGGCTGTCGGGAAGAGGAGAAAACATCAGAGCAATTTAAGTATGAGATGGTTGGCCTTGTCAATATCTGAAGTATCGAGGGAGGCCAGGTAGATTTGTGTGGTGCTCTCCGAGTCATGCCCCATACCCTCACTTATGACAGATATTGGAATATTGTTCTTTTTGGCAATACTTGCCCACGAGTGACGTGCCACGTACATGGTCAGCGGGATTGGCAGACCAACCAAAGAGGCAATGATTTTGAGTTTCTTGTTGGTGTAGGAGAGTGCGTTGAGGTACTGTACCCTGTCATCGGTAGCAGGATCCTTGATTATGGGGAGGAGATATCCGGCGGGATTGCTGTATTTGTCGGTTATCTCCTGCATGCACTTTTCCCATTTGATGAAGAGTTGTTGCCCGGTCTTTTTTCTTCTGTAGGTGAGTATTCCGTTTTTTAGGTTGCTCTTGCGGAGGTAGGCCATGTCAATGAATGACATACCTCTGGTGTAAAAACTGAACATGAAGAGGTCCCGGGCAAGTTCAATGGCCGGATTGCCTGTAAGGTCATACTCCTTGATGGCCCTTATATCCCTTGCCGATATTGCTCTCTTGACGGTCCTCTCAACACCTGTATATACATGTTTGAACGGACTCCTCTGTTCTATAGTATTCTCATCCACCGCCCTGTTGTAGACTGCCCTCAAAATACGCATGTAGAATGAGACTGTATTCATTGAAACCTCCCTCTCCTTGAGATAAGCCTCATATTGCAGCATCAGTTGCGAATCGATCATATCCATACAGATATCTCCTTTGCCCAGGAATTTAAGGAAACTCTTGAGCGTTGAGGCATATGTTTCACTTGTTCTCCTTTTGCCTATGAGTTCAAGATGGCTTATGTTCTCGCTCATTGTCTTGAGGAGTGAGAGCCTTGCAATCCTGTTTTGATATTCCGATACGATGTCCTCTGAAGTATAGTCAAGGCCGGAGGATTCAAACTCCGCTATTATACCGCGCAATCTCTTTATGCCAAGTGTGATATCCCGTCTGGCATCCTCCAATATATGTTGTCTGTTGCCCCTGGGGTCAATGATGAGGGTATCTGATCTCTTGTTCCATTCTTCTGCAAATACTTTATGACCTGTCAAAATCTGTCTGACAACTCTTTTATGCGTAATTTGAAAAAACAAAACACCCCTTTCCCCTTTTATGGATGAGGCCCTGAATTTAATTTTTAATGAAGCCATAATGTTTAAAACTTAGTTTGTGATAATTGGAATAAATGGACTATATTTGGAATTCATCAAAATTCTGAAAATGGAAACCAACAACGGACAACCAAAGATCAGCATCATAATTCCGGTATATAATGTAGAAAAACTTTTACCAAGATGTCTTGATAGTGTAATTTCACAAACTCTACAGGAGATTGAAATAATATGTGTGGATGACGGCAGTCCCGACAATTCTCTGGCGGTACTGCGCGAATATGAGAGAAAGGAGCCGCGCATGAAGGTCATCTCCCAAGCCAATAAAAGGCAGGGAGGAGCAAGAAATACAGGCATGGGTGTGGCTACGGGAGAGTATATTGGATTTGTAGATTCCGATGACTATATCGATCCCGACTATTATCAGAAATTGTATGAGGCTGCAAAGGCGCATAATTCGGACATGGCCTGCTGCGGCATAATCAAGCATAAGGCCCACATTACAAAATATGTGGCCAAATATACCGGATGTCACCTCTTTTCGGAGAGCGGCTCAAAGTTCAGAATCTGTAATTGTCCGCCCGATTTCCATCCGGTAAACAAGTTGTATTTACGGAGAATGCTTCTTGAAAACTCCATAACGTTCGAGGAACACAGATATTATGAGGATGTGGAGTTTGTCTCCCGGGCAATATATGCGGCAAGCAGCATAGTTACCGTTCCGGATACTTTTTATCACTACATGTACAATGGCGAATCTACGGTGAAGAGCAGACAGACCCTCCAGAAGCAGCAGGATCTGTACACTGCACGAAAAGGATTTGTGGAGTTTGCGGCAGAAAGGGGGCTGACAATCCCCGAATCCTACAAGAGTGTAACATTCAGGATTTATGAATTTATGGGACTTACCCTGCTCAAGGTCAAGGAGCGCAACGGGGTCAGGGTGTGGCGTCTGTTTGACCTCATCCCTATTTTCAGGAAAAGGTCAAGCAAAAGCACTCTTTAAAGCGGTGTCGTTTTACTATTCAGTAAAGTAGAGTTGTTTTCTTACTCTTTTACAAGTTCAAATCCAACTTTCAAGCCGTCATAATTCTCCAAAAGAGCGAGAATTGATGAGATGTAGGAGGCGCTTGAATTTATTTTTGAAGCAAGTCCTGTCAACGCCTTGAGGGCATCCATAAGTTTGTCGGCATTGAAGAGCAGGCTCATTGATGAACCCAAGGTCACGACATTTGCACTTATTGTAACGCCCATTTTGGTCTTGAGGGTTATCTTTTTCTCTGCACTGTCAAACGTATAAGTGCCTTTAGATGTCATCTTGCCTATTTTGATTGAGTAGGTCTTGTCTTCATTGAATGTGAACTGGGCAGAATTGAATCCTATTTTAGAGTAGATCTTGCTGAGTTCTGTGTTTATTTTGGCGGTAGCGGCGGCGCCTCCGGCCTGAGCCAGAAGATTGTCGCTCTCAAATTGTGATGCTGCACCTTTATAGTCCCATATGCCAATTATGGTGTATTCGTTGGTGGCATTATCTCCGATTGCTGTTTTGGCAATACCGTTGAGTACAGATTTCCAATCTTGTCCCGATGCGCCTGATACCGAAATGAACAGGGCAAGCACTGCAAATAAAATAGTTCTCTTAACCATATCCGATATAATTTTTCAAGAGTCTAAAAATAGCATTTTTTTTGCAAAAAATGGAAAAAGAATCGCAGAAAAGTGTCAAATATGTATATCTTTGCGTTGCATTAACCCCAAATATATAACTTATGTCAGGATTTTTTGGATGCGTATCGCGCAATGAGTGTGTGAACGATGTCTTCTACGGTACCGACTACCATTCTCATCTTGGAACCAAGCGTGCCGGTATGGCCTTCTATTATAACAACAAGTTTATAAGGTCTATCCACTCACTGGAGGACGGATACTTCAGAAACAAGTTTGAAGATGAACTCCCCCGTTTTGGAGAGGCTCAGATGGGTATAGGCATCATATCCGATACAGAGTCACAGCCAATAACCATAACATCACATCTTGGAAGGTATGCTGTTGTTACTGTTTGCAGAATAGATAATAAGGAAGAGTTGGCAAAGGAGTTGCTTGACAAGAAGATGCATTTTGCCGAGTTGTCGGAGTCTGAGATAAACTCCACTGAACTTGTGGCAATTCTGATAAGTCAGGGAAATACAATCAAAGAGGGAATAGAGTATGCCCAGAACAAGATAAAGGGCTCATGTTCTATGCTTATCCTTACGGACCATGCAATTTACGCTGCACGTGACAAGTTTGGAAGAACCCCTATAATAATAGGAAGGAATGATAAGGGGTATGTGTGTGCAAGCGAGAGTTCAAGTTTTGACAATCTCGGCTATGATTATGTAAAGGATCTTGGCCCGGGTGAGATTGTAAGAATGAGCGCCGATGGCCTTTTGCAGGTTGCACAGCCGCAGGAACGCAAGCAGATTTGTACCTTCATGTGGGTTTATTATGGTTATCCGTCGGCATGTTATGAGGGAATAAATGTTGAAGAGTCGAGGTATCGTTGTGGTGCTGCAATGGCCAGAAGAGACAAGGGACTTGATATAGATTTTGCTGCAGGTATTCCGGATTCAGGTGTAGGCCACGCCGTGGGATACTCAAACGAGATGGGTGTTCCATACAAGAGACCGTTCGTAAAATATACGCCTACATGGCCAAGGAGTTTCATGCCGCAGAACCAGAAGATGAGGGATCTTGTTGCCAAAATGAAACTTCTTCCAAACGAGACATTCACAAGGGACCAGAAGATACTCTTTATGGACGACAGTATTGTACGTGGAACGCAACTTAAGGATAATGTTGTAAAATTGCTTGACGAGGGTGTAAAAGAGGTACACATGCGCATTGCTTGTCCTCCGCTTATCTTCCCTTGCCCTTTCGTGAACTTCTCCACATCACGCAGCAGTTATGACCTGTATACACGCCGCATAATAAGGGACCTTGAGGGTACCGACAATATTACAGATGAGTTGTGCAAAGAGTATGCTGATCCCGACAGTCCAAAACATGAGGCTATGATTGAGACCATGCGCAAGCATCTGCAGTTGACGTCGCTCAAGTTCCAGAGACTAGATGACCTTGTTGAGGCAATAGGCCTTCCTAAATGCGATTTGTGTACACACTGCTGGGACAACAGCAGTTACTTTGAATAGGCTGCAACAAGCAGTCCGATCAACTGCCAAGACATATAAGAGAGCGGTACAGCCGTTCAATATCTTTGGAATCTAACTCAATTCCTATCTGGTCACCCTCCTCTACCGTGGTTGTGGGCCCGACAGGAATTGTTTTTTTATTCCTGACTATCTCCTTTATTGCAGCCCCATCAGGGAGGCTTATATGGCATATCTGTTTGCCCTTCAGGTATGAACTCCTTTCAATGTCTATATAGACGGTTGTGCGTTCCGGCTGCATTGTGTCATGCTCTATCATAAAATCATACAGCATGTCATTGAGGGGTTCAACCCTCAATATCTGGGTAAGGTAGTATACCAGTGTGCCTATTATCAGTGTAGGAAAGAATGTCTCGTAGTGGCCTGTCATCTCGCTTATGAGAATGAATCCGGTAATTGGGGTTCTCACTACGGCAATGAAGAAAGCACTCATGCCCAGCAGTATGAAGTATCCTCCAAGTCCCTCGCCAATGTATCCGGTGCCGCATACAAAGGCAGCCGCTTCATAAAAGAGTTTGCCCAACAATCCTCCAACGGTCATCATTGGCAGGAATATACCGCCGGGAAACCCGCTGGAGTGGGAGAGTACGGTAAATGACCATATAGCCACAATTACCATCAGCAGGATGAGCAGGTTTACAATACGTGTGATTATTTGGCTATGCAGTACTTCGCTTGCCAGAAATGAGTTTATGACGCTCTCCTTTACGAGAAACGTCTGGTCGCCGCCAATCATTTCAGTGAAGACGAGTCCCATAAGCCATGTGGCGGAGGCCAGGAGCATAACCTCCTTGAAGATGCCACGCCCCTTGCCATGCTCCTGTATCCCCGCTTTCATCTTTGCGTAGATCTCTTTGCCCTTCAGCAGCATGTTTGAAAACAACTTTCCAAAGAGGGCAAAAAAGAGAGCCATTGCAACATATATTGGAATAAGTACGGCAAAATTATCCTTTGGTGTCACTACAGGTATAAGGTCATATATATTGTCTGGAGTTATGAATTTTGCAATAACTCCTGCTACGGCTCCGGCCAGCAGTGTGCACAGCAGTGTGGTTGTAATGGTAACCTTCTGCAGTGACTCCATGATCAGTATGGATGATGAGAGTGGTGCGGTAAATGCGGCTGCCACTCCGGCTCCGGCTCCTGCCGCTATGAGATGACGTTTTTTGCCCTCTTTGGTGTGGAGCAGATTGCCGGTTATGTAGCCTGTAAGGGACCCCATCTGTACACTTGTGCCCTCCCTGCCAAGCGAGAGCCCCGACGAGAGTGAGAGGACTCCTCCTATAAATTTTACCGCAAGATATATGAAAGGAGTGTTGTATACACGTCTGCCGTACATCAGGGCCTGGGTCTGCGGAAGCCCCGATCCTCCGCTCTTGGGAAACATCTCAACAAGCCACCTTGTTATGTAGAGGGCTGTGAAAATGGAGCAGAAGACCACAACATGCACAATTATATGATTGCTGTGGCTGAACATGTAGGGACGCAGTCCGGCAATCTGTGCGACCGTATACCTGAATGTCGCACAAATCAATCCTGAGATGGCTCCTACTGCCATTGCCGCTATGTATATTCCGTCCCATGTGCCCCTTGTGTCATATTCTTTACCCATATTCACTACAGATTTAACCAAAATTAACAGAACTGTCGGGAAAATGTTTGTTGAAAATTGTAAGAATCAGGGCTGCGGAAATTATAAATTGTAAGCAGTTTCTGTTTTAAGGTTGGTTTTTCATCCCTTTTTAAAATTTTGGTTTTGGATTTGTAAGATTGCTAATATTTTGGGTATTAACTGGATATAAATTTGCAATTCAAAAAAAATGTTTAATTTTGCGCCCTGAAGTTTAAATATGTTGTTTTTTGTTTTGTTGTAAAGGGTACCCCATAATAGGGTGCTCTTTTGTTTTTTGCTCTTTTGTTTTTGAAGGGTATCACATTCTGGAAGAGTCCTGCTTCCCATTTGTATTCTCAAAATCATTTGCACTCCCTGTTGCTTGTCGTATGTGGGCCGGCGCTCCGGATGAATGTCGGGAACTCCCGAATGGTAGAGTGAATCCTGTAGGGGGTGCAATGGGAACCCTGTCTGCAAAACCGGTCTCAAATTCTATAACTGATAGATGTATAGTCAGTTAAATATCAAAATAATTTTGGAGATTAAATAATAAGTGCTATCTTTGCAACCCCGCAAAATCTGCAGGGAACTGTAACCAATTGAGTTTCAGAATAACTACGGGGTTTTTGCCCCCAGTTGGCAATGCAGTTATGTTTAATTTTAAAACACTAATTAAAACCAATGCCTGGATTAATTGGAAAAAAAATCGGAATGACTTCCGTTTTCGGTGCCGATGGCAAAAATATCCCATGCACCGTTATTGAAGCTGGTCCGTGTGTTGTTACGCAGATTCGTACAGAAGAAGTAGATGGTTATGCCGCTGTACAACTTGCCTATGACGAGAAAAAAGAAAAACACACCAGCGCCCCTATGTTGGGTCACTTCAAAAAGGCAAATACCACTCCAAAACGCAAACTTGTAGAGTTTGAGAATGACTTTGCAAAAGAGTTGCAATTGGGCGATCAAATTACAGTTTCTGACATCTTCTCAGATGAGGAGGATGCTTGGGTAGATGTTACCGGAATTTCTAAAGGTAAAGGCTTCCAAGGTGTAGTAAAACGTCATGGATTTGCCGGTGTAGGTGGTCAGACTCACGGTCAGCACAACAGACTTCGTGCTCCTGGTTCACTAGGTGCATCATCTTGGCCTTCAAGAGTATTCAAAGGTAAAAGATTGGCCGGCCGTATGGGTGGCGACAGAGTTAAAATCCTTAACCTTAAAGTAATCAAAGTTATCCCTGAAAACAACCTTATCCTTGTTAAAGGTTCAATTCCGGGTGCTAAAGGTTCTTATGTAATTGTGGAGGAATAATCGTCTATGGAATTAGCAGTATTAAAAATTGACGGAACAGAGTCAGGTAAAAAAGTGACTTTGAATGAGGCAATCTTTGGCTTGGAGCCGAATGATCATGCTATCTACCTAGACGTTAAGCAATACCTTGCAAACCAACGTCAAGGAACTCATAAAACTAAGGATCGTTCTGAGGTTGCTTACAGTACTAAGAAGATTGTAAGACAGAAAGGTTCAGGCGGTGCACGTCACGGTAGCATCAAATCAAACATCTTTGTTGGTGGTGGCCGTGCATTTGGTCCAAAACCAAGAGACTATGGTTTTAAATTGAATAGAAAACTAAAACAGTTGGCTCGCTTCTCTGCTTTGTCATATAAAGCAAAAGGTGAGGCTATTACAATCGTAGAGCCATTCGCTATGGAAGCACCTAAAACAAAACAGTTCATTGGTATTCTAAACAATATCAAGTCAAACGACAGAAAAGTTTTGTTTGTTCTTCCTGAGAATTCAAATAATATTTACTTATCGTCACGTAACTTGGAGAACGTTAAAGTTATCACTGTTGGTGAGTTGAACACTTACGACATCATGAATTCAACTAAGTTGGTATTCGTTGATGGTGTACAGGATGCAATCCAAGTAGCATATGGACGTTAAAAACCGAATAACGATGGGAATTTTAATTAAGCCTTTAGTAACTGAAAAGATGACGATTCTAGGCGAGAAATTGAATCGTTACGGTTTCATAGTTGACCGCAGCGCCAACAAGATTGAGATCAAGGCAGCGGTTGAGCAGATGTATGGTGTTACTGTAGCAGAGGTTAACACAGTAAACTACCACGGAAAGAAGAAAAGCCGCTATACAAAAGCAGGTTTATTGTCAGGCCGTGCAAACCACTTCAAAAAAGCGTTTGTAACATTGGCCGGTGAAGATAAGATTGATTTCTACAGCAACATTTAAGAGATGGCAGTACGTAAATTTAAACCGGTAACTCCCGGTCAAAGAAATAAAGTAATCAGCGCATTTGACGAGATCACTTGCACAACTCCAGAGAAATCATTGTTGGAGCCACTTCGCAAGACTGGTGGACGTAACAACTCTGGTAAAATGACAATGCGCTATATTGGTGGCGGTCACAAAAAGATGTATCGTGTAATCGACTTCTTGAGAAACAAAGACAAATATACCGCTACTGTAAAAACTATTGAGTATGATCCAAACCGTAGTGCAAGAATTGCGCTAGTGGTTTACGAAGATGGAGAGAAACGCTACATTATTGCTCCAAAAGGCATTAAAGTAGGTCAGGTAATTGCTTCAGGTTCAGGAGTTGCTCCTGAGATTGGAAACACTCTACCTCTTTCAGAAATTCCTCTAGGAACAGATGTTCACAACATTGAGTTGATTCCTGGTCAAGGTGCTGCTATGGCACGTAGCGCAGGATGTTATGCTCAACTTACAGCAAGAGAGGGTAACCACGCTATTCTAAGATTGCCTTCAGGCGAGACAAGAATGGTGCTAGTAAGTTGCCGTGCTACTGTAGGTGTTGTATCTAATCCTGATCACAACTTAGAGTCACATGGTAAAGCAGGACGTAAACGTTGGTTGGGCCGCAGACCTCGCGTTCGTGGTGTTGTAATGAACCCGGTTGATCACCCTATGGGTGGTGGTGAAGGCCGTGCTTCAGGAGGTCATCCACGTTCAAGAAAAGGTTTGCCAGCTAAGGGTTACAAGACTAGAAATCCTAAGAAGACTACTAAGAAGTTTATTATCGAAAGAAGAAGTAAATAACGGAATTAAACTGAAGTAGAGAATTATGAGTCGTTCAATAAAAAAAGGCCCTTATATTGAGGCAAGCCTAGAGAAAAAGATTCTTGCCATGAATGAGGCAGGCAAGAAAGATGTAGTGAAAACCTGGTCTAGAGCCAGTATGATTTCGCCAGACTTTGTTGGTCATACTATAGCTGTTCATAACGGAAATAAGTTTATTCCTGTTTATGTTACTGAGAATATGGTAGGTCACAAGCTCGGAGAATTTGCACCGACAAGAACCTTCAAAGGTCACTCGGGTAATCGTTAATAGAATAATGAAATACAGATTACAGTAAAATGGGAGCTCGTAAAAAAATAATGGCCGACAGGCTTAAAGAGATAAAGAAACAGACAGCTATCGCTAAGCTGAATGATGTTCCTACCTCTCCTCGTAAAATGCGCTTGGTAGCAGACATTATCAGAGGCGTAGAGGTTAACCGTGCTTTGGATATCCTTAAATATTCAAACAAAGAGGCTTCAGTTCGTTTGGAGAAACTTCTCCGTTCTGCTATTGCAAACTGGGAGGCTAAAAACGAGGCTGACAGAAAAGAGTTGGAGAATGGTAACGTATGCGTTCAATCAATTATGGTTGGTCAAGGTCGTTCTTTGAAGAGAATCAGGACTGCCCCTCAAGGTAGAGCAGCAAGAATCCGCAAACGTTCTAACCATGTAACTATAATAGTAGGCACTAAAGCCGTAAAAACAGAGGAGGCTAAATAATGGGACAGAAAACTAATCCAATCAGCAACAGACTTGGTGTTATCCGTGGCTGGGACTCTAACTGGTACGGCGGAAAAGACTACGCAGCAAAAATTCTTGAGGATACAAAGATCCGTGAGTATTTGAATGCTCGTTTGGCTAAAGCAAGTCTTTCTAAAATAGTTATTGAGAGAACACTAAAACTTATCACAGTTACTATCCACACTGCAAGACCTGGTGTTATCATCGGTAAAGGCGGTCAGGAGGTTGACAAACTAAAAGAGGAGTTGAAGAAGATCTCTAACAAAGAGGTTCAGATCAACATCTTTGAGGTTAAACGTCCTGAGATTGATGCAAACATCATTGCAAACAACATCGCAAGACAGGTTGAGGGTCGTGTATCATACCGTAGAGCCATCAAGATGGCTATCGCTACAACAATGAGAATGGGTGCTGAGGGTATCAAAGTTCTTATCAGCGGTCGTTTGGGTGGTGCCGAGATGGCACGTGCCGAGTTGTACAAAGAGGGTCGTACTCCTCTACACACTTTCCGCGCAGATATCGACTATGCATTGGCTGAGGCACACACTAAAGTTGGTGTACTAGGTATCAAAGTATGGGTTTGCAACGGTGAGGTTTACGGTAAGAGAGATCTTACTCCTAACGCAGGTGTAAGCGCAAATGCTTCATCTGGTCAGGGTAGAGGTGAGCGTAGAGGCGGCAGAGGTGACCGTAGAGGTGACCGCAGAGGCGCAAAACGCGGACCTAAAGCAAACAAAGAGGAGTAATATTTACAAATCTTATATGAAGAAGGCGGCTTTTACGGCTGCCTTTTTTTATTTGTTGTTGCATGATATTTATTAACTTTGTTCCACAAAACAAATTATTAAACTTACACTTATATGAAGAGAAACATTTTATCTGTTGCATGCATGTTATGTGCAATGTTAGTTATGAATGTTGTGGTTTCCTGCACAAGCAGTCCGGCAGCAACTTCGCAGTCAATCCAGAGAGTTACACCTCAATCTGTAGGAATGGATCCGGAGAGACTATCTAAAGTTGATGATATTATCAACGCTTCAATTGAGAACAAAGAGATTCCGGGTGCTGTATTGGCTGTTGTAAAGGATGGCAAACTGGCCTACATCAAGGCTTATGGAAACAAAAGCGTCTACCCGGAGGTTGTCCCTATGACCGAAGATGTTGTATTTGATTTGGCCTCATGCAGCAAGGTTGTAGGTACTGCAATGTCCATGGCGCATCTTATGGAGAGGGGTGGCTTTAGACTTAATGACAGGGTTGACATGTATATTCCGGGCTTCCAGCCATATGTAGACCCGCAGACAAAGGAGAAGACTCATATTAGAATAATTGACCTTCTTACACACTCATCGGGCCTTCCTCCTTATGTTTCTCCAAGTGTTGTAATAGAAAAATGCGGCGTGGCAGATCCTGATTCGCTTATGAACTACATCTGCACAATGCCAAGGGACTACAAACCTACAACAACATTCCAGTACAGTTGTCTGAACTTCATTACTCTTCAGAATATCTTGCAGAACATTACCGGAGAGACAATAAGTGATTATGCCCAAAAGAATATTTTTGACGTTTTGGGAATGAAACACACTACATATAATCCTAAGAAAAACAACAAGGAAGAGATTATGAAACTTGTTGCCCCAACAGAGAAACAACCCGACGGCTCTGTCCTTTTGGGAGAGGTGCATGATCCGCTTGCAAGAATCATGAACCATGGCAATTCGGGGAATGCCGGTGTATTCTCAAATGCAGAGGATTTGGCTATTCTTGCTGCTGCGCTTATGAATGGAGGTGAGTTTAACGGCAAACACGTGCTTGGCAAGATTACTGTTGAGGCCATGACCCGAGTACCGGAAGACCTTAAACATATAGGTTGCTCTCTCGGATGGCACAACCACACCCCATACTCTTCAAATAACGGCAATATTTTCCATCCTACACGCACTTTCGGCCATACTGGCTATACAGGTACATCATTTATAGTAGATCCAGTTGCCAAGACTGCTGTAATCCTTTTGACCCACAGGGTTCATCCGGAGGATAAAGGCGGAGTTGTAAGATTGAGATCGATTGTTGCCAATACAGTTGCCGGGGCTGTCATTGAGTAGTACCGGCAATATAGCAGCCTTTTCAAAGGATCGCTTTGCAGAGAAATGGATGCCTTCAGTAGGGGGTGTCATGCAAAGAAATGGATGCTTTAAGTAGAGGTTCGTTTTGAAGAGAAACGTCAGCCATCCGGAAGGTGTCGCGGTTTCAAAGATTCTGGCAACGGAGCGCGTTGCTTTATGGAAACCTGCCCGGCACTCTCCGGGCAGGTTTTTATTTTGTACCATCTCCATTATTTCGACACCTGAGAATCATAATAATAGATACTTGAGAATCATAATATTAGACACCTGAGAATTATGATATTAGATACTTGATAATCATAATATTAGATGCTTGAGAATCATAATATTAGATACCTGAGAATTATAATATTAGATACTTGATAATCACGATATTAGATGCTTGATAATCATAATATTTGATGTCTGATAATCATAATATTTGATGTCTGATAATCATAATATTAGATGCTTGATAATCATGATATTTGATGTCTGATAATCATAATATTTGAGTCCTGTTTTCATATTATTAAAACTTTATTTTCATTCTCTCTTAAACTACTTTTCATATTGTTTGAAACATGATTTTCATTATATTTGAAAAAAGTATACCATTATTACCGTTAAGTAGATGAAAAAACACCTGATATTGCTCTTGTTATGGTGTCTCTCATGTATATCTTGTACGAGAGAGGAGCCGGTGGTGACGGGCTTTAGCCTAAATTATACCAATCTTGAACTCAATATTGACAGTTCTGCAAAATTCATTGTGGCATTTACGCCTCAAGGTGCGTATGACAGGGTAGAGTGGGGAAGCAGTGACCCGCTTGTTGCCGATATTGATGAGTTTGGTACACTCAAGGCGCATAATCTTGGCAGGACAGTTGTCAGGGCAACAGTGCAGGATATGGTAAGGGAGTGCCGGGTAGAGGTTGTTCCGCACATCTACACTTCGGGCGACAGGGCCATCCTTGACGGCACAAAAGAACTCTTCGGGGTGGGTGTGCGTACCAGAGTAAGGGCTGACATGTCAAACAATCTCTATACGGCAAATGGGGTCAAGAATGAAGCAGGAGGAATTTCTTACAGGCTCTACAAAAACGGGAGATTGTTGCATAATCTCTATACCGGTGATCCCAATTCGTGGATGACAGCATTTGAAATTTCGGGGCAGGACCTTTATGCGGCCATTGAGAGTTATATGACCAATACCGCAAAATATGAGTCACGTGTCTACAAAAATGGGAAACTTAACCACCTCTTTGAGGAGAGTTATTCAAGTGTAGGCATAAGGGCTCTCGCAGCAAATGGCAATGACCTCTATTGTGGAGGATATCTCTACAATGGCAGATATGCTGCAACACTCTGGAAGAACAGTGTGCCGCTCTACACATTTGATGACGGCTCCAATATGGTTTGGGTAAAATCTGTTGCAGTAGAGGGGAACGATGTATATTCCCTTGTCTATTCAAACAATTTTTCGATGTCAAAGGATATCGTATGTGTGTACAGGAACCGGGAGAAGATATTCCAGACTGAGGATTATACCCAATGTACAAACCTGGTTGTGAAGGATGGCCATTACTATCTGGTCCTGGGCACAACTGACCGTGCCGACATATATGCCGACGGCAGAAAAACAAAGTCATTGGCTATCCCATCCGGTAGCAATGACTTTGAAATGTCAATATCAGAGGCTGCCTTATGCGGCAGTGATCTGTATGTTCTGGGTGCATACGGCAAAAATCCGGTAATATGGCAGAATGGCGAACCTATGTACATTTTGTCCAGAGATTGCACCAATCATGAGTATCTCTCTGTGGTGCCTTAATTGTTGGCCAGGGCAATTGCAGCAATGGCCTCAACTATAACAGGACAGCGCAGGGCAATACAGGCATCATGGCGTCCCTTTATAGAGAAACTCTCCATCTGCTCGGTAATGAAATTGTAGGATGTCTGCCGTTTGCTTATGCTTGAGGTAGGTTTTACAGCAATTCTGAATACTATTGGATTGCCGTTTGAGATGCCGCCGTTTATGCCGCCCGCTCCATTCTTGGCTGTTTTTCCCTCTTTGTCGATGTAGCAGTCATTATGCTCGGATCCGAACATTGTCGCAGCGGCAAAACCGTCACCGAACTCAATTCCGCGAATACCAGGAATGGCAAAGGCAAGATGCGCTATCTGTGATTCAAGGGAGTCAAAAAACGGCTCTCCCAATCCTATTGGAACATTGGTGCACTCACACTCTATGACACCTCCTACCGAGTCGCCCTCCTTGATGGCCTTGTCAATTATTGCGCTCCATTGAGGATTGCAGATGGCTGGAAGGTCTCGGTCCATTTCTGAACCGGCAATGCCTCCGATATGTGTTATGTATGCTCTTATATCCATTGGAGCAACAATTTTCTTGGCAACTACGCCTGCCGCCACAAGGCAAAGTGTCAATCTGCCGGAGAAGTGTCCTCCACCTCTTATGTCATTGAAAAAATTGTGTTTGAGCGAAGCCACAAGGTCGGCATGTCCGGGGCGCGGAATCTCCCTGAATGAAGAGTAGTCTCCGCTGCGCGTATTGTTGTTCCTGAAAATTACTGTAAGTGGTGCTCCGGTTGTGCAGCCTTCACATACACCGCTCACAATCTCAGGCAAATCATCCTCTTTACGGGGTGTTGTACCTTTGGATCCGCTTTTACGGCGTGCAAGGTCTGCCATAAAGTCCTCTTCGCAGAGGGGAATACCGGCCGGCACACCATCCATAACAACACCAATCAGTACTCCATGGGACTCTCCAAAAATGGATATTCTGAATTTTCTTCCGTAACTGTTCATAATTTTAAATCAATATCATTTATCTTAAAAGTGCAATTTGTTACAATCTTTCCAAAAAAGAGGGAAATGATTTGTCAATACATTTGATCTCATCAAGAGAAATATGTTGCTCCATGAACATTGACGCAACAATAAGGCTCATGGCAATCCTGTGGTCATTATGGCTGTGTACATTGTATTCTGCCATGCCTTTATCGTTACTTGGGCAACCGCTGCCGCATGTGGCTCCAGGGTGCAAATTTCTCTGATTTGACATATTGCCTTCAATGAAGAGCAAATCATCCTTTATGTCAAGTTCTGCCCCAATGGAGGTGAACTCGGTAAAGATGCTCTCTGCTCTGTTGCTCTCCTTTTCCAACAATCTGTTGACCCCTTTAATTACCGATCTGCCGTTGCAGAACATGGCCAGTACTGTAAGCACAGGAAAGAGGTCAGGGGCATTTGTGGCGTCAAAATCAAAGCCCTTAAGCGATTCGGGTGTGCTGATGTATATGTTATGAAGTCCGCTCTTGCCAACCTCCACTCTCCTTATTTTTGCGCCGGCACTCTCAAGAATCCCG
The DNA here is from genome assembly GCA_015060245.1 of Bacteroidales bacterium. Classification (GTDB taxonomy): domain Bacteria; phylum Bacteroidota; class Bacteroidia; order Bacteroidales; family UBA932; genus Egerieousia. The sequence goes on along the minus strand of SUYU01000014.1, from coordinate 52,532 downwards.
AGTATGGCCTCATCTGCCTGACTTGTTCCAATTTTCATACCTTTGAGCACATGTTCCTCCCCGCTGCCCATTGATGCAATGGCGTATGCAACAGCAAAGAATGATGCCGAACTCCAGTCGGGTTCGAGGTATATATCGCAAGGGGTATAGCAATTGCCTCCCTTTATTTCAAAAACCATCTTCCCGACAGACTCCTCAACCCTCTTTATTGCAACACCGAACGCTGTGGCAACATCAACCGTAAGATCTATATATGGAGTGCTGGCTGGCTCAATAACCTCCAGAACCGTATCAAACGGCAGCAACGGAAGAGTCATGAGGAATCCTGAGACTGTCTGTGAACTCTCCTTGCCGTTTATAGTAATTTTATGCCCTGTAACGGTGCCTGTAATTGAGAATGGAAGATACCCTCCATTTGTTGTTGAACAGTGGGCTCCGGCGCTCTCAATGGCCTCTGCAGCCCCTTTGAGATTTCTGCCGAGAATACTGCCTCTGCCAATTATATCCACACTCCTTTGTGCGGTGCCGCTCTCCTGCGCTCCATTGAGATATGTTGCAAAAGGAATGAGCAGTCGGGTAAGCAGACCCGATTCTCCTGTAAAGAGTTCAACTCTCTTCTCTCTCATGAGCGACTCCCTTATTGTCTGGGCTCCCGGACTCTCAATTTCAATGACATTGCCCTCAAGGGCATTGATGCTGCAACCCAATTTTTTTATGACCTCAAGTGCCCCGGTTATATCGTTGCAAGGTTCAAAGTTTGAGAGCCTGCTCTTGCCTTTGGCAAATGCTGCTGCCAGAATTGCACGCTGTGCAACACTCTTTGAGCATGGTATTGCAACTGATTTGCCGCTGAGCCTGTAATCAAGCGGAACCTTTCCCTTTTCAAGAAGTTTGAGCATCTGTGCCGCTGTATATTGGCCTGGAGCGGTTGAACTTTCTGAATCTGCCGCTACGTAGGTGTATGGTGCTCCCATCTTAAGTGAGAGGTATCTGCTGAACTGTCCGGCCTCTCCCATGGAGAAGGCAAGCAGCATAACATCCTTCTGCTCCGAATAGTTGTTGCTTGTGAACTTCCTTGCCCAGTTGCCGCGCCTGTAGAGGCTCAATGTGGTTACAGCATCGGAAATGTTGTGGGCCGTTGTTACAATCTTTACAATGTCGGCCCCTTTGCGTTTGCAAATGTCTGCAATAAGTTCAAGTTCTTCAATTGATTGGGTGCCTTCAAAGTTATGGTAAGAGATTATAAGTTTTGCTCCATTGACCTGGGCATAGGTCTTTATATACTCCAAAAAGTCAACAGGAGCCTCAATTTCAACGTCAACATACTTTGCTCCCTTGCGTATGGCAGTTATTATCTGCTCTTTGGCAAACTCAATTGAACTGTTGGCAATTCTGCATGTAATGAGCAGATTGGGATGTGACTCCACAACCCTCTCCAATTCAGGCAGTGTAAGCCTGCACAAATCTGCCCTCAATTCAGCCATTGGTACCCCCTTGATTATCTCAAGGCACCTCTCAAGGCTCTTTTCCTGTACACTAACACAAATCACAAGCCAAATCCTCCAACTCTTTAATAAGTATCTTTATATCCTTTACGCATCCCAAATCCTGCGGAATTATAAAATTTATATGCTCTCCATTTACCTTTTTATCTTTTTTCAAAGCCTCCAGCAGGCTTGTAACCGCAATTTTCTCTCCTGTGGCCGGGTGGACAGGAACATCAACCGGCAGCCCTACACGCTTGAGGTCATGCTCTATCATATCTGCAAACTCTCCGGTTGCCATACCCATCTTCACCGACAGTTTTGCGGCCAGTACCATTCCTATTGCCACGGCCTCCCCGTGCATGATGCCGCTCTGCTTGCCATCAGCACTGCATGCCTCGCCACAGATCTTCTCAATGGCATGTGCAAATGTGTGGCCCAAATTGAGCATTCTCCTCTCTCCGCGCTCAAACTCATCGCGCTCAACCACTGCCGATTTGTACTGGGCGCACTTGCCTATGATCTCTGTAAGGAGAGAGAGATTGCAGAACTCACCGTCGGGAGCATAGGAACCCTCCTTTTCAAGCAACTGCTCAAGTTGGGCAAAATACTCCACTGCAACCTTGTAGTACTCTTTGTCAAAAAGAATAAAGGTCTTGAGCACCTCTGCAATTCCAGCCTTGAACTCCCTCGGATTGAGGGTAGAGAGCATCTGTGGGCAAATGAATATCCATTCCGGCTGGTTTATGGTACCTATTATATTCTTGTAGGAGTTGTAGTTTACTCCGTTTTTGCCGCCAATGGAGGCATCAACCTGGGCAAGCAGGGTAGTGGGCACAAATCCAAACTTTACACCTCTTTTATATGTGCTTGCAACAAAGCCGGCAATGTCGGTGGTAATTCCACCTCCAACACCAATAATGAAAGAAGCCCTGTCGGCACCGGCCTCAAGCAACTTGCCGGTAAGTTCGGCCACAGTGTCAAGAGTCTTTGCATTTTCAGAAGTATTGAGCCATATTGTATTGAATTGGCTAAAATGGCTGCAATATGGTTTCAGATTGTTATCAATTATAACAAAAATGCTGCTTTTTTTATCTATAGCAGATGCTAACTCATTGAGATTCTCCCTAATATAAATTGTGCTCACTTTTACAATCTTTTAGTTTGTACAAAATTATAAAAATTACAACAATCTGCTAATTTCTTTTGGAGTTTTATAAAAAATATATAATTTTGCTCTGCCTTACAAATTGAAAGCAGATGAAACAGGTACGATTTAGCAGTTACTTCTATTATTACTTTTACTTTAGCAATAGGGTGAAGGTGGGAGTTTCCATGTAGTTTGTATTTGTATTGATTATATGACTCCTGCCTATGTGGCGGGAGTTTTTTATTTGAAGAACAGGCGTTTAATTGATACTGTAATGAAAAGAAGAGTAGCCATACAGGGAATAGGAGGGTGTAACCACTATATTGCAGCCAAGGACTTTTTTGCAGGTGATGAGATAGAGTCCATTGATTGTGATACATTCAGGGAACTTGCCGACAGGGTAAAGAGGGATGCAGGCATTCTTGGAATTATGGCCATTGAGAATACAATTGCGGGCAGCATACTGCAGAACTATCAAATTATAAGGGAGAGCGACCTTGTAATTGTAGGTGAGTATAAATTGCGCATAGAGCACTCTCTTGTGGCACTTCCCGGTGTTGGCATACACGATATAAGGGAGGTAAATTCCCATCCTATGGCACTTATGCAGTGTACTGATTTTCTCGACAAATTGCCGAATGTAAAACTTGTGGAGAAGGATGATACTGCAGGCAGTGCAAAGTGGATAAAGGACAACAACCTCTCCGACCATGCTGCCATATGCCCGTCGGGAGCCGCAGAATTGTATGGAATGAACATACTTGCCAAGGGCATTGAAACAAACAAAAGGAATTTTACAAGATTCCTTATATTGGCAAACAGGGCTGTGGCAAAGGAGGTTCTTGCAGATCTTACTTCTGCCGATGGTGAGTTGAGTGCAATTAACAAGAGTTCAATGGTATTTACACTCCCTCACTCTTCGGGAAGTTTGAGCAAGGTGCTTACCATATTGTCTTTTTATGATATGAACCTCTCAATGATACAATCCTTGCCGATTGTAGGAAAGGAGTGGGAGTACCAGTTCTACATAAATCTTCTGTTTGACGATTACAACAGGTATAAATTGGCAATCGATGCGATATTGCCGCTATGTAGGGAGTTCAAGGTGCTGGGCGAGTATGTGGAGGGCAGACAGACTGTTTAACCAAAGAGACTTTTAAAAGGATAATGATATGGAACCAATGATAAGACCGGCCAAAAGGGTAGAAAGTGTTGAAGAGTATTACTTTTCGGTAAAACTCAAGGAGATTGCGCAGATGAACGCAAACGGAGAGGATGTGATAAATCTGGGTATAGGAAGTCCCGACCTTCCACCGGCAGAGAGTGTGATAAATACGCTTGCGCAGAATGCCGCACTGCCAGGAAGCCACGGATATCAGCCTTATGTAGGTATAATTGAGTTAAGAAGGGCCTTTTCTGAGTGGTACAAAAAGTGGTATGGCGTAGAACTTGACCCTGCAAACGAGATTCTGCCGCTGATAGGCAGCAAAGAGGGTATAATGCACATTTCAATGGCATTCCTCAATGAGGGTGATGGTGTTCTTGTACCCAATCCGGGTTACCCGACCTACTCGTCGGTCTCAAAACTTGTAGGTGCAAAAATCTATACATATACATTGAGTGAGGAGAATTCCTGGTATCCCGATTTTGATGCCCTTGAGGCAGCAGATGCGGCAGGAGAGATAAGTCTTGCCAATACCAGGCTCATGTGGTGCAACTATCCGAACATGCCTACAGGAGCAAACGGAAGCATGGAACTCTTTGAGAAACTTGTTGCCTTTGGAAAGAAGCACAATATTGTGATTTGCCATGACAACCCTTACAGTTTCATACTCAATGACAAGCCGTTGAGCATTTTGAGCGTGGATGGGGCAAAGGATATCTGCATAGAACTCAACTCATTGAGCAAATCTTCAAACATGCCGGGCTGGCGTATAGGAATGGTTGGAACCAACAGCACCTTCATGCAGTGGATCCTCAGAGTAAAGAGCAATATGGATTCCGGCATGTTCCGCCCAATGCAATTGGCAGCAGTTGAGGCTCTGGGTGCAACAAAAGAGTGGTACGACAATATGAATGCAGTCTATTCAGGCCGTCGGGACCTTGCTTTTGCAATAATGGAGGAGATTGGTGCAGAGGCTCGCAAGGATCAGGTAGGAATGTTCTTGTGGGGCAAGGTTAAAGAGAGTGCTAAAGAGATATGTGACCGTGTGCTTTATGGCGCAAAAGTCTTTGTAACACCAGGATTCATTTTTGGCAGCCAGGGAGAGAAATATGTGAGGATATCGTTGTGCTGCAAGGAGGAGCGCCTCAAGGAGGCCCTTGAGAGAATAAGGGCAATCAAGCAAAGATAATTGCCACCGGTTGAATGCGGATTATTTATGCATACGGTGCAAAAACACATAGCAGTGTAAAAGGAGATAGTAATTATTAAAAATATAGTGCCATGAATATGGAAATTGAGCAACTACAGTTTGAAGGCATTGATAACAAGAGACCAATAGTCATTGCGGGCCCTTGTAGTGCAGAGAGCAGGGAGCAGGTTCTTAATACAGCAACAGCCCTTGCAGCAAAAGGAGTGAAGATTTTTAGGGCAGGTATCTGGAAGCCGCGTACCAAACCGGGCGGATTTGAAGGTGTAGGAGCCGTTGGACTTCCTTGGCTTAAAGAGGTTAAACAGACAACAGGAATGCTTACCGCTACCGAGGTGGCCACTCCATACCACGTATTTGAGGCAATAAAGGCCGGAATAGACATTTTGTGGATAGGAGCAAGGACAGTTGCCAATCCTTTTGCCATGCAGGAGTTGGCTGACGCCTTGAAGGGAACCGACATTCCGGTTCTTGTAAAGAATCCGGTAAATCCCGATCTTGAGTTGTGGATAGGAGCATTGGAGCGTATATACAATGCAGGCATCAAGAAACTTGGTGTAATACACAGGGGCTTCAGTTCATATGAGAAGAAACTCTACAGGAACCTTCCGTTATGGCACATACCTATTGAACTCAAGAGACGCTATCCCAATATCACAGTCTTCTGTGACCCGAGCCATATTGGAGGAAAGAGGGAACTTGTGGCACCTATAGCACAGCAGGCTCTTGACCTCAAGTTTGAGGGCCTCATAGTAGAGTCGCACTGCAATCCAGATTGCGCCTTGAGCGATGCTGCACAGCAACTGACTCCCGAAGTTCTTGATTTTACACTTAATATGTTGGTAATTAGAGATAACGCACAGACAACAGAGAATATAAACATTCTCAGGAAGCAGATTGACGACATTGACGAGCAACTGCTCACAATTCTTGCAAAACGTATGAGGATATCAAAGGAGATTGGTATATACAAGAAGGAGCACAATATGCCTATCCTGCAGAGCGGACGTTATAATGACATTCTTGAAAACAGGTCAAAACAGGGCCAGAGCATGAATTTGAGTCCCGAGTTTGTAACAGAGATCATGAAGTCAATACATGAGGAGTCTGTGAAGGTACAGATGGAGATAATGAAATAATTTTTCAGGAGAATTTGCAAGCGGATCAGGATTATGAAAATACTTATATTGGGAGCCGGAAAAATGGGGTCGTTCTTTACAGACCTTTTGAGTTTCAACCATGAGGTTGCGGTACTTGAGAGCGATCCAAAGAGAATGCGTTTCATTTATAACGCCTTGAGATTTACCGGTTATGATGAGGTTGAGGAGTTCGCACCGGAAATGGTCATCAACTGCGTTACATTGTGCTACACCATACAGGCATTCATGGATGTGATTCCACACCTCAAGAAGGATTGCATAATTGCAGATATAGCCTCAGTAAAGACTGGCCTCAAGGAGTTTTACAGCGGTTGCGGGTTCAGGTTTGTTTCGGTCCACCCCATGTTTGGCCCTACATTTGCCAATTTAGGCAATCTGCAGACAGAGAATGCCATCATAATCAAGGAGTCTGATTATCTTGGCAGAATCTTCTTCAAGGATATCTTCGGGTCTCTCAAACTCAATATTTGTGAGTATACCTTTGAGGAGCATGATGAGGTTGTGGCATATTCACTCTCAATCCCTTTTGCCTCAACGCTCGTATTCGGCTCAATAATGAAGCATCAGGATGCGCCCGGAACAACGTTCAAGAAGCATATGGCAATTGCAAGGGGACTCCTTTCGGAGGATGATTACCTTCTTACGGAGATCCTTTTCAATCCCAATACTCCGGGGCAGTTGAAGAAGATAATTGATGAGTTGACATATCTGTCGGGAATAGTAAATGAAAAGGACAGCGGCAAGATGAAGGAGTTCCTCGACGGTGTAAGAAAAAATCTGGAGTAGGAGTCAAAGTGGAATGGAAGAGACGCATAATGGTCAGAATGGCCCTTGTGCGTTTTTTTATTTGGAAAAGCAGAGAATATTTTCCAAATTTGTAATTCAATCTTCAGGGCAGGGTGAAATTCCCGATCGGCGGTAGAGTCCGCGAGCCACTCAAGAGGGGCACTTTTTAAGATGCAGTTGACATAACCATGTGCTGCATACCTTGTTGAGCCGGCTGAACCGTTGCAACTACGGTACCGACAGTTATAGTCTGGATGGAAGAAGATAGTGGCATACTCCCAGTGCTCTATTGCTGTGCACAGCGGTCTTTGTACCGTGCGGGTCCATGTCTATATATGTATTCCTTATATTGCCTTGTTGATAAACTTTATTATTAATTAACTAAACGTTTATGTCAACAAGTTTTTTTATGCGTTGCGGTCAGAAAATTTCACTGACCATTCTATCAATGGCCTTGTCATTCAATGCTATGGCGGCAGACAATATTGAAGGCGAAGGCTTCTCTCACAACTCCGGAACACTGCCACAGGACTCGACTGCGCTTCTACTGGAGCAGATTACAGTCTCTGCAGGACTCAAGAATGTGCGCAACTCACCGCTCCGTCTGCAGAGCGTGGATGATTCCCAGATCAAGGCAAAGGCTGTGGGGCGTACATATCCCGAACTACTTAAGGAGATTCCGGGCATATATGCAACAGCAGAGACCGGCAGTTATGGCGATGCAAAAATCAATATACGAGGTTTCAAGCAGGAGAACATATCTGTTTTGCTTAATGGTATTCCAATCTCAGGCCTTACAACCGGAAACATGTTCTGGAACAACTGGCTCGGACTTACCGATGCAACCGCCACAATCCAGGTACAGAAGGGAATTGGCGGTTCAATGCTCTCAGACAACTCTGTAGGAGGAACAATCAATATAATTACCAAGAGTCCTGTATTGAGCCCGGCTGTAGAGGTGGGATACAGTTACACCGATTATGGCGTTTCAAAGGGCCATTTCAGTTACAATAGCGGTGACCTTGGCAAAGGTTGGGCCTTTACACTCATGGGCTCATATACATGGGGCCACGGATATGTTGAGTGTACCGACGTAAAGCAGGGCTCATATATGTTCAGTTTGAGCAAGAAGTTCAATGAGAACCACTCGTTGCTTTTTACGGCACTCGGAGGCCCCGAAAGGCATCAGCAGAGGAGCCAGAGGCTCTCATATGCCGAGTACGGGAAGTATGGCGGCACTTACAGCAAGAACTGGGGCTACTATACCGATGAGAACGGCAAAAGGGTTCAGCGTACAATAAGTGAAAATGTCTATTTCAAACCCTACTTTACACTTAACCACTTCTACACCAACAACCGTAACTTCAAGTTGAATAGTGCTGCATATTTCTCAATAGGAGATGGTGGCGGCCTGTGGACCGAGACAAAGGGCAAGAGGATTATCGCTTTCCAGAAGGATGGCCATATTGACTGGGATGCAGTCATTGCCAATAACAGGGCCAATTCAACTGCCCAGTTTACCAAAGAGGGGAGTGCCCAGAACATAATGAGTGACTATATGGCTGGAAATCTTCAGATTGGAGTGACAAGTACGGCCCTTGTAGATTTTTCCGACAAGTTGAATCTTGAGGCCGGCCTTCATTACCAGCACTACGAGACTTGGGAAAAGGAGCAGATTACCGACCTTTTGGGCGGATCATACTGGTATGAGGATTACGAGAAGAACTCACTCATGGGCCTTGCCGGCAGAGACCCTTACAAGCAAGTTGGAGACTACATAAGGACCTATAACGGCAAGGTGCTAAATTATGGTACCCTTTATGCAATGTTGAACTACAATTCCAAAAGGTGGATATTGAACCTTGGTGCGTCGCTCAACGGCTCCACACATCAGCGTTGGGACAGATACAACTACTCAGGCGGTGATGTCTACAGCGACGTTGAGTATAAACTTGGTGCATCTGTAAAGGCCGGTGTTCTCTTTAAGGCCAGTGACAAAAGCAGTTTCTATTTGAATGGTGCCGTATACAGTCGCGTACCGTACAGCAGTGTAATCTTTGCAAACGGCAATAACCACCCGTCGGAAGATGTAAAGAATGAGAAGAACCTTTTGGGAGAGTTGGGTTACAGATTTGTCCATTCAAGAGGTGGTGTTGAGGCCACTTTTTACACTGCATACTGGAAGAACAAAAGCATCATGAGTTCTCCGTACAAACCTTTGGAGGAGGATGCCTACAAATTCATGATAACCGGTCTTGATGCACTTCACTATGGCTTTGAGATTGATGCATTCCATAACTTTACCAACTGGCTCAGATTGAATGCCTACGCTTCAATTGGCAAGTGGGAGTGGAAGAATGACGTGAATGCCAAGATTTATGACCCGTATTCAGATCTTGTAAGAGCAGAAGTAAACGTCTATTCCGACGGTTTGCCTGTGGGAGATGCTCCACAGACCCAAGTAGGTGCTTCAGTTTCGGTACGTCCGTTCCATATGCTTTCAGGCTGTACAGCAAATTGGCTCAAGGATTTTAATGTAGCCTTCAACTGGCAGTTCAACGACCGTTATTGGGCCGATTTTGAGCCAAATACAAGAACCGATGCCAATGACCGCACAGACCCTTATCGCATACCATCATACCATCTGGCCAATCTTCAGGTGTCAAACATATTCCACACCTCATTTGCCGACATTCAGGTATTCTTCAATTTGAACAACCTCTTCAATGAAGAGTACATCATAAGGGGCAAGGACGGTGCCGACCATACAGCCGCTACATTTGCCGGATATTGGGGAGAGGCCAGGAACTGCAACTTTGGTATAAGGTTGAATTTTTGATTATGTGATTGATTGAACAACTTTACAATGGCAGACTCAATATTAGTAAAGATTTCCGTTGGAGTTTGACATAATGATGGCTCCGGGTCATCTATCGAAATAATGCAGAGGTTGGCTTCAGAGGTCTCTCACCAAACGGTAGGAGGCTGGCTTCAAAGGTCTCTCATCAAATGATAAGAGGCAGACTTCAAAGGTCTCTCATCAAAGGAATATGAGGCACACTTCAAACTTCTCTCACCAAAGGAATATGAGGCATTCTTCAAAGGTCTCTCATCAAAGGAATATGAGGCACACTTCAAACTTCTTTCATCAAACGATAAGAGGTTGGCTTCAGAGGTCTCTCACCAAAGGAATATGAGGTAGTCATCAAAGGTCTCTCATCAAAGGAATAACCCCTATTAGAAATCACTCTAATAGGGGTTCGCTATTCCCAATTGCTATTGCCGGTCTATCATTAAAATTCAAACCTGAGTAAAAATTTCCCTGCATTATGATGCAGGTCTCTCTGCGCAAACCGGGCAATCTTTATCCGCAATATCCGGTATGATTTATCAACGGCCACATGCTATTCACTTGAATATCTGTGTATAATTTATATACCATTGCTTTACATGCCATATCTTGGGTCAGGAATATTGTGCCCTCTATATCTGCCTATTATATTCATATTGAATATCGTGCCATGATTAATCAGTATTATACGGCAATTATTACTCTACTGTTTGCGTCATTTATTCACCTGCAGTTTCCAGTAATTTTTCATTTAATGTATATAGTCATTGTTTATCTCAATATTTCAATATTTCAATATCGCGATTCTTCGCTTATGAAATTCACCTGGAACAACAGCTTAATGATTTATATTTATAAATAGCAGAGTTACAGCGTGTTAAATTGATTGCGCTTTTCTCTGCTGTTCCAGGTGAAGCAAAATTGTCTCACCTGGAACGAAAAATAGCGCTACAGGTCATATAACAAGGGTCAGTGTTCCAGGTGAATATCTTGAACAACCGAATTAATAAACTGCCTTTTTGAGGAATTTTTATATATAATAAGGCTTTCATTGACCATAATTAATTATAGAGCATAGCAGCATATTACATGGTATTATATCAATTAACCCCTGTAAAGATGTAGACACAAAGCCGTTGAGCAATCAATGTATATAATATGGAATCAATCGTTTTATCGAATTTGCGCCTGCCAAATGAAAGCACAGAAAAACTAAAGTATACAGTCAGGAATAGGTATATTAATGTATGAGGAATTTGCGCCAGCCAAATGAAAGCGCAGAAGAACTAAAGTATACAATCAGGAATAAGTATATTAATGTATGAGGAATTTGCACCTGCCAAATGAAAGCGCAGAAGGACCAAAGTATATTATCAGGAATAATGATATTAATGTAGCCGGGATTTGCGTCTGACGACTAAAGGCGCGGAAGAACTAAAGTATACAATCATGAATAAGTATATTAATGTATGAGGAATTTGCGCCTACCAAATGAAAGCACAGAAGAACTAAAGTATACAATCAGGAATAGGTATATTAATGTATGAGGAATTTGCACCTGCCAAATGAAAGCGCAGAAGAACTAAAGTATACAATCAGTAGGAAATATTGGACATGAGGAATTTTGCGGCTCAGGACTCAAAACAGGGCAAAAAAAGAAAGGCTCCCTTTCGGAAGCCTTTCGGATTTATAATTAGTAACAGATGTTTCTAATTAGTTTTTGCTGTTCTCAGTTGAAAGAACTTTGATGTTACCTTTAGCCTCAGTTTCAGCAATACCATCCATAGTGTAGTTAACTACAGATTTAGCATCTTTATCACGCTGAAGGTCACCACCCATGTTGTTCCAAGTAACTTTACCAGTTGCAGAATCAATTGTTAGAGTGCTCTTTTCAAAGCCTGGAGCCTCTACAGTAAATGTGAATTTGAAGTCATCTTTGTCAAGTTTGTAAGCCTCTTTAGCATATTTGGTAACAGCGCTGGTGTTAGGAGACTCTGGGTTGAAATCTGGGTTAAGTTCTGGATCCCATGAGTAAAGAACCTTGTTAGCAAAGTCTTTAATCACGATCAAAGGCATAATCTCAGCAGTAGTTGGAGCAGCAGTAGTCTTAAGTACTACATCACCAACAGTCATTGTGAATGGACGTACGAACTTAACAGCGAAACGCTCTGTACAGATGTCACCGTTGTTCATAGGGATCTCCATCTCAATTACGTAGATTCTTGAATCCTCTGATTTCTTCAATGGAGTAGTTAGTTTGAACTCACCATCAAGAGTAGCATTACTCAAACTGCAACCGTCATGAGTATCGTCTACCTTATATGTCTTGTCACCAACTTTTAGTTCAGAGTTAATCTCGTTGTACAATACACCATTGTAAACAAATCCTAGAACTTTGAATGATAGGTCACCATGGTTACCAGGAGTCTTATAATCCTTAGCGTAATCCTTAATGAACTCTCTCATTGTGTTCTGAAGTCTCCAAGTGTCTTTAACAAGTTTACCCTTAGTTTGAACTACCTCTAGAGTCTCATCCTCGAATACAACTTTTTGATTCTTATCGTAATCAGGTATGCTTACAGTGATATCATCAGCAAGTTTGTAGTCTGGATTTAGTTCAGGGAATGCAGTCTTATGCTCAACGTTGTATGTGAATACAATCTTAACAGGAGTTCTTGTGCCAGCAAGGTAGATAATTGCGCTATCTGGACCAACTTTAATCTGGTCGTTGAACTTAATTCTTGCAGCATCTGTTGCTGTTGGCTCCTCATCTTTCTCTATGTATGCAAGTTCTGTACCATTAGGTTGACGATTTGCTTTCTTCTCATCCAAATCGTAATTGTTTTCAAACTCAACGGCTGTCATGTCAAGAACCTCGTATACCTCTTTGTTCATTCTATCCCATGATAGACCTTTAGAGGTTTTGTCATCAATATCAGAGTACTCAATGTTTCCGCAATCAACTGCTACTCTAATAGTATCTGGAAGTTGATCAACAATAGCAAGTTTGATGTATGCATCAGCAACAACTTTATTGTCAACCTTAGCCTCAACGTAGAAAGCAGGAGTTCTACCTACAGCAGATCTACCACCGTCTTCCTGTGCCTCCAACCAATTTTTGTCTACTGAAACCACGTTGTTTGCATCAATAGTAACAAATTTCTGTTGGTCAGTTTTGTCATCAGCACCAATAAACTCGTCAAGTTTAGTGAATGTGTACTCTACATCAATACCACGCTCGTTAACTAGACAAGGTTTTGGAAGTACAGAAGCCAATGAAACAACTGAATCAAGGTCAATAGACTCGTTATATTTGAAATATGCACATGAATCTGTCTCGATTAGCATTTCTCTTACGTATTCTTTGTACTGGTCTGCTTTCAATGCATTTTTCATTGCTGGAAGTATGCCGAATGGAAGTGGGCAAATGTGTTTCCAAGGCAAGTCAATACCAGGAAGCATAGCCTCAATTTCTTTTGTCATGTCATCATCCTTAGCCTTATCCCAAACATTTACAATGGCAAAACCTGTCATTAGTTCAGTATAAATTGCAGCATAGTCTGAAACAATCTCTGACTTTTCAGCAACTGTTGCTTTTAGAGCGAAAATATCTCTTTTGCTCAAACCATTTACCAAATTGTCAACAAGATTGTCAATCATTGTGTTCTCAATTAGAGGGAATCGACCATTATCGTTAGTCTCCTCATCCTTCTCTTCTGGCTCTGAACCAATTAGCAGACCCATTAGATTGTAGTTGTCAAGTGCGTTAGCCAAAGTAAATACAGTCTCTGGAAGAGCGCCATACCATGATACAGGGAAACGTTTGATTTGTGCTGTAACGTTTAGTGCATCACCATTATGCTCAGGTGTACCAACAATCTCAAGAAGATCTGTGTTATCACCATCAACTCTAGTCTGAACTTGTCTGTTGATGAATGAGAACTCAACACCGTTAAGGTTAGCGTTTGAAGGGTTAACCCTATATGTCATCTCCAAGTTGTTAGATCCAACAAATTTAGGATCAAATTCAAACTCGTCGATTTCAATGTCTAACATATTTGCAGCAAGCAACTCACCTAGGCCAAGATCTACCATTACGTAGTTCTCAACAAGACCCATACCGAAACCTGGAGTCATAAACTCAGGAACGAATGCCAATGACTGAAGAGTAGTGTTATTGTTGATAATTACCTGTTTGTTCTCACCTTCTCCACCAGTTACGTTGTAAAGAGCCAAAATGCCACCATCGTAAACTGCAGTGATAGTACCATCAGGCAACCATGGCTCCTCAGTAGGCTCAACAGTTGTCTCAAAACCTTCTGGAGTTGGAGTCAAAGTGTATTTAACCCATACACCGCTTGCATCTGGATAGTAATAAATTGTAGGAGCGTTCAAGCCAGGGATACCTTGCTCACCCTGCTCGCCTTTGTCACCTTGTGGGCCTTGAGGACCAGCAACGCCTTGCTCACCCTGCTCACCCTGCTCGCCTTTCTCACCCTGCTCGCCTTTCTCGCCTTGCTCACCTTTGTCACCTTTGTCACCCTTAGGACCTTGAGCAGCAACGCCAGTATCCTCACCGTCGATAAACCAGTTACCGTTCTCGCCAATTGTAACAACTGAACCGGCAGCACCAGCAGCACCGTCGTTACCGTTAGCACCAGCAGGACCTTGAGGACCCTGAGCAGCAACGCCAGTATCAACACCATTTACAAACCAGTTACCGTTTGCACCGATAACGATTGTAGGAGTCTCACCGTCTTTACCATCCTGACCGTTGGCACCGTTCTCGCCAGCAGCACCTTGATCGCCTTTCTCACCTTTCTCACCTTGAGAAGGTTTACCAGTGTCAACACCGTCGATGAACCAGTTACCGTTCTCGCCGATCTCTACAACTGAACCAGGCTCGCCCTGGATACCTTGCTCACCTTTCTCACCATCTTTACCATTGCTGATAGTGTAAGATTTACCGTTGCTCAATTTTACAACGATACCGTCTGCATTAGTAGTAACATCTGTAATAACAGCACCACCGTCGATTGCTGCTTGAAGGCTCTGGATCTTAGCGCTCAAAGCATCAATCTGTGTCTGCAAACCTTCGATATCATCATCGTATTTGTCGCAAGCAACAAATACGCTTGACAATAGCGCGAATGCTCCTAGAAGCATTAGTCTGAAAGATTTTTTAATCATAATAAAATGTTTTTAATAAAGTTTGAATTATTTGTGTTTAGTTTATAATTTCCTTCTTTGATAAGGCCTGGATATCCACCTCCTTGAAACAGATTATCCAGTTTGTATATTATATCCCTCTTTTTGGCCGTTCTTTTACTGTTTTTGGTTAAGTATTTTAATTTCAATAGTTTACACAGTTATTCCCATATAAATTAATTCCCGTCTCTTGCATAGAGATAGAAATTTTGCCCAAAGATAAGAATAAATTTGTTTAAATCAACATTTTTCTGAATTTTTCCTATCAATTAATCCTCCAGAAAATTTATTTTTTTCCGGAGGACTCGGGTATTCGGGTATCAAAAATAGTATTTTTTTGACAAATTTTTTACAAGAATTGAGTAAATTTTATTTGTCAATGATTTTTTCAACCATTTCCAGAATTTCAGTCTCCTTTTTATTAGACAATTCCAGAATTTTCTTGGCCTCATCCACTATGTTTGATGCAAATGCTGCATCCTTGATTCCGGCAGCGTTTATTTTTACATTAAGGTATGCTCCATAAACTGCTGTGCGTATACAAAGCGCACCCACTCCGGCATCAGATACTGAGTTAGGATTACCTTTGGCCGCCATATCCTCTATAAGGCCATAAGCGCTATATGCAGCCTTCATTGTTCTGAACGGCACTTGGGTAGCATATATAGTTGCCTCCTGGATTGCAGCACTCCTTGCAGCCTTCTCCTGATCGGTTGATTTAGGCAATGAGAATGCCGCCATGATTTTATTGAAAGCAGCAGTATCCTCATCAACCAAGTAAAGAAGTTCATTTACAATGCTTTGTCCTTGTTCTGCCCATTTTGAGAAATACTCCCACTGGTCATCCCATCCCGGCTTGTGCGATGAAAGGTTGGCTACCATGGTTCCAAGCGATGCACCCAAGGCTCCTGCGTATGCAGAGATTGATCCACCGCCAGGTGCAGGAGATTCACTTGCTGTCTCCAAAGCAAAGCCTTTACATGTCATATCTATAAGTCTCTCTTCTGCAGTATCTTCCATCAAATACTCAATAACCTTCTCCCTTGGATCAAATGGTTTGAGGTCATCAAGACCCATTGATTTTACAGCAATCTTTATTATCTCCTCCTCTGCAATGCCCAGAGAGCGCTGTTGTTTTGCAAGATAGTATTTGCCGGCATCTATAAGTACCTTTTTAGGAACCAGGCCTACAAGTTCCGAACCTGTTACCCTTATGCCTCTGGCGGCAGCCTTTGAAACCACCTCGTCAAATGCCACATGCACAGGTGTTGTTGCAATATCGGTCACATTCATGGAAACTTGTGCTATGCCATACTCCTTTATAAACCAACCTATGGCTTTACACCCTTTAAGAGTTCCAGGTGCCCACATCTCATTGCCATTCTCGTCAAGCAGCACCTTGCCTGTAAGTTTGCCGCCCTCTCTCATCTTGCGTCCCTTCTCCCTCACATCAAAGGCTATTGCATTTGCCCTTCGGGTTGAAGTTGTGTTGAGATTGAAGTTTATGGCAACAAGAAAATCCCTTGCACCTATTACGGATATGCCTGTGCGTGCTATATTTTCACTGAATTCCGATGGTCCAAAGTCGGGTTTCCAGTCGGGATCCTGAAGTTTTTTTGATATTCCTTCATACTCACCGGCCCTGCAGACAGCAAGGTTTCTCCTTTGAGGGGTAAATGCGGCGGCCTCATAACAGTATACAGGTATACCTGCCTCCTCGCCCACACGTTTTGCCAACTCCCTTGCATATTCGGCACACTCCTCCATTGTAACTCCTGAAATTGGAATCAACGGACACACATCAGTTGCACCAATACGCGGATGCTCTCCATGATGCTTGGTCATGTCAATAACTTCACCTGCCTTTTTGATTGCCCTGAATGCTGCCTCAATTACAAGGTGCGGCTCTCCAACAAATGTAACAACGGTACGGTTTGTAGCATCACCGGGGTCTACATTCAGCAATTTCACTCCCTCAACACTCTCAATCTGGTCTGTAATCTGCTTGATAACATCCATATTGCGTCCCTCACTGAAATTGGGAACGCACTCAATTATTTTCTTAATCATCTCTTACCTTATATTATTTATGGCACTGTGCGCCGTTAACGTATAGACATATTCCTGTAGCCAGTCCCTCAAGAAGCACTTTTGGATCTATCTCAAAGTAGTGGACCGGATAGAGGTTCTTTGGTTTTATAAAGTTTGCAGCCTTGATGAACTCCTCATCCGACAAGGTATAAGGCAAATTCTTTGGCAAGAATGCTATATCTGCCCCTTTGGCCTCCTCCATTTCAGGGATGAACTCCGTATCACCGGCTATGTATATTCTGAATCCGCCCATATTTATAATGTATCCGTTGCCCTGGCCTTTGATGTGGAACGGATGGCCGTTATCCCTTTTATTATTTATATTGTATGCAGGAGTGGCCTTTATCTCAATTCCCTTTATTTTCATGCTCTCATTATTATATAAGGTATGGACAGCACAATTTTTAAGGCAAGGGGTATCCCTGAATACATTCTCAAGGTTTGTCGACGGGTCTACAGACAACTCATTATTGTCTACATCAATTCCCATTCTGGTAAGGTCATGTCTGATGCATGTCTCCACACCCTTGCTTACAATGAATTCTGTATTTGGTGTTGCAATATCCTTGATTGCCTTTCCGTCATAGTGGTCTGTATGAGCGTGGGTCAATATAATCAAGTCTGCCTTTTTTGATTTGGAGTAGTTGTAAAGATCGCTGTAAGGGTCAACATATATATGCATTCCCTCCCAATCAATATGGATGGAACCATGGGCAAGGTGCTCAATGTTTACCAGCCCTAAAGGTGTATAAAATGTGTTATGAATTTGAGTTCCCATACTGTATATTTTTAGTTGATCAATTTGCCGTTTAGTATAATGGTATCTATATAGGGTGTAGTAAAGGCATACGGTATAAAACTGTATGATGGTATCTCTTTGGTTATAAATATGTTTGCGGTTTTACCCCTTGATATTGAACCAAGTTTGTCCTCTACACCCATGGCGTATGCACCGTTTATGGTACATGCGTTTATGGCCTCCTCCGGAGTTAGTTTCATGGCTATGCAGGCCAATGCCAACTGGAACTGCATGTTTCCGCTCGGACATGAGCCAGGATTATAGTTTGTGGCCAAAGCCAAAGGAATGTCATTCTCTACAAATTTGCGGGCAGGCGAATACTCCATATTGAGGAAGAATGTGGCACCCGGCAGCATTGTTGCTATTGTCTGCGAATTTTTAAGGGCATCAAACTCCTCCTGGCCAACACTTTCGAGATGATCTACGCTAATTGCGTCATATTTGGTTCCAACCTGTACACCGCCCGATATTCCCATCTGGTTGGCATGCACCTTGGCCCTCAGTCCATACTTGAGGCCGGCATTCAAAATGCGGTCAGTATCTTCTGTTGAGAAGAACCCCTCTTCACAGAAGACATCTATATACTCCGCCAACTCCTTTGCTGCAACCATTGGTATCATTGTGTTAATGATCTCCTCCACATAACCCTCTTTGTTGTCAGCATACCTTGCAGGAAAAGCATGGGCTCCCAGGAATGTGGCCTTTACGGTAAGGGGTGAAGTCTCTTTTATGCGTTTTATCACCCGGAGCATCTTAATCTCATTCTCTGGTGTGAGTCCATAACCGCTCTTTATCTCCACTGCGCCGGTTCCTGTTGCAAGAATTTCGTTTGCCCTCTCCATTGCACTTCTGTAGAGATCATCTTCAGATGTATTGCCAAGCAGTTGGGCCGAGTTGAGAATTCCTCCTCCTCTTGCCGCTATCTCCTGATAACTCAGGCCGTTGATTTTGTCAACAAACTCCTGCTCCCTGCTTCCGGCATACACAAGGTGGGTGTGGGAGTCACAAAATGATGGAAATACCATTCTGCCGGTTGCGTCAATAACCTTAAGGCCGCTGTGCGGATCCTGCGGTTTGGACTGGACCTCTTTCAAATGCGAAGGCATGGCATCCATTTTTCCGTAATCAGCAATTGTAGAGCCCTCTATATAAAGGAACGCATTCTCCATTATATTAAGGTCTTTCATCTGCTCACCACGTTTGAGGGTTATCTCATCCCCCGCCTGTATAAGTTGTCTGATATTTGTTATTAGAATCCTCTCCATTGTTATAGGGATAAAATTTGCTGCAGGTTATTACAGGTTTCTTAAAAACTCTATTGAATTGTTGATGTGCGTATACATAACCTCATCATCCTCAATAAAATTGACAACTTTTCTGTACTGCTGCACAAACTCCTCAAGAACCGGTGATGTCTTTAGCGGACGGCGGAACTCAAGCGCCTGGGCGGCATTCATAAGTTCTATTGCAAGCACCTTCTCAACATTGTTTACCACTCTGAAGCATTTTGTTGCTGCATTTGCACCCATACTTACATGGTCTTCCTGACCTTGCGAAGAGTCAATTGTATCTACAGATGCCGGTGTGCAGAGTTGCTTGTTCTGGCTCACCACTCCGGCAGCAGCATATTGAGGAATCATGAAACCCGAATTGAGACCCGGTTTTGCCACAAGGAATGAAGGCAAGGAGCGTTTTCCGCCAATCAATTGATAAGTTCTTCTCTCCGAGATACTTCCAATCTCCGAAATTGCAATAGCAAGAAAATCGAGATTTATTGCCAGAGGCTCTCCATGAAAGTTTCCGGCAGACACAATCATATCTTCATCGGGCAATATTGTAGGATTGTCCGTTGCACTGTTCAACTCGGTTACAAAGACCTCCTCAATATGTCTCAAGGCATCCTTTACGGCACCATGAACCTGCGGTACACACCTGAATGAGTATGGATCCTGGACATGCTGCTTGTATTGGGCATTGATTTGGCTTCCTTCCAGATAATGAAGCATATTCTTGGCAGTCTCCATCTGGCCGGCGTGAGGTCTTACAGCATGTACCCCCGGAGTGAACGGCTCAATTCGTCCGTCATACGCATCCAATGAAAGTGCTGCAATCTTATCGGCCAATGCTGACAATTTTTTGGCCTTCCTTATATTCCATATTGCAAATGCAAGCATGAACTGGGTTCCGTTAAGAAGAGCAAGGCCCTCTTTTGAGGCAAGAACAACCGGCTCCCAACCGAACTTTTCATTAATCTCGGCAGCACTATAGCGTTGGCCCTTGTAGTTTACCTCACCCAATCCCAATAGAGGCAGACACATGTTTGCAAGCGGCGCCAAATCGCCTGAAGCACCCAATGAACCCTGCTGATATACAACAGGATATACACCATTATTAAAGAAATCAACCAGACGCTGCACTGTTGTCAACTGCACTCCTGAGAAACCATAGGAAAGAGACTTGATCTTAAAGGCAAGCATAAGTTTTACAATCTCTTGAGGAACCTCTTCTCCCAATGAACACGCGTGTGACATTACCAGATTTTTCTGGAGAGCACTCAAATCATCGGCACCGATAGACACATTGCACAACGATCCGAAACCTGTGGTAATGCCGTAAATAGGCTCCTTCTGGCTCTTCATTCTATTGTCAAGGTACTCCCTACATTTTACAATTCTTGATTGCGACTCGCTGCCAAGATGAATTTTTACGTCATCATCAAACAACACATCAATGTCATTTAATGAATGAAAGTTCTGATCTATATTAAAAATCATATTTTTAACTTTTAAACTATTACAAGGTTACACATTCAACAAATATAATAAATTTTACAGAGAATTTGTCCATTTATTGCATAAAATAATAATTGAATCATAATTTTTTTAAATTTGCAAAATCTAATGGATATCAAAAATTAAATTTCTGAAATATGTTAATTAAATTAAAAAACTACTTTCTTGTACTTTTATCACTAAGTATCTTTTTGGCAGGCTGTTCGGGCGGTGAGGACACTCCTGAAACCAATGAGGCGAATCCTAATGACAACTCGTTGAAGAGTCTCTCTTTCAACAAAACAGACAATCCTGGTCTGACAATGAACTGTGGAGCGGCGCAAAATGACAACATCTTCTATGTTACTCTTCCAGAAGGCGTAGATTTGACCAAAGTTGTACCTTCCTTCATTATTGCCGATGAGGCAACCGCCACCATCAATGGAAAAAGTGCTGAGAGCGGAAAGACCGTTTCGGATTTCAGCAATACCACAAAAATAGTTATTACCTCAAAAAGCGGACTTTCCAGGACTTATACTGTCCTTGCAAAAAATGGAAATACCAGAATAGACAATATGGTATACTCCTTTATGATCAAGCACAAGGCTCCTGCAGTATCACTCGCATTGAGCAAAGATGAGTCATTGGTTTACAAGGCTGCTTACGGATTTGCAGATGTGGCTAAAGAAGAGAGAGTTACAAGTGACTATATGTTCAGGTTGGCAAGTATGTCAAAACAGCATACCGCAATAGCAATCATGAAATTGTACGAAGAGGGCAAACTTGACCTTGAGGACCGGGTATTTGGCAAGGATGCCATTTTGGGTGAAATGCTCGGTGATGACATTAGGGATTCAAGAGCCAGATATATTACAGTAAGACAACTTCTTAACCACACCAGCGGTTACTCGGTAGATTGTATCTTTGGCGGTTTGAGCAGATATTCAGGCAAGTCTCTTAAGGAGCGCATGCTATATATGTTGGCCAATGAGTCACTTGCAAACGAACCCGGTACTGTACATAAATACAACAACTTTGGATTCAGCGCATTGGGCTTGGTTGTAGAGGCCGTTTCGGGAAAAGATTTTGAAACTTACCTCAAGGAGGATATCTACTCCAAATCAGAAGATCCTATAACCAATATAAGAGGTGGCAAGAATGATCATTCTGACCGCTTTGCAAATGAGGTATCATACTATGCTCAGGGTGGCAAGGATGCTTACGGCAACAATGTTGAAGTTGGAATAGCAGCCGGCGGTATCATTGCTTCTGCACCTGATTTGATGAAACTTATGAGCATGGTCGATTACGCTCCAAGGGTACCTGATTTGCTCAAGAGTGCTACATTGGATGAAATGTATGAGCCTTCAAGTGTAAACAACAGATATGCACTTGGCTGGCGCGTCAATTACCCATATATTACCAGTTGGGAAGCATACCACGGAGGCACATTGGCTGGTGTTTGCCCTATCTGGGCGCGTAGCGATGATAACGTAAATGGTGTTATCCTATGTAATACAAGAAGTTACGATATGGATATAGATGATGATCTTTGGGAGATGCTTGAAGATATGCAGGATATGTTCTAAAATCATCTGTAAATATTGAAAGATAAAGTTTGCAAGAGGGCAACCGTTTGGTTGTCCTCTTTTTTTTGTGTTGTAAAACATCATGTCATATTGTTTTGAAACGGCCGTAAATTTCTTTTACAAACATCAGTTAATCAGTCTTTTACATTTCATTCCCATCTCTATGCAAGAGACGGAAATAGATTTATATGGAAATAACTATGTAAACTATTGAGATTAAAATACTTAACCAAAAACAGTAAAAGAACGGCCAAAAAGAGGGATATAGTATACAAACTGGATAATCTGTTTCAAGGAGGTGGATATCCAGGCCTTATCAAAGAAGGAAATAAAAAACTAAACACAAATAATTCAAACTTTATTAAAAACATTTTATTATGATTAAAAAATCTTTCAGACTAATGCTTCTAGGAGCATTCGCGCTATTGTCAAGCGTATTTGTTGCTTGCGACAAATACGATGATGATATCGAAGGTTTGCAGACACAGATTGATGCTTTGAACGCTAAGATTCAGAGCCTTCAAGCAGCAATCGACGGTGGTGCTGTTATTACAGATGTTACTACTAATGCAGACGGTATCGTTGTAAAATTGAGCAACGGTAAATCTTACACTATCAAAAATGGTGAGAAAGGTGAGAAAGGCGAGCAAGGTGAGCAAGGTATCCAGGGCGAGCAAGGTGCTGCTGGTCAGGATGGTAAACCTGGTTCAGTTGTAGAGATCGGCGAGAACGGTAACTGGTTCATCGACGGTGTTGACACTGGCAAACCTGCACAAGGTCCTCAAGGTCCTCAAGGTGAGAAAGGCGAGCAAGGTGAGCAAGGTCCTGCTGGCGAGAAAGGCGAGCAAGGTGAGCAAGGCGTAGCTGGTCCTCAAGGTCCACAGGGTGAGCAAGGTGAGCAAGGTCCTGCTGGTCCACAAGGTCCACAAGGTGAGCAAGGCGTTGCTGGTCCTCAGGGTCCTCAAGGTCCTGCTGGCGCAGACGGTGCAGACGGTGCAGATGCTGACGTAGTATACTTCCAGCCATGTACTGATAAAGATTGCGAGAACTATGGCAAATGGGAGAAATTTGTAAACGGTGAACTAGATGAGACTTACGTTGGTGAGTCTTGGTTGCATGACGGTGTTCTAACTGCAGTATTCAACCCTGTTACCGGTACTCTAGAGTTCCACGGTGTTGAGGGTGCAGAGGAGCCTATCGTTATCACAACTAAAGCAACTCTTGCTTCATTGGCATTCGTTCCTGAGTATATGACTCCTGGTTTCGGTATGGGTCTTGTTCAGAACTATGCTATGGTTGACCTTGGTCTAATTAAATATATGTTGTTCGGTGGTGGCCAAAGGGCACAGGCACCACAAGAGGAGGAGTTTGTATTCGCTCCACGTTTGATCGCTTCATCAGATGTTAACATGACTTACCGTGTTAACCCTTCAAACGCTAACCTTAACGGTGTTGAGTTCTCATTCATCAACAGACAAGTAGAGACTAAAGTTGCTGGTGATATGAACAACTTGCTAGATCTTGTTTCTGCTGAGCAGGATGGTGACGCTCTTAATGTAGTTGCTAAAGTAAAACGTTTCCCTGTTTCATGGTATGGCACTCTTCCTGAGACTGCATTCGGTATCCTTAACTGGGCTAACGATTACAACCTAATTACTGCACTTCTTGGTGACGGTGAGAATGCTGGTGTATTGGATGTTGATCCTATGATCGGTGGTCTTCTTAAAGATTTGGCTGACAAACTAGAGAAGAGAGATATCTTTGCTCTTAACGCAAACATCGCAGAGGGTGCAAACGTAGTTTCTGACTACGCTGCTATCAACACTGAGATTATGGCTGCATTTGCAATTGTTAACACTTGCGGAACTACTGCTAAAGATGAGATGGTTGAGGAGATTGAGGATATGCTTCCTGGTATCGAGATGCCTTGGAACCACTTCTGCCCACTTCCATTCGGCATAATCAGTGCTGTCAAAGAAGAAATGGGTGCTGATTGGGATGAGACTGAGTTCCTACAGGAACTATTCAACTACTCACCATATGCTGACACTTGCGCAAGATTCAAATATACTGAGTCTATTGACCTTGATACAGTTGTAAGACTTGCATCAGTTCTTCCAAAACCTTGCTTCGTTGATGAGCGTGGATTTGAGGTTGAGTATACTTTCAGAAAAGTTGACGAGTTCATTGGCCAAGACGGTAAGACTGACCAACAGAAATTCGTTGTAATTGATGAGAACAACGTTGTTTCAGTTGATAAGAAATGGTTGCAGAACGGTGGTAGAGCCGCTATCGGTAGAACTCCTGTATTCTATGTTCAGGCTACTGTTAACGATTCACTTGTTGCTGACGCTTACTTGAGACTTGAGATTACTGAGAAAGATCCAGTTGTAGAGGTTATTGATACACTATACGTTCCTGTATATTGTGGTGATATCGAGTACACTGATATTGATCCTAAGGATTCTATTGCTCTTGATTGGGATAGAATGAATGAGGAGGTTTACGAGGAACTTGGTATGAGCGCTCAAGAGTTCTATAATACATATTGGTATGATGAAGAAGTTGAGCCTGCTGGTACTGATGTTGAGATTGGTTGGGAGTCATTTGAGCAAACATCAACTGATGCTGCTTGGGTTAAATTTGATCCTGCTACTCTTCCTGTAGGTCTTGGTGCAGATTCTGCTGCAGTAATCATAACAAGATACGATAATCCTAAACACAGACCTGTTAAGATTACATTCCACTATAACATCTATCATGAGACTTCACTTCCTGAGGTTAACCCTGATTACTACATTGGTGAGACTTCAATCAGAATTTATGACTCAATCAAGAAGGCATACATGCCTGCTATCGAGGTTCCTACAGTTAAGACTACAGGTCAATTCAAAGATGGTAAATGGCAGATGTTGACAGGTGTTGACGAGATGTTCGTTGACTACATGTTGAACGAGGATGGTGAGATTGCAGTTCCTAACAACCACACTGGTATCCAGTTCGATCTATTGGGTATGGTTGACAAATACGACTACAATGCTCTTGGTAAGAAGTATGTTAAGGATGCTGTTATCGATGCTTCTGAGTACTTCTCAATGACTAACGACGGTGTTGAGATGGCTGAGACTGATACTGACGTTCTTGCTACTACTGACATCGAGTCTATCAAAGTTCTTGCAGAGACTGAGACTGAGGGTAGAGTTGCTATCATCAAGGTTACTATGAACATGGCTAACGGTCAGGAGTGCGTTAAGTACATCGCTGTTCAGTTCGAGAGCCCAATCGTAGTTTCAGTTGCTGATATCACTATCCAGAACGACCCTTACATGCCAGTTGCTGAGTCAATCACTAAGGCTGTTAAGATCTCTACAAACGCTAAAGATAGCAAAGTACTTTATGAGAATGGTGCTCTAACTGCTTATGCTAAACAAATGGGTATTGACGAGTCATTGTTCACATTCGAGTACGCTCAGCCAACTGTTGACGCTTCATTCGGTACTAACCAGGATGGCAACCCAGTTCTACGCGCTGCTGACATTACTCTTCAGGGTACAACTATCAACCCAGTTGTTAAAGAGACTCCTCTAACTTACAAGTTCGAACTTGGTGAGTGGGTACTTATCTGGGATAACGATAACAATGAGTTGCAACAGAACAAAGAGGCTAAATCTAACGTTAAAGTAACTGTTAACGATGAGATTGCAGTTTCTAAGGCTCAGGGTAAAGTTATCATTAAGAAATAATTTGTAACAATTATATCTTATAAATCCGAAAGGCTTCCGAAAGGGAGCCTTTCTTTTTTTGCCCTGTTTTGAGTCGTGAGTCGCAAAATTCCTCATGTCCAATATTTTCTCCCTACTGATTGCATACTTTAGTTCTTCTGTGCCTTCAGTCGTCAGACGCAAATCCTTGCTACATTAATATCATTATTCCTGATAATATACTTTGGTTCTTCTGCGCTTTCATTTGGCAGGCGCAAATTTCATAAAACGATTAATTCCATATTACATACATTGATCGCTCTACGGCTTTGTGTCTACATCTTTACAGGGGTTAATTGATATAATACCTTGTAATATGCTGCTATGCTCTATAATTAATTATGGTCAATGAAAGCCTTATTATATATAAAAATTCCTCAAAAAGGCAGTTTATTCATTCCGGTGTTTCTGACATTCACCTGGAACAGCAACCACCGTTCTATGGCCTCTGGGGCCATTTTACGTTCCAGGTGAGACAATTTTGTTTCACCTGGAACACTAGAGAATAATGCAATCAATTTAACATGCTGAGACTCTGTAGTTTATAAATACGAAAAATTGAGCGGTTGTTCCAGGTGAATTTCATAAGCGAAGAATCGCGATATTGAGATATTGAGATAAACAATGCCTATATACTATAAATGAAAAATTACCGGAAACTGCAGATGAATAACTGAATCAAGCAACAGAGCAATAATTGCTGCAAAATGAAGATTAATAAGTGAAGAAAGCAACAGAGCAATAATTGCTGCAAAATGAAGATTAATAAGTGAATCAAGCAGCAGATCAATAATTGCTGAAAACTGCAGATGAATAACTGAATCAAGCAACAGAGTAATAATTGCTGTATACTGCATAAGAATAATTATAGAACGCTGCTGATCAATCATACCAGGATATGTAATCGGTATTACATGAATTTCTGTTATCCAAAGGCTCGTATTGCCTGATATTAGATATGAACAATGCCTGATATTACTGATGAACTTTGTAGGAAAATATCGTATGCAATTTATTTAAAGCCCAGGATATTATATGACTGACCATACCCCAATCTTTTATGCGTTCAATGTCAATATCCACAATTGTATCAGTTTAAGCGTCTCCATTCACGAATTGCATTAGTTTAACGTCTCTATTCACGAATTGCATTAGTTTAAGCGTCTCCATTAACGAAGTGCATTAGTTTAAGCGTCTCTGTTTACCGATTGCATTAGTTTAGAATCTGCATATCAAACAAATATTTCAGCACTTTTGCGGCAACCCAAAATGTATATTTTGGGCAGACCTGTTACTTCTCCCAGGTCCTTGGTGGATGTAAAAAAAAAAGAGCACCCATACGGATGCTCCTTTTTCAGTTTATAAAACTCCCTGTTGGATTACTCCTGTGAAGAGAGTCTCTTGTATGAGTTGTAGCGCTGTTTAGCAAACTCCTCTGTCAAGCCGAACAATTCACCTGCTTGCTCAGGGAATGTCTTAAGCAATGATGCGTATCTAACCTCACCTTTGATGAAGTCCTGGAATTTGCTCCAATCTGGCTCTTTGCTGTCCAAAGTGAACGGATTCTTACCCTCTTCAGCAAGTGCCGGGTTGAATCTGTATAGATGCCAGTAACCGCACTCTACAGCCATCTTCTCCTCGCGTTGGCTCTTGCCCATACCTGCTTTTAGACCGTGGTTGATACATGGAGCGTAAGCGATGATCAATGATGGTCCGTTGTAAGCCTCAGCCTCTTTAAGGGCGTTGAAGAATTGAGCCTGGCTTGAACCCATTGCAACCTGTGCAACGTATACGTAGCCATAACTCATAGCCATCATACCAAGGTCTTTCTTACGGATCTTCTTACCTGAAGTAGCAAATTTTGCAACAGCACCTGCAGGAGTTGATTTAGATGACTGTCCACCTGTATTTGAGTAAACCTCAGTATCAACTACCAATACGTTTACATTCTCGCCAGATGCCAATACGTGGTCAAGTCCGCCGTATCCGATATCGTAACCCCAACCGTCACCACCAATGATCCACTGGCTGCGTGCTGCTATAAGGTCTTTGTGTGCAAGAAGTTCTTTGCAAGTGTCACAGCCACACTCTTCCATCATAGGAACAAGTTTGTCTGCAATCTCTCTTGTTTTGGCAGGGTTGTCTTTGTCGCTCAACCACTCTGCAAATAGAGCTTTCATCTCAGCAGAGCATTTGTCGCACTCCAAGCCTTTAGCCATTAGGTTTGCAACAGTCTCACGAAGTCTCATTGTAGCGGCTTTCATACCAAGACCGAACTCTGCATTGTCCTCAAACAATGAGTTAGCCCATGCCGGACCTCTACCGTTCTTGTCCTTGCAGTAAGGTGATGCAGGGAATGAACCACTGTAGATTGATGAACAACCTGTTGCATTGGCAACCATCATTCTGTCACCGAACAACTGTGAAATTGCTTTAACGTATGGAGTCTCACCGCAACCTGCGCAAGCACCTGAGAACTCGAACAATGGTTGTGCAAACTGTGAATTCTTAACGTTCTGCTCTTTTGCAACTACTGTATCTTTGTAACCGATAGTTGAGTGCATGTAATCGAAGTTTGCTTGCTCAGCCTCTTGAGTAGCCGCTGGCTCCATTGTAAGGGCTTTAGTTTTGGCAGGACAAACATCGGCACAGTTACCGCAACCTGTACAGTCAGCAGGGTCAACCTGGATAGTGAAATAATACTCTTTAACAGGGCCGTTTCCTTTAACTCTCTTAACGCTTGCAGGAGCATTTGCAGCCTCCTCCTCAGTCATTAGGAATGGACGGATAGCAGCGTGAGGACAAACGAATGAACACTGGTTACACTGGATACAGTTCTCTGGGTTCCACTGTGGAATGTGAGTAGCGATACCACGTTTCTCGTAAGCGGCAGTACCTGCTGGGATAACACCGTCGGCAGAGTCTTTGAATGCGCTTACAGGAAGATCGTTACCGCACTGTGCGTTAACAACGTCAGCAACTGTACGTACCCACTCTGGAGCAAGACGTTTGTATGAATCTGGAACGAATGTGCCGGCAGCAATGTTCTTCCACTCGAAAGGAATCTCAACCTGAACGTACTCAGCACCTCTGTCAACAGCAGCATAGTTCATCTTGACGATGTTCTCACCCTTCTTGCCGTAACTCTTGTCAATTGCTTTCTTCATCTCAGCAACAGCCTGCTCGTAAGGGATAATGCCTGTAATCTTGAAGAATGCAGATTGTAGGATAGTGTTGGTTCTGTTGCCCAAGCCGATCTCCTCAGCAATCTTGGTTGCGTTGATGATGTAGAAGTTCAATTTCTTTGAAACGATCTGATGTTTAACGAAATCAGGAATACGGTTCAAAGTCTCCTCTGTTGACCACAAACTGTTCAATAGGAATGTACCGTTCTTCTTGATACCTCTTAGAACATCATATTTTGTCAAGTATGTAGGAACGTGACATGCTACAAAGTCTGGAGTAGAAACCAAGTATGGTGATGTGATAGGGTTGTCACCGAAACGAAGGTGTGAACAAGTGTATCCGCCTGATTTCTTTGAATCATAGTCAAAGTATGCCTGACAATATTTAGGAGTACTTCCACCGATGATCTTGATGGTGTTCTTGTTTGCACCTACAGTACCGTCTGAACCCAAACCGTAGAATTTACACTCGTATGTGCCCTCAGTTGCAAGGCTGATCTCCTCTCTTTGAGGAAGTGATTTGAATGTAACGTCATCTACGATACCGATTGTAAAGTCATTTTTAGGCTCTTTTGCCTTAAGGTTGTCATATACAGAAAGGATTTGTGCCGGGCTGGTATCTTTTGATGAAAGACCATAACGGCCACCAACAACTTTAACATTCAAACCTTGCTCTGCTACAACAGATTTTACATCTATATATAGAGGCTCGCCAACTGCACCAGGCTCTTTTGTTCTGTCAAGGACAGCAATTCTCTTGGCTGTTGCAGGAAGTGCCCTCATGAAGTATTTTGCTGAGAATGGTCTGTAAAGTCTTACGATTACAACACCGGCTTTCTCACCCTTCTTGGCCATGTAGTCGATAGTCTCTTTGACAGTCTCAGTAACAGAACCCATAGCAATGATAATGTTCTCTGCATCTGGAGCACCATAGTAGTCAAATGGCAAGTAGTGGCGGCCAGTAAGTTCGCTGATCTCACCCATGTATCTTGCAACGATATCAGGAACTGCCTCATAATATGTGTTGCAAGCCTCTCTGTTCTGGAAATATACGTCAGAGTTCTGTGCTGTACCTTTAGTAACAGGGTTGTTAGGATTCAAGGCTCTTGCACGGAATTTGGCCAAAGATTTTTCGCTGATCATACCTTTCACATCCTCAGGATTTACATCCTCAATCTTCTGGATCTCGTGTGAAGTTCTGAAACCGTCAAAGAAGTGAACGAAAGGAACAGATGATTTGATTGTTGACAAGTGTGAAACGATACCCAAATCCAATGCCTCCTGTACACTTGCAGAAGCCAAGAAGGCAAAACCTGTCTGTCTTGCTGCCATTACATCCTGGTGGTCACCAAAGATTGAAAGTGCGTGAGAAGCCAATGCCCTTGCAGATACGTGGAATACTGTAGGAAGCAACTCACCTGCAATCTTGTACATATTAGGGATCATAAGCAATAGACCCTGTGAGGCTGTAAATGTGGTGGTTAGGGCACCAGCCTGAAGTGAACCGTGAACAGCGCCTGCTGCACCACCCTCACTTTGCATCTCAACAACCTTAACAGGTTCTCCGAAAAGGTTTTTCTTGCCGTATGCAGACCACTCGTCTACCAACTCCGCCATTGTTGATGATGGTGTGATAGGGTAGATGGCTGCAAGTTCGCTAAACATGTATGCTGCTTGTGCTGCAGCATAGTTACCATCGCAGGTAATAAATTTTTTCTCTTTAGCCATACTGATGTTATTAAAGATTATATTATTGAATTAAATTTTAAAATTCTGTTATTAATTTGTGTGTTTAGGTTAATAACTGATACTTCATATTTATCCAAGATAAACATCAAGCGCTCAAAATTACGAAATAAATTCCAATTCGGGAAGAAAAATATTTCTTACAAAGAAAAAACTGCCGGCTAAAAAATTTTTAACCGACAGTCTTCTGTATTATTGGATAAATCTGCTATTGGTGACCCTCAATTTCAACGCCTGTGGCAATCTTTTTGACAAGGCCTTGAAGTACAGCACCGGGACCAACCTCAATGAAGTGGTCAGCACCGTCGGCAACCATATTTTCTACACTGTAAGTCCATTTTACAGGGGCAGTCAACTGAACAAGAAGGTTGTTCTTAATCTCTGCAGGATCTGTGTGAGGCTTTGCATCAACATTCTGATAAACAGGACATACTGGTGTTGAGAAGTTGGTTTTTTCAATTGCCTCGGCAAGTTCTATTCTTGCAGGATCCATAAGTGGTGAGTGGAATGCGCCGCCTACAGGCAGTACCAATGCCCTCTTTGCGCCAGCCTCTTTCATTGCTGCACATGCTGCATTTACAGCCTCAACTTCGCCTGAAATCACAACCTGACCTTTGCAGTTGTAGTTTGCTGCAACAACAACACCCTCTGTATTTGCACATATCTCCTCAATTTTCTTGTCATCAAGATTGATGATGGCAGCCATGGTCGACGGCTTCAGTTCGCATGCCTTCTGCATTGCCATTGCCCTTTTTGAAACAAGTTTTAGACCATCTTCAAAGGTCATTGCATTTGCTGCAACCAAAGCCGAGAACTCGCCCAAAGAGTGGCCTGCAACCATATCGGGTTTGAAATCAGGCAGACATTTTGCAAGAATTACAGAGTGCAGGAATACAGCAGGTTGTGTAACTTTGGTCTGCTTCAACTCCTCTGCGGTACCGTTGAACATGATATCTGTGATGCGGAAACCCAAGATCTCGTTAGCCTTCTCAAACATCTCTTTGGCAAGGGGGTTGGTATTGTACAAATCTTGTCCCATACCGGTAAATTGAGATCCCTGTCCCGGAAAAACGTATGCTTTCATATTTTTGATTGTTATTTAAATAATTAGGCTGCAAAGATAGATAATTTAAACAAAATACCTAAATTTGCATCCCAACTGAAAAAAATGCCCCTGTAGTTTAAAGGATAGAATATGAGATTCCGGTTCTCAGGGTGGCGGTTCGATTCCGCCCGGGGGTACTTGAATCCTCTCTACAACGCATGTGGAGAGGATTTTTTATTTTTATGCCTGAAATCCTGGATGCTTTTATCAGCATGGCCCAAATCCTACTCTTTTCTGAAGGGGTATGCCGGCAAGTTGTGGCCGTTGTAGATATTTCCTTTGCAATAATCTTCAGTACAATATTTTACGCTTGTTGGCGCATTTACATTGGGGTGCCACAGTATAAGGCGGTTCCCTTTTATTGACGAATGGGCAGGGTAGAAGACTCCGTCGGGACCGGCAATGTGTATGTAGGCAGCACCCGAAGAGCCTTTTTGCCCATTGGGCCCGAGAATATAGAGTCCTTTGCCGTTTTTGAATCCAATTATTGCCTTTGTTCCCTTAACGGTAAATTTTTTGAACTGAGGGCCGCAATATTCTACGTTTTTTCCATACTCTTTTGCCAGAGCCCAAAGTGCCAGGCGATGTGCAGGCGTAACTTTATCTTTAGGGTGTATATCAAGCGAATCACCAACATCAATTGCCGTTGCCATTCCTATGTCAAGCAGCATCTTCTCTTCCCAGACCAGGGCCTGCTTCTCCCTTATTATACCGGGCATGGTGCCAAACGGTGCCACCTGCATGTAGTAGAAGGGCAGTCTCTTCTGACCCCAAAGTGAACGCCAGTCATTTACCATGTTTACAAAAATTTGTGGATAATCCCCGGCTCTCCAGGCATTGGATTCGGCCTGGTACCATATATTGCCTTTAACGGTGTATCCCACAATGGGGTTTACCATGGCATTCCATATTGCCGCCGGAACTTTGTGCGGGTATTTTTTGCATACATCTGTATCCGGTGCATAACTGCTGTATACTTTGCTGTAGAGTGAGTCATTTTCCATTATTGTATTTCTTGTCCATGACTCGGCATGTGTTCCTCCAAATGCGCAGAGAATCACTCCAACGGGTCTGTTGAGGGCGGTGTGGAGTTCTCTGGCAAAAAGGAAGGCAATTGCAGAGTAGTTTTTGGCTACATCCGGCGAGCAGACCATCCATTTGCCCCTGCACTCCTCCTGTGGGGCATCATGGTTGTAATCCTCCTCTACCTTGAACAGATGTATATGCGGGTAGCCGGCATTATCAGCCTCCTTTTCCCATTCATACATTCCGGTCATCCATTTGTCGGCAGGGTGCGGCTTCATTTCAAACTCCATATTGCTCTGGCCGCTTGCAAGCCATACTTCTCCAATCAGTATATTTGATATGGTAATCTCTTCTCTACCGCTTCCCGACAGGATTCTCATGGTTTGGCCGCTCCGGCAGCCGGGAGTCTTTATGTAGGTTGACCATTTGCCGTCGGGCCCCGATATTGTGGTATACTCTCTCCTGCTCCATGTTGTTGAGATGGTTATGGTGCTTCCCGGGTCGCTCCAGCCCCAAATTTTTACATTGGATTTCTGTTGGAGGACCATGTTGTCTGAAATAAGGGAGGGAAGGGATATTTTTGCCCCGGCATATGCGGTGGCTACAAGAACAAGCAGTGCTGCAAGCAGGATTCTTTTCATGTTACGGAGTGTTGAAATGGTAAAATCTATTGGCAAAGTTAGAATAAAATGTTCATATTTGCGTTTGTAATAGGTGCAGTATGAAGAGATATTTTGAGAAGGGGATTCCGGGCTGGTTTGCTTTGACTCCGTTGTTGGTTTTTCTTTTGGTTTACCTTGTTTCATCACTTGTGGCAGGCGATTTCTACAAGATACCCATTGCTTCTGCTTTTCTGGTAGCGGCAGTTTATGCATTGGCAATATGCAAAGGCAAAAGCATTGAGGAGCGTATCACCATCTTTTCTCAGGGTGCAGGCAACAAAAATGTGCTCCTGATGATATGGATATTTGTTCTGGCGGGGGCTTTTGCCGCCATTGCCAAGGAGATAGGGGCCATTGATGCCGCTGTAGATGTTACACTAAAAATAATGCCCGGAAAGTGGCTTTACGCTGGACTCTTTCTGGCAGCCTGTTTCATATCAATGTCAATAGGAACCAGTGTGGGAACAATTGTGGCGCTTGTGCCTATAGCAGCCGGCATCGCTGCCCAGACAGGCGGATCAACCCCATTTATAGTGGCAATTATAGTTGGAGGCTCTTTCTTTGGCGACAACCTCTCGTTCATCTCCGATACAACAATTGCCGCCACAAGAAGTCAGGGCTGTTCCATGGCCGACAAGTTCAAGGTAAATTTTGCTGTTGTGCTGCCTGCAGCGGTGGCAGTAACGGTTCTCTATATAATCAAGGGTGCCGATGTGGTATATGTGCCGGAAGTGGAGCAGGTGAAACTCTTTATGCTTATACCCTACATGCTGATTATTGTTCTGGCTCTTTTGGGTGTAAATGTGCTGTTGGTGCTTCTGGCGGGAATTGCATCATGTGCAATCATAGGTTTTGCATTTGAGGGGCTATGCTGGACCTGTTGGCTTGAGTCAATGGGAAAGGGTATAGCCGGCATGGGTGACCTCATAATAGTAACAATGCTGGCAGGAGGTGTTCTTGAGATTATAAGGTACGGAGGAGGTCTTGACTATCTTATCTCAAAGATGACATCGCACATAAGAGGAAAACGCGGAGCAGAGGCCTCAATTGCCCTGTTGGTTTCGTTGGCGAATCTCTGTACGGCCAACAATACAATAGCAATCATAACAACAGGAGATATTGCCAGGGATATATCACAAAAGTATAATATTGATCCGCGCAGGAGTGCCAGCCTTCTTGATACCTTCTCCTGCCTTGTGCAGGGCATCATTCCGTATGGTGCGCAGATGCTTATGGCCTCCGGTCTTGCTGCCGTGTCTGCTGTATCAATTCTGGAGTATCTCTACTACCCCTTGGCCATGGGTCTATGCACAATTATGGCAATAGTATTCAGATTGCCGCGCCGCTACTCCTGAAAAGAACCTTTGCTCCATAGAATAAATTGCGGGACGACGGAAAAGTTTTTTTTGCCCGTTGGTATGCACTTCATAAAAACAGCGAATCCCTGCCGGAACTCTGTTCCTGACAGGGATTTACTATTCCTGGAGATGACTTTTATGCCAGACTCCATTTAACTTTATAAAGCAAAACTACTTTATTATGAATTGGATTACTCAATGAATGCCAAAATCTCACCTTTCTCAACTTTGTCACCCTGTTTAGCACAAACAGCCACGATCTTACCGTCGATAGGTGCCTGAATCTCTTCATTGCCGTAGAATGCCTGAACATAACATACAGGTTTGCCAGCCTTGAACTCGGTTCCTATGGTTGGTGCAGTTGAAGCGTCGGCAACATCATACTGCCAGATAACCTGACCTTTGACAGTAGACTGGATAGGAGTAGCCTTAGGGAATTTTGCAACCAATGCATCGATGTCAAATTTAGGCATCTCAACAACCGGACGGGTGATAACGATAGGAGCACCTGCTTTTGCTTTTGCTGCCTCAAGATCGGTCTCGAAACGTTTCTTGGCAATGCCGCTCTTATAGTCACGGTACTGTCTCTCGTGCATAGCAAACTCAAACAACTCCTCATCATCCTGACCTCTGTCCCAACCCTCTTCTTTCATCATCTGCTCAAATTTAGGAAGTTCGTTAGGGAATTCATCCTGTGGGTTGCCTGTGTAGAACTCAAGACCTTTCTCTTTAACGATCTCAATGATTTCAGGAGCAAGTTGACCTGGCAATTTACCTGTCTTGCCAAGAATCATGTTCATTGTATCCTTGTCAATTGTCTTCCATCTTGGCTCACCCTTAAGTGTGTGCATCAAGTTCATAAGGGCAGTATTCTTCACATACTGGCTGAAAGGAGTTACAAGAGGTGGATAACCAAGACGAGGCCATACATACTCAACCTCCTGGAACAACATTACTGCAAGTTCGTTAAGGGTAACCTCTTTCTTGCCCTGGTTTCTGAGTGACATGTTGATTGCTCCGTGGAAGCCTTTCAAGTCGGCCATCATAGAACCCATCATACCGCCAGGAAGACCGCAGCCAACCAACAATGATGAACATTGGTAGTTTGTAGGCTCAATGAAGTATCCAAGATAATCATCAATGAATGTCTGGGTCAATCTTCTTGCCTCCATGTATGCATCCATATTGATATCCTTAACAAGGAAACCTGCATCTTTCAACATGGCCTGGATGGTAATTACATCCGGATGGATCTTACCCCAAGAAAGCGGCTCCATTGCCACGTCAATATAATCGGCACCTGCTCTTGCAACCTCAAGCATTGATGCTACAGAGAAACCAGGACCTGAGTGTCCGTGGTACTGAACCTTTATATGAGGATATTTCTTCTTGATTTCGCTGGTCAAACGGCCCAAGAAAGCAGGACGTCCGATACCGGCCATATCTTTCAAACAGATCTCGTCGCAACCGTACTCAACAACTTTGTCAACGACACCCATATAATACTCAACTGTGTGTACTGGAGAGTAGGTGATACTCAAGGCAACCTGAGAAATCATGCCGCCCTTCTTCGCTCCAATAACCGAACCCTTAAGATTTCTATGGTCATTAAGTCCGCAGAATGAACGTGCAATGTTAGTGCCTTGTTTTGCTTTTACCTTGTACATTAGGAAACGAACATCCTCCGGAACCGGATTCATTCTTAGAGCGTTCAAACCGCGCTCCAACATGTGTGTCTGAATACCAACTTTGTTGAAAGGTGCTGTCCACTCCCTTACAGCCTTGTTAGGGTTCTCTCCAAAAAGGAGGTTAACCTGTTCAAAAGCTCCACCGTTAGTCTCCACACGGTCAAAACAACCCATGTCTATGATAACTGGTGCAATTTCTTTAAGTTGGTGAACCATAGGAACATATTTTCCTGATGATTGCCACATATCCCTATAAAGCAGGGAGAATTTAATTTCGCGAGCCATAATAATTGGTTTTAATTTTAGTTATTTTTTAGTGTTTTGTTTTATCTGGTTTTCAAAAGTCTACAAATTTATAAAATAAAAATGTTAATTGCACCAAAAATAAAAGAATAATTTAAAATAAATCGGCATCCTCTTCAAAAAATAAATATCTTCATCAAAACCAGTCAGCGTTCCCTTCAAACAAAGCAGTATTTTCTCCTTTCTAAATTTTGTCCCGACAGAAAACTTTTCAATCTTTTTAACAAAAATTCTTGCATTTCAGAAAAAAAATATATCTTTGCAGTCCGATTGGGAGTTCTTGATTGGAACTTTCAACTACATGGTGGTTATAGCTCAGTTGGTTAGAGCGTCGGTTTGTGGCACCGAAGGTCGTGGGTTCGAGCCCCATTCTCCACCCGAGAGGTCAGCATTTGCTGGCCTTTTTTCGTATACGGATATGGGCTCGGACCCACATTGCCGCAGTGCGGCCCTCCGCGACGCCGTAAACCGAGCGGCTGACCGCAGCCGCTTTCGAGCCCCATTCTCCACCCGAGAGGTCAGCGCATGCTGGCCTTTTTTCGTATACGGATGTAGACTCTGCCTATGTGCTTGCACCTACCCGGTCGCAGAACTTTTGGTAATGTGGATAAAAATGGTTGGTAACACCCCGTATAACGTATTGATAAATAGAAAGATGTAGTAAATCAGATGAAACGCATTCCATCTGATTTATTATTTTATGTCAAAAACTAGGCGAGAAAGATGCCCACAAAGCGGCTTTTTGCACTCTTTCTTTGTCATTGCTTTAAATACAGATTTAATACAGACTTGATTCCGGACATTCACCTGGAACATTAACTGCTGTTTTATTGAGGTCTGGATGCGATATGTGTTCCAGGTGGAGCGATTTGTGCTCACCTGGAACAATGTGTAAAATTAAAATGTTTATTTTCAGATAGATACAATTTTTATTTGTTCCAGGTGATTGTCCAATTGAAATACTTGATTGCGGCAGGCGCCAGCCTGCTACGAAGTCCTTGAAACGGGTGATTCGTGGACCTCGCGGAAGAAATGCAAGTCTTATTAGCGGAATCCTGGCTACGAAGTCCTTGAAACGGGTGATTCGTGGAACTCGAGCGCATCGGGGAAGTTAATATATAAGCATAAGCAGCAGGGCGTGATAGATATGTTGCTAAGTCGCAATTTCTGTGTCATGCAGGTGGCTGGATTTAAGTGCTGGAGTGTAGGGGTTGTGCCCTGAGGCGAGTCTGGCAAGTGGAGTGCCTGGTTCAGAAACGTTGGAATTGGAATTTGAATATAGAGGAGTCTGAACTTGAACTTGAAGTGTCGGGAATAGTGAGTATGTCCCGCACTTTCGCTGCTGTTGGCTGGCCGCAGGAGCCCCGCTTTGTGGGTGCTTTTGAGGATGCTTTTTGTGGACGCTTTTATGGATGCCTTTGTGGATGCTATGGAGCCCCGCTTTGTGGATGCTTTTTGTGGCTGGTGCTGCTTGATGCCTTTGTATCAGAAAATCTGGAATTTAAGTCCAAACGCAAGACTTGTGGCATCCCTGAAGGAGAGATATTTGTTGGTGCAGATGCTCATGAGGGCAAGGTCGTGGGTGCATATCTCGTAATAGAATGAGATGCTCTTGTGGGCGCGGCTTGCTCCGGGTTTGATGTTGAGGGTTATGCGCTCCCCAAGGAAGATATGTCCACGTACGCGAGTGGGGAAGCGGTAATATGATCTGTCGGGATAACGAAGGGGCTCCTTAAGCCAGAAATCTCCTCCAATGACAAGGCTGCCGTATATGCCGCATGTGAGGGGTGAGAATTCAAAGGTACCCTTTCCAATCCTTATGGACCAGGGTATATAGTTCTGTTTGATAGTGAGAGTCATTTTCCATTCCTGTGACTCATATTTGGGAAGGTAACCTATGAGCAGGTCTGTTTCCCATTGGTTCTTGCGCCCGTAGTCCCAGCCAGGTCCAACTGAAACGGTACCTGTTCCTCCCGCTATCTGTATTTTGCTGTAGGCCGGTATAAGCCTGCTCCAGGATGAGCGGTAGTTGGTCAGATTGTTCAGATACTTCCTCTCTATGGCTGTGCAGATAAGGGAGTCGCGTTCAGATTTCAATTTGCTCTTTTCTGCTCTTAAGAGTGTCCGATAGAGGTTGGTGTTGCGATTAGTCATGTGGAGGTCATCTTGAGAGTGTGCTTGGCCCAGGTTGCCATTGTTTGAGGCATTGTTGCCGTTGTCTGCTTGTAATGGACGGCTCGGGCCGTTGCTGTTGGAATTTTTGTAGTAGATGTTATCCTTAAGTTGATGTCGCAAGATTTCAAGTTGACTGCGGTATTGTTTCTTTATCTGCTTCACCGTTGTGGAATCACAGAGTCGCTTGTGCGATATGTTGTGCGTGTAATTTGCTTGAGTGTAATCTGTTGATGTATAGTCCGTAGATGTGCAATCTGCGGGCACATAATCAGCCGAATTGTAATCTTCTTCAATGCTGTTTGCAGATATGCAATCTGTTGAAGTGCAATCTGCGGGCACATAATCAGCCGAATTGTAATCTTCTGCAATGCTGTTTGCAGATATGCAATCTGTTGAAGTGCAACCTGCAGGCACATAATCAGCCGAATTGTAATCTTCTGCAATGCTGTTTGCAGATATACAATCTGTTGAAGTGCAATCTGCAGGCACATAATCAGCCGAATTGTAATCTTCTGCAATGCTGTTTGCAGATATACAATCTGTTGAAGTGCAATCTGCAGGTACGCAATTTGTTGATGGAACGGTTGTGCCCGATGCCATGTTGTGGCCTATGGTAAATAGTGGCGCCATAACTGTTGGGCCGGTAGAGCCTGTAGTGTAATCTGTAGCGTAAAATGCAGCGGCAGGTTGCGTATTGAGGGTAAAGAGAATCCCAATCAGAATGCCAAGGAAGTTCATCATGAGCACTGGGGTGAATTTTGGGATGCTCTGCTTAAAATTTGACAACTTCATAGGTGTATCCCTCCTCGTTTACGGTGAATAGAAGATATATGCGGTCTGCTATGTTGGGGCAGCCGTAGTATTTGACCCCGTCATTGAAGGGTTCGTTTACGGCAAGGTTGTGGTTGTGGCCATATATGCAGAACTGGAGTCCGGGGAAGCGGGTAATGTAGGCTTGGAAAACCCTTGCAACATTATTGTTGAACTCATCGTCAAAGGGTTTCACATGCATGAGAAATATGCTCTTTTTTATATTGGGGTCCCAATTCTCCAATTCATTTTCAATAAAGTTAAAATCTGGGATGGGACAGGAATAGTCATATTCCAGAGCATTGGTGTTCAGGCATATGAAACGGGTGTCGCCGGCGTTGAAGGCATAGTTTGCTGCGCCGTAGATTGTTTCATACGAGGCCTTGCCGGTGCCTATGCAGTCATGGTTGCCTATGACTGTTATATGGGGAGCCCTGAATTTGCACAGCAGATCCCTCATCCACATAAATTCGTCTGTGATCCCAAAATCGCTCAGGTCACCTCCGTGTACAACAAAGTCTATGTCATCACGTGCATTTATGGCCTCAATTGCCATCTCTGTCTCGTCAAACCAGCGCTGAGTGTCGCTTATCATTGCAAACCGGAACTCTTTTTTGCCCTCAAGCGCCTCTTCTATAAGCCTGACATTCTTTTCAGTAAGGTTTTTTGCGCCCGTTATATGGGCATCGTACGGGTGGTAATCAAGTGCGCTGCATGAGCAGATCATACTGCACACAAGAATTGTCAGTGCTGTGATATATTTATGGGTGATATTTTTTAATGTCATCTCTTGCATTTGTTGTTAAGTCTGTTGCTGCATTTGGTGTTATGCCTGTTGCCGTATTTGTTGTTAAATCTGTTGCTGCATTTGCTGTTGTGTCTGTTGCTGCATTTGGTGTTATGCCTGTTGCTGTATTTGTTGTTGAGTCTGTTGCTGCATTTGTTGTTGAGTCTGTTGCTGTATTTGTTGTTAAGTCTGTTGCTGCATTTGCTGTTAAGTCTGTTGCTGCATTTGGTGTTATGCCTGTTGCCGTATTTGTTGTTAAATCTGTTGCTGCATTTGCTGTTGTGTCTGTTGCTGCATTTGGTGTTATGCTTGTTGCTGTATTTGTTGTTGAGTCTGTTGCTGTATTTGTTGTTAAGTCTGTTGCTGCATCTTTTGCAGAGCATGTGCGGGTATGGCATATTTTGTCGAAGCGTCATTGTATATGCAAAGACCGGGCAATTATGCGAGTGTGCATTTGGTGCTTTTTCTCTAAAATTGGTCTTGATTTCCACAATTTTTAATCTCTTTTATCTCCCGACAGATGGAACTTATCACTATTTTGTGTATGTTTGCTCTCAATTTGTTATGCTATATTGGCGTAATTTTTTCAGAACCATTGTAACCAATTGTAAAGGAGATGAATAGTAGAGTTTCAAAGTGTGAGATTATAGAAAGATTGAAGAGGAGAATACTAATCCTTGACGGCGCTATGGGCACCATGATACAGAGGGAGGGATTGTCGCCGGAGGATTTCAGGGGCGGAGCAGGCAACAACGATGTGCTCAACCTTACACGTCCGGATGTGATAGAGAGGATACACAGGGCATACATAGAGGCCGGGGCCGACATTATTGAGACAAATACATTCAGCAGTACTGCAGTATCACAGCAGGAGTATGGGCTTTCCGATAGGGTATATGAATTGAATTTGTCGGGAGCGCAGATTGCAAGAAGGGCTGCAGAGGGCACAGATGTTCTGGTTGCCGGTTCAATGGGCCCTACAATAAGGATGTTGTCATTCTCACCTGATGTTAACAGACCGGAGTACCGTTCTGTAGATTTTGATACAATGGCTGAGGCCTACATGGAGCAGGTGAGGGGATTGCTGGATGGCGGAGTAGACCTCCTGCTGGTTGAGACAGTATACGATGGACTCAATGCCAAGGCGGCCCTTTATGCCATATCCAAAGTGCAGCAGGAGAGGGGTACCGATGTGCCGGTAATGGTGTCTGCCACAATAAATGACAGGAGCGGCCGTCTTTTGAGCGGACAGAAGACCGACGCCCTCTTTACAACACTTGCCCATTATGATATCATGAGTTTTGGTCTCAACTGTTCATTTGGAGCGGCGGACCTCATGCCGTTTATGGAACAACTGGCCCATGAGGCGTTCGGCGGCAAGGGCGTTCCATGTTTCTTGAGCATCTATCCGAATGCCGGTCTGCCCAATGAAATGGGAGAGTACGATGAGAAGCCGGAGTTTACCGCTTCACACCTTAAAGCCATTGCTCAGAAGGGTCTTATAAATATCGCAGGCGGATGTTGTGGAACGACCCCCGACCATATAAGGGCCATCAAGGCTGCGCTTGAAGGGGTAAAACCGCGCGAAGTGGTTGTGGCTCATGATGTGGATGACTTGTGGACAAGCGGACTTGAAAACCTTCTGATAAACAAGTCAAAGAACAATTTCATAAACGTTGGCGAACGCACAAATGTGGCAGGCTCTGCAAAGTTTGCAAAACTCATACGTGCCAAGGCTTATGCCGAGGCGGCCGAGATTGCACGCAAACAGATTGAGGAGGGGGCCACAATAATTGATATAAATATGGACGATGCTCTCCTTGACAGTGCGCAG
This sequence comes from Bacteroidales bacterium, assembly GCA_015060245.1. Taxonomy (GTDB): domain Bacteria; phylum Bacteroidota; class Bacteroidia; order Bacteroidales; family UBA932; genus Egerieousia. The sequence continues at coordinate 9,831 of SUYU01000014.1, read as the reverse complement.
GAGATGGCAACATTCGTCAGATACATAAGCAATGATCCTGATATTGCCAAGGTTCCGTTCATGATAGATTCTTCAAACTGGGATACAATCCTTGCCGGATTGAAGAACAGCACAGGCAAATGTATTGTAAACTCGTTGAGCCTGAAGGAGGGAGAAGAGGAGTTCATAAGAAAGGCAAGGGAGATATACCTTTTGGGTGCGGCTGTAATTGTAATGGCTTTTGATGAACAGGGCCAGGCGGTAACCTATGCAAGAAAGATTGAGATTTGTGAGAGGGCATACAGGATCCTTACCCAAAAGGTGGGATTTGCCCCGCAGGATATCATTTTTGATGTAAACATACTTACTGTTGCTACCGGCCTTGAGGAGCATAATGATTATGCCGTTGACTTCATCAAGGCGGTAAAGTGGATAAAGGAGAATCTTCCGGGCTGCAAGACTTCGGGCGGAGTATCAAATCTCTCGTTTGCATTCCGGGGCAACAACAGGGTGCGGGAGGCAATGCATTCGGTCTTCCTTTACCATGCCATTCAGGCAGGCATGGATATGGCAATTGTCAACCCGGGAATGTTGCAGGTTTATGATGAGATTGAGCCTGAACTACTTAAAAGGGTTGAGGCGGTGGTGCTCAATGACAACTCAATTCTTGGGGGCGAAGGTCAGCCTACCGATCTTCTCATTGAACTTGCTGAAGAGTTGAAACAGGAGGATCTGGCACTCAAGGCTATGAAGGAGAGCGGTGCAGTTGTGCCTCAGAAAGAGGAGCCGTGGAGGGACAAACCGTTGGAGGAGCGTCTTGCCTATGCGCTTGTAAAGGGAATTACTGCACATATGCAGGAGGATGTGGCAGCCGCCCTTGAAAAATATTCAAACCCGGTAGAGATAATTGAGGGCCCTCTTATGGAGGGAATGGAGAGGGTAGGAAGCCTCTTTGGCGAGGGAAAGATGTTTTTGCCTCAAGTGGTCAAGAGTGCAAAGGCAATGAAGGTTGCAGTAACTCTGCTGGAACCGGAGATTGAGAGATACAATCTGCAGAAGAGCGGAACGGGCAGACGTGGCAGGGTGGTTCTTGCAACTGCCAAAGGTGATGTTCACGATATAGGAAAGAATATTGTGGCGATAGTCCTTTCGTGCAACAATTTTGAGGTGATAGACCTTGGTGTAATGGTAGACAACAGCGTCATCCTCGAAGAGGCTATCAGGCACAAGGCTGACATAATAGGCATAAGCGGACTCATTACCCCATCTTTGGAGCAGATGGAGAACCTATGCAGGTTGCTGGAGCAGAATACTTCGCGTATACTTGAGGAGGTGGGCCATCCTATAGCATTGAATGTAGGAGGTGCAACCACATCGGCCGTGCATACTGCAGTAAAATTGGCTCCGCTCTACAGTTACTGTGTGGCCTATGGCAGTGATGCTTCACGTGCTGCCGGAATCTGCAAAAGGCTGGTTATGGAGAACTCGGCGGAGTATATAGCCTCCATCAAGGAGGAGCAGCAGAAGTTGAGGAGTCTCCATTATGGAAGTGCGGCAGAGACCCTTTCTGCAGAACAGGCAAGGGCAAATGCCGTAAAGTATCCTCTGGAGAGTTTTATACAGCCGGCTGAATATGGAGAGAACAATCTCTTTGTTGCCAACTTGAATCCAAATGAACTCCTTCAGGATGTTGACTGGACACAGTTCTTCAACTTCTGGGGATTCAAGGGTGTTTATCCCAATGTGCTCTATACCTCCAATGAGAGCGGCCAGGAGGCTGAGAATCTTTTCCAGCAGGCTATGGATACAATTGCCGGTATCTCTGTGGAAGATGAGTTTGAGATAAGTGCAATGGTAAAATTCTATGATGCCTATTCGGAAAATGAGGAGATTGTGGTTCTTGAAAACTATACTGAAGATGAGGATGACCACTCTTCTGATGAGAGAGGCGAAAGGGTTGCAAAGGAGCCTGAACTCATTATGGTTGGAGAGAGGAAGGCAATATGCCGTTTTGCAATGCCGCGCCAGTTGAAGGCAGGCGGTGAGCATCTGTCGGGAGCCGACTGGTTTCCGGCTGCTCCATATACATCAAAATTGGGCATGCTGGTTGTGAAGGTAGAGGACAAAAGGGCAGGTGAGTTTGACCACAAGGATTTCGAATATCTTCTCAGACAGAGTCTCTGTGCCCGTTTTGCAGAGGCAATGGCCCAATGGACAACACGTCAGGTTGCCCTGCAGCAGAATATCGTAAGGGTGGCGTTCGGTTATCCTATGTCTCCGGACCACTCACAGAAAAAGATAGTATTTGACATCACGGGAGCGGGAGAAAGAATGAACATGGAACTGACTGACTCTTTTGCAATAAAACCGTCAACATCAGTCTGTGCTTTGCTGATTGCACATCCGCAGGCCCGCTATTTTGATATGAACCAATAAAGTACCACATTATGAAAGTTATAGATATTTTGAATGGAGACCATAAGCCATTTGCCTCCTTTGAACTTGTTCCACCTCTAAAGGGCAGTGATATAAACAAACTCTACTCATCAATAGAGCCGTTGATGGAGTTTAACCCTCCTTTCATAAATATGACCGCACACAGGGATGAGATTGAGTACCGTCAGGATCCCGACGGTTCTTTCAAGCGCATTACCGTTACAAAGCGTCCCGGATCGGTTGCCATTGCAGCGGCCATAATGAAGCGCTTTAATGTTGAGGTTGTGCCGCATGTCATATGTGGCGGTTCAACAAAATGGGAGATAGAGAATACTCTGCTTGACCTCAATTTCCTTGACATACAGAATGTGGTGGCTTTACGCGGTGACGCAATTCCTGGAGAGAAATATTTTACCCCGACACCTGACGGCCATATGCACAGCAATACGCTGGTTACCCAGATAAACAATATGAACAAGGGTATCTACCTCGACAGTACCCTTAAGAATGTAGTCCCTACAAATTTCTGTATTGGAGTTGCCGGCTATCCGGAAAAGCATTGTGAAGCCCCCAATATAGATATGGATATAGAGAATCTGAAGAGGAAGGTTGAGGCTGGGGCCGACTACATAATAACCCAGATGTTTTTTGACAACAGCAAATTCTTTGCTTTTGTTGAAAAGTGCCGTGCTGCAGGGATTACTGTGCCTATCATTCCGGGACTCAAGCCTATATCCACACATAAACACATAGAACTCCTTCCTCAGGCATTCTCAATTGACCTGCCGCAGGATCTTATGAAGGAGATTGTCAAGTGCAAGGACAACTCACAAATTTATGAAGTTGGTGTGGAGTGGTGTACAGCCCAGTGTAAAGAACTGCTTGCCCATGGCGCAAAAGCAATTCACTTCTACACGATGGGCAAGGCAGACAATGTAAGGGAGATTATTCGCCGTGCGTTTTAAGAATCTCCACAAGAGCATCTGTTGAGACATCCATTACAGCAAACTCTTTCTCTTTGTTGAGCAGTTCCTGGAGACGTCCGGGGATATGCGGCATCTGGCCTGTTACAGGGGCAATTACCTCGCTGAACTTGGCCGGACTTGCTGTAGAGAGCCATATTATGCTGTTTGCACTGCACTCCTTACCCAAACCGGCGCACTCCTGCAGATACTCTTTTGTGGCAAGGTATCCTGTTGCACTGTGCGGACAGCAGGTATATCCGTACTCCTTGTGGAGTTCAAGTATAGCCTCCTTTATCTGGGAATCTGAATAGGCATATCCCTTGACCTCCTTGCAGATTGCATCATAGTCATTGTTGAAGAGGCTCTGGATGCGCTCAAAATTGCTTGGGGCGCCAACATCCATGGCATTTGCTATGGTCTGTACAGATGGACGCGGTTCATATTTGCCTGATTCAAGGTATTTTGGAAAGACATCGTTGCTGTTTGCCGCTGCAACAAATCCCTTGACAGGGAGCCCCATTCTTTTGGCAAGCATTCCTGCGGAGATATTGCCGTAATTGCCGCTCGGAACAACAAATGTTACTTCGGGCAGGTCAATATTCTCACCGTTAAGATAACTCTTGAGCAATTGCTGGTGCTCTGCAGCCAACCATTGTGCATAGGCATAAAAATAGTAGAAACTCTGTGGCAGCCACCTCAAAAGGTTTATGGAGTTGGCGGAGGTTACATTAATCTGCTTCCTGAGTTCTTTGTTGTTGAAAATGGCCTTTACAAGCATCTGGCAATCATCAAAGGTGCCATTGACCTTTATTGCCTTTATGTTTTTGCCCAATGCGGTCATCTGGCACTCCTGCAAAGGACTTACTTTTCCATTCGGGAAAAGGACAACCACTTTAATGCCGGGTATATCATAGAAGCCCCTTGCAACGGCACTGCCGGTATCTCCCGATGTGGCTGTAAGTATTATCAGAGGCTTGTCGTGCTCCTGTTGCCCGTTACGGATCAGTTTGCCGAGTATTTGTCCCATTGATGAGGCTCCTACATCCTTGAATGCGCATGTAGGACCATGGAACAGTTCGAGTGTGTAGCAGGGGCCGGCCTTTACAAGCGGAACGTCAAAAGAGAGTGCGTCGGAAATGGCCTCGGCAACCTCCATTTGAGTAATTGACTCTTTGAAGAACAGACTTGCCAAATACGAAGACATCTCTGCAAACGAGCATTGGGCAAGCATCAGAGTCTCAAGCAAATTTACCTGTGGTACATATTCGGGCATAAAGAGCCCGCCATCCGGGGCAAGGCCCATTACTGCCGCCTCCTTAAGGGAATGGAGGCTGTTTTTATCTCTTGTGCTGTAGAATCTCATAATACTCGTGCTCCTTGTTTGCCTACTTTGTTTACATAAACCTCCCTGCCTATGTTGAGGTTGCTGAAGTGTTTTTCCATTATGCTTCTGGCAAGTTCCGCCTCCTCTTCGCTCTTTGAGAGTGCAAATACCGACGGTCCCGAACCTGCAATGTTCACTCCAATCATGCCGTTTGCCAGCAGTTCCTCCTTGAGATTGTCATATCCGGGTATAAAGCCTTTCCTGTATGGCTCGGCAATGACATCCTTAACTGATCTTCCAAGCAAATCAAGGTCATTCATCAGCAGACCTGCCACAAAGCCGCCAACATTACCCCACTGGACTATTGCATCTTTGCGTTCAACTGCTTTTGGCAGAATTTCACGTGCCTCCTTGGTGCTTACAGTAATGTGCGGGTGTACAACTGTGCAGTAGAAATTGTCGGGAACGGGAAGTTTTATAAGGTCGGTAGGGTTGTAGCCCCTTATGAAGACCACGCCTCCTATTATGGCCGGAGCCACATTGTCGGCATGGGGTGTTCCGCTTATGAGTTTCTCGCCCTCCATGGCGAAATCTACAAGTTCCTCCTCTGTAAATGCGTTGTCAAGCACCTTGTTGAGTGCATATACTGCAGAGGCTGATGCGGCTGCGCTTGAGCCTATTCCGCTGCCCGGGCGTATCTTTTCAAGTATATCAATTCCAATGTAGAGATGGCATGGCTTCTGCACTCTGGTGCTGTAGGCCCCGCACATCTTCACAATTGCAGGAGTTATTACATTCTCTGCCGGATCTGCCGGAAGTTTTACGCTGCTGCTGTTTTTTATGCCCAATGTGCAGTTTTCGGCAGAGTAGAGGCTGTTGCCGAATTCCTCCGCCAACTCTTCCCGGTTGTCAAAAAGTGAGAGATCTACAACGTCTCCCACACCATCAAGTGCCAAACCCATCACATCAAATCCGCAACCTATGTTTGCTATGGTGCCGGGGGCAAAAACTCTAATCCTTTTCATGGTACTATAAAATAAAGGAATGGAAACAAGTGTTGTCTGTTATTTGAAAAATTCTTTGTGGAGTTCCTGTACGCCTTTCTCAACATCTGCGCTCTTTACAATTACAGATACATTGAGTTCCGATCCTCCCTGTGCTGTTGCAACCACGTTTACATTGCTGTTGCCCAATGCAGTAAATATTCTGGCAGAGATTCCAGGAGTCATTCTCATACGGTTACCCACAACTGCAATGATAGCCATCTCCTTCTCAATTGCAACATCTATATATGTGCCGTGGATCTCATCCTCTTCAAGATTCTTCTTTATCACATCCAGAGCCTTCTGGCCATCTTCGTCCTTTACGGCAAAACTGATGCTGTATTCAGATGATGCCTGTGCAATGAACACTATGTTTATGCCCTGGTCTGCCATGGCGCCAAAGAGGCGGTACGATGTCCCCACCTGCCCCATAAGTCCGTTGCCGAATACTGTAATGAGTGAAATGCCTGATACGTGGGTGATTCCGGTTACAGGAAGTACATTGTTGATGTTGCCCTCCTTGTTGATGAGTGTGCCTGGATTTTCGCTGTTGAAGGTATTTTTGATTCTAATTGGGGTGTTGCTCTTGATTGCAGGCCATATTGCAGGAGTAAAGAGAACTTTGGCTCCAAAGTGGCACAATTCTGCAGCCTCGGAGTATGAGAGCGAAGGAATGCTCAACGCCTCCTTTACGATATTGGGGTCAGAGGTCATCATTCCGTCTACATCTGTCCAGATATGAACCTCTTCTGCGCCTACTGCAGCGGCAATCATGGCTGCAGAAAGGTCTGAACCTCCTCGTCCCAAGGTTGTTATATAGCCGTCGGGAGTACGGCCGCAAAAGCCGGGTATAACGGCAAGCGAGTTGAAGTTCCTGAAGGCACTGTTCACATTGTTGCATGTCTCGTCCCACAATATTTGTGATGCGTCACCGCTCTTTTTGGTAACAATAAGTTCGCGTCCGTCAATTCTTACAGCATCATCAAACATCCTTACAATCATCTTTGAAGAGAACTGCTCACCCATTGAGAGGACGTGGTCTTCAAGGTTCTTGAGCCTGTTTCTCATTATGGATACGCTGCTCAAGAGGTTCTCCAATTTTTCAAGATCCTCTTCAAGTTCCTCCTTGAAGGCATTGTAGTTCTGCTCTGAAAGCATCACTTTGGCAAGTTCAAGGTGTTTCTCCTTTACAAGTACAAGGTCATTTTTGTATTTGCTGCCTGGACTTACGGCCTTTTCAAATATATCAACAAGCATATTTGTAATACCGGTAATTGCTGATACTACAACGATGCATGGCCTCTTGTGGCTTTCAACTATTTTTTTCAGATTATTAAGACCCTCAATGCTGCCGACGCTCGAGCCTCCGAATTTTAGAACTAACATATGTATACGATTTTAATGATTATACTTTTTTATACTCTTCCCGACAGATTTACTGCTTTAAATCCATTAGATATTTCTGTCGAAAAATAATGAATTGTTATTTTTAGATGTGTGTATTTTGCCATTAATAATGCAAAAACAGAAACAGATGAGAATATATAAGAATGCTAAACCCCCCAAGGGGTAATGGTTGTAGTTGTGGTAATGGTTGTAAAACCATTGATTTTAAGGTTGTATGAAAGGTTTGTTCTCATAGTCTGATGCAAAGGTAAAAATAATTTGTCATGTTGTTACAATTTGTAAGATATTTTTTTGAACTTTTGTTGTAGTTTTGTGTGTTGAATAGTAAGACAGTGCTGCACTGTCGGGAAAAAACAGTATGATATGCATATAATTTATTCAATTACCAACAGGACCTCTTCAGTGGTAAGAGGTGTGCTGATGCTCCTTTTGGGCCTTTCGCTTCTGATATGGCCTGCATCAATGCTCAATCTTATAGTAAAGATAATTGCCGCCTTCCTTATAGCGATTGGTGCGGTAACGCTATTTATAAATATAAAGGCGCAGAAAGAGGAGGAGAATCAGATGGGGCCCAATGTAAAGAGGCAGAGGGATGTGTTGAGGAGTTTTGCATCACTCAATGTGGCAATATACCTCTTTTTTGGTTTACTTATCTTTATATTTCCCGGCTTTTTCGTGAGTATTCTGGTCTTCCTTTTTGGAGCCATTCTGCTGCTTTTGGGATTGGGCCAACTTGTGAATCTCTTTTTGAGCAGCCGCCACACAAACTTGCCGGTCTACTTTTACATAGTGCCGATCATTGTGACATTGTGCGGAATAATACTCTTTTTTCAGCCGTTTACTGCCAAAGATGTGCTTACAATGTTTTTTGGAGGCTCACTTGCCGTTTATGGTATTGAGGAGATAATTGCATCGTGGATGTTGAGAAGAGTGAAGTTCGGGCGCGACGGAAAGTTTGTAAACGGGCAGGACAATACACCGCAATCTGCCGAAAATGAGCCTTCTGCGGTTGAGAAGGGAACAAAATACGCCGATGCCGAGGAGGTGCCTTTTGAGGAGGTTGACACTTCAGACGGCAAATAATTCCTATATTGTCAATAGATTATGAACCCTATTGCTCCTGCAACTACAATAAGGAGGATAGGGTTTATTTTTAACCATTGGCTTCCTATGAAAGTGCCTGCAAAAAGGAGCCAACTCCTGTAGTCTATGAAGTTTTCAGGAGTGATGAGGATTGCCGCTGCTGCCGCTATCATGCCAATGACAACAGGGCGGATATATTTCATCAGTGATGCAAAGAAGTTGCTCTCCTTGAACTTCATGTACAGCCTGCATATTGTAAGTACAATTATAAAAGAGGGAAGTGATACGGCAACGGTTGCCACAAGAGAGCCGAGAAAATTGCCGCTTACGGCGTATCCCACGTAGGTTGCACTGTTTATTCCAATGGGGCCGGGTGTCATCTGAGATATTGCAACCATATCAGTAAACTCCTGTGCGGTAATCCATTGGTGGTTCACAACAACTTCGTTCTGTATTAGCGAAAGCATTGCATATCCGCCACCGAAGGTAAACATGCCAATTATGAAGAATGTATAGAATAGTTGCAGATAGATCATTTTGCCCTCCTTTTGTTATATAGGGTCATTGAAAAGAAGAATACCGCAGTAACCAGCAATATGTATAGAGGGGAGAGTTTCAGAAAGGCTACAAGTATCATTGTGGCCACTGCCGCTGCTCCGGTAACTATGTTCAGCCTTGCTTTTCGGGCCATATTGATTACAGGGGCGGCAATCAGCGCCACCACGGCAGGCCTGATTCCCTGGAATATCTTTATTACTGTAGGGTTGTGCTGGTACCCGGCAAAGAACATTGCAATTGCCAGTATTATGATGAAAGAGGGGAGCGTACTGCCCAGAGTGGCAACAATACTGCCTTTGACACCCCGTAGCCTGTAGCCCAGAAAAATTGAAATGTTCACAGCAAGGATGCCCGGTGCCGACTGCGAAATTGCGAGTACATCCATAAAATCCTGCTCCTTAATCCATCTCTTACGCTCAACGACCTCCCTCTGTATAATGGGTATCATAGCATAGCCTCCACCAATGGTGAACGCTCCTATTTTGGCAAAACAGGTGAATATTTGGAGATATAGATTCATGACATTTCAAAAATTTTTCCCTGCAAATCCAGTTTTTTGGTGTGCAAAAATAATCAAAATAATGGTAGCAACTCTATATTTTTCCTGCAAAATAACCTCTTATTTCCCCTCCCGACAAATTTTTGAATAAAAATCTTTAAAATTTTTCTCGCTCATTTTCAGTAATTTGAGATTTTTTTTGAAAAAATTTTTAAAAAATATTTGGTTGGTAAAAAAAAGAGACATATCTTTGCAACCCGTTTCGGAAAGGAAATATCTCCCGAACGGACACAAAATAGAGTTCTTTGATAGCATTATGACAACAGCAAGAGTATAAGGAAGAGGTATAATTTTACTTCGTCAATACTTATTAAGTAATTCAGTCAGGTCAGGCTAGAAATTTATAAGAAATATATACAATGAAGAGTTTGATCCTGGCTCAGGATGAACGCTAGCGGCAGGCTTAACACATGCAAGTCGAGGGGCAGCGGGTATGTTAGCAATAACATATGCCGGCGACCGGCGCAAGGGTGCGTA
>SUYU01000027.1 GCA_015060245.1 Bacteroidales bacterium | reverse complement strand
TCTCGTCTCGTTTTTGACATAAAATAATAAATTAGATGAAACGCGTTTCATCTAATTTACTACATCTTTCTATTTATCAATATGTTATATAGGGTATCACCAACCGTTTTTGTCCACATTACCTAAATTTTTGTCAACATAACCAATTTTATGATAAAACATAAAAAAAGAGGACAACTTTTCAGTCATCCTCTTTTCTGGTGATCCGCCTGGGGCTCGAACCCAGGACCCCAACATTAAAAGTGTTGTGCTCTACCTGCTGAGCTAGCGAATCAATCCCTAATTTTCCCCCGGATTGAGACTTTAGCAGTGCTCCGTTCCGTTTGGGATTGCAAAGGTAGACATTTATTTTTACAAACCAAATTTTTTTTATCTTTTTGACGTTTTTTTTGAAAAATATACGAAAAAGTGATAAAAATGCTCTTTTTATAATGAATAGTCGCCGCACAATCTCTCCTGAAATACCTTTTTATTAAATTTGCAGAAGGGAAATGTGCATTCCTACAGTAATGAAGAGTTTGTTTATAGAGAGTTTCAGGGCATTTGTGACATCTCTGGGAATAGAGTTCCTGGAGGATGGAGTCGTCTTTGAATTTCCCAAGAACAATTTTGCAATCATACTGCATCTCTTGGACCGGCACGGCCAACCAAACAGAGAGTCTGATGCCTCATTTGAGGGTAAAGGGCAGAGCGGCCTTGATATACTGCACCTGTATGAAGACAGGTGGTTCTACTGCAGGGAGATGATGGAAAAGAGGATTCTTGCACGCCTGAACACTTTCAGGAGCATTTTTGCCAGGAAATGCCTTGTAAACTACAGTTACTGGGATGGCAGTAATGCCAAAGCAGATGCCAACAGTGATGGAATAATAGGGAACAGTGACAATTCTCCAGTAAAGAAGAGAGGTGCAGATCCCGTAAAGGGCAAATCCATAAGGGAATTCATAGAAAAATATCACCCGTACGGCTACGCAAAATCAAAATTCCTGCTTTCTCTGGAGTATGAGGGGAGAATAGTTGCTGCTGCAGCATTCTCTGCTCCAAGGCCAATGCCAAGAGGCAGGGATGAACTTACTGAAAGTTTCAGATGCACCGCCGGGAGTACAGGAAGTGAGAAGATTATATTTGACTCGTATGAATGGGTAAGATACATATCGTTGCCTGATGTCAGGGTAGTTGGTGGAATGGGAAAACTTCTTGGAGCCTTTCTCAAATCACTGGAGCAAATGCAGGGTCCCAGTCACAGTGCGTTTGAAGCCAAACCTGTAGAGATAATGACATACTCCGACCAGGAGTGGTCGGCAGGAGATGCCTATACAAAACTTGGATTCAAAGAAGTTGCCTGCCGTGATGCTGTCACGTACTTTATTGATAAAAATAGTTATGAGAGATTATCTTATCGTAAACTGCTGACCAGACTGAGCCGGCACTACAACTCTCCGGTAGATGAAAAGTTGAATGTTCTCAATGAGAATGCGCTACAGGAGATCATCAGCGGAAACTATTATATTATCCAGAACAGAGGAAGCAGAAAATTCCTTCTTCAGAAGAGAGATGAACAATAATTGACAAGCCAATAAAATAATGCGCTTATGAAAAAGATGAAGAATTTTATAATCTTGAGCCTGTTTTTGTTTGCAGCGACATGTAATCTGCATGCTCAACAGAATTTAGAACAATTCAATTGCTTTGCAGTAATTGCCGGGAAAGCGGCCACTGCCGACGGCTCCGTTATGCTTGCCCACAATGAAGATGATTCAGGGGAGCAGATGCTCAACATCTATGTGGTGCCTGCAAAAGAGAATAGAGATGCAGATGGGAAAAGTGTCAGGAATGCCAGATACCTCTGGTGCGAATTTCCCGGCATGGAGGTTGCCGATGCCTTTCTGAATGAGTATGGAGTGGGCATTGTGTCAAACAGTTGCCCTTCAAGAGAAGACAGGGAGGATTTTACAGATGGCGGTGTTCTTTATGAAATACGGACAACTGCTGCAAAGCATGCACGTACTTCACGTGAGGCCGTAGAACTTCTTGGCAAACTTGTTGAGGAGCGCGGATACAGAGGCAGCGGACGTACATACTCAATTGCCGACCCCGACCAAGCATGGATCTTTTCTGCAGTCCAGGGCCGTCACTGGGTTGCACAGAGGGTTCCGGATGATTGCGTCATGGCACTTCCCAACAATTATATAATTGACAGGGTTGATTTGTCGGACACGGCAAATTTTGCCGGCAGCGATGATCTGATTGCTTATGCAATTGAACGCGGCTGGTACAATCCGCACAGAGATGGAGAATTCTCGTTTAAACGGGCCTATTGCAAACCGTCAACATACATATCTGAAAGAAATGTATTCAGACATCAGAGTGCGTTGCAATACCTCACAGGCAAGGAGTACAATTCAGATCCCGACAGTTTTGAACTCTTTGTCAGGCCCAACCGCAAGATAACAATTGAGGATATGATTGAAATTCTTGCAAGCCACGGAGAAAATCTGCCCCAACCGGAAAGGAGCAAGGTTTACAGCAGCGACAAACAGAAGCATTACGGGTGCATCTGTGTTGACCGGACAGTTGTAGCAACTATCTTCCAGTTGAACAGACAGACTCCTGCCGACATGGGTCATATAATGTGGGTGGCAGCCGGAAGGCCATGTATTGAACCATTTGTTCCGTGGTACACAGAAATGGAGAGGGCATACGACGGTTGGGGAAGATTTTCCACCGCAGAGGAGGCGGAGATGAAGCACTTTTCAGATGCAAAGGAGATGAGGGCAAACTACCCTAAAGCAAAGGGTTGGGAGATTGTTGACAAGTGGGATTGGCTCAATGAAGATTACAAAGGGAGGATCGGCCGCTTGCAGAAAGAGAGGGATGCAGAACAAAAGAGACTCTTCAAGGCCCACAACAAGAGGGTGGAAAAATTGAAGGCATCTGAAAAATAATTATTTTTTTCAGATGAAAAAATGGAGGAAGAGGATAGAATATGTATGATTTTTGCATAATTTAAGTTATTTTTGGCTACGGTAAATATGGTTACTGCTGTCATGCAGATATTTTGGACAAGCCATCGGGCAGTCAACAAATTTAAAATTGAGTGGAGATATGGCATTTAAACAGGATGATATTGAACTATATGTAGAGAAAGCGGTTTCTCTATTCAAGGAGGGGTACAGTTGCTCCCAAAGTGTGGCAGGAGCCTACGCAGAGCATTATAATGCAGATAAGGAGACAATCCTTAAGGTAGCCGCATCATTCGGTGCAGGAATAGGGCGAATGAGGGAGACATGTGGAGCAGCATGCGGCATGTTTATTCTTGCAGGATTGGAGTGCGGCAGTACCGACCCTAAAGATACAGCAGGAAAAGGTGCAAACTACAAGGTGGTACAGGATCTTGCAGCGGAATTCAAAAGGGAGAACGGCTCATTGATCTGTGCGGAACTTCTTGGTCTGAGACCTATGGGAGGGAGTGCTGCCGATGAAATGAAGGGGGAATCAGAACTGCAGATGCGCTCTGCCACACCCGAAGCACGCACAGCGGAGTACTACAAGAAGCGTCCATGCGTCAAGATGGTTGAGACTGCCGCAAGAATATTTGGCAGATATCTTGCCGACAAGAGCAATGGAACAGTGGCCCTATAAAGGGGAGCATGTAAACTTAATGATTTGCTCTGCCTGGCAAATTGGGCAACACTAAAGATTATTAAACTTTTAAAACGGAGGCATATGAAGAGATTATTATTGGTGGCCGTTATGGCTATTCTTTCGCTGTCGGCTGCAAACGCACAAGGCGGAAATGGTTACAGAAATACAATTGGTATAAGGGGCGGATATGGAGCAGAAGTATCATACCAGCGTTATATTGTCCCAGAGGGCAGGATTGAGGGAACTCTCGGCGTAAACAGATATGGTTTCAGCGTAGAGGGCTTGTATCAATGGATGTTTGATTTTCCGGCAAGTACAGCGGGCATATGGCAATGGTACGCAGGAGCCGGCTTGGGTATGGGAGCATGGAACCATAAAGACTTTAAAGATGGTTTTGCACTTGGCGCTCTTGGACAGATTGGTATTGAGTACACATTCAATATTCCATTGTTGCTCTCATTGGACTACAGACCGGGATTCTATTTTACCCCCGAAGCCAAGTTTGACTGGACAGGCTTCGCACTTGGAGTACGCTACTGCTTTTAGCGCCTGCAAATTACAGAACAGTGACCGGATGGATAAAACGTAAGATCCCTGCCGGAGTGCGATTCCAGCAGGGATTCTCTGTATAATAAGCAGCCTTAAGAGTACAACTTAAGCAGCACCCAATCATTTCAGGCCTATTTCTGCCGCTTTCTGCTCCATGAGGGCATACGCCTGATCATAATCATTCGCTATAACACCATCGAGGATGGCATTTTTAATAAACTCCTTGATAATTCCTATCTCCTTGCATGGAGGTATTCCATATTTCTCCATAATGAGTTCTCCGGTTATAGGATTGTTGAAATTCCTCACACGGTCCTTCTCCTCCACTTCTATGAGTTTCTGCCTTACAAGAGCAAAATTATCCTTATGCTTGCGGACAATCTTGTCATTCTTTGATGTTATGTCGGCCTCGCAGAGGGTCATCAGATCATTTATGTCATCGCCCGCATCAAAAAGCAATCTCCTTACAGCAGAGTCTGTTACCTCATCCTGAACCAGAGCAATCGGCCTGAGGTGAAGTTGCACCATCTTCTGTACATACTTCATCTTCTCATTCAAAGGCATCTTGAGTTGCTTGAAAATGGCAGGTATCATCTTGCCGCCAATGAAATCATGGCTATGGAACGTCCATCCCACACCAGGCTCATACTTTTTGGTCTGCGGCTTGCCTATATCATGCAGAAGTGCTGCCCAGCGGAGCCACAAATTGTCGGTTTGGGAAGAGATATTGTCAAGGACCTGCAGCGAATGGCTGAAATTATCCTTGTGACCCTTGCCCTCCTGCGTCTCAACGCCCTTGAGCCTTGAGAGTTGGGGCAAAATCAGAGGAAGAAGTTCAGTTTCGTCAAGAAGCCTGAAACCGATTGATGGCCTTGGCGAGAGCATGATCTTGTGGAGTTCATCGCTAATACGCTCCCTTGAGAGAATCTCCAGCCTGTGTTTGTTTGCCTTGATTGACTCCAGAGACTCCGGAACAATTGTAAAAGAGAGTTGAGTGGCAAAACGTATTGCCCTTATCATTCGCAACGGGTCGTCTGAATAGGTAGTATCGGGGTCAAGAGGCGTACGGATCAGGCCTGCCTGAAGATCACTTACTCCATTGAAAGGATCTACCAGATTGCCAAAATCCTCTTTTTGGAGACTGAAGGCCAGGGCATTTATAGTAAAGTCCCTCCTCTTCTGGTCATCCTCGAGGGTACCGTTCTCAACAATCGGTTTGCGTGAATTTGCCCTGTATGACTCCTTGCGGGCTCCTACAAACTCAATTTCCAGTCCGCAATACTTGAACATGGCTGTACCAAAGTTCTTGAAAACAGAGACCTTGCTCTTTACCCTCTCTGCCACTCTCTCCGCAATTTCAATTCCACTCCCCTCAACAACCACATCAATATCCTTGCAGGGTCTGCCCAAAAAACAATCCCTTACAAATCCACCTATAACAAAGGCCCGCACACCATGCTCGGCAGCCACCTCCGATATGATTCCAAATATCCTATTGTCCAAGAATGATACGTTTTCCATTATTAATCACTTTTTACCTCAACGCCTTTGAGAATTCAGGAATATCGTCAATATAGAGATATTTCTGTTTCTCATCATCCAGAGCCAGAGCATATGTCGTTACTCCGTTTGTAATTACGACATATCTGACATTCAACGCCATATTGTATCTCGTAACCTGCTCTATAACAGTATTGTCTATTTTTACTCCCGGAGCCTTGCACTCAACCGCAACAAGGGGTTTCAGATTACGGTCAAAACAGACAATGTCGCACCTGAAACTACGTGTGTTGTAAGTTATGGCATATTCACTCATCATCAAGGCCAACGGGTATCCTCTCTCCTTATGCAACCATTGTATAAAATACTGGCGCACATGCTCTTCTGGAGTCAGAGCCACCCTCTTTTTCCTTAACGGATCAAATATTTCCGCCCTTCCGTCTGCCATGGGTCAAGAATATTTTCAAATACTGACTGCTATAAAACTGCCACAAAGATAAACAATATCCCAACTTGGTAAAAATTTACTATTTTTGCTATGGCAGATTTTTCATTTATATGGCAAAACAGAACTCACAAGACACAACATCTCAGTTCAATACGATTCTGAACGACATCAGGGCAAGGAATTTCAAACCTGTATATGTATTTATGGGCGAGGAGCCTTACTATTCAGATGTGCTTACAGATGAGATTCTTGCCACTTTGCTCAAACCGGAGGAGAGGGACTTCAACCAGACTATTGTATATGGTTCAGACACCAATCCTGCCGAGGTGGTTTCGCTTGCCAGACGCTTTCCAATGTTCTCCGAGTACCAACTTGTGGTTGTAAGGGAGGCACAGAACTTGGGAAAAGGAGATGCGCTCGAAATCTACATGCAGTCACCTGCTCCTGAAACTGTTCTGGTACTCTCCTATACAGGCAAAAGCATTGACAAGCGCAGCGCCCTGTACAAAAAACTCAAATCAAGCAAGGATGCTGTTGTATTTGAATCTACCATGCTGCAGGAGTGGAAGGTTGGAGAGTGGATTGTAAACCACATCAAGTCATTGGGATACTCTATCGGTTATGATGCCGCACAACTCATGGCAGAACATACCGGCAACAGTCTCAGGAAAATTGTGCTTGAAATTGACAAACTCATAAAATCGCTTCCCGACAGTTCCAAGGAGATAACAGCCCGTGACATAGAGGTAAACATTGGCATAAGCAGAGAATTTTCGGCCTTTGAACTCTGCAGGGCAATATCCTACAGAGACAAGGAGAAGGCATTCAAGATAGTGCACTTTTTTGGAGAGAACCCCAAGAAATATCCGCTTGCCCTCACCCTTGGCGCACTTTTCTTCTATATTGCCAAACTGCTCAAGGCCTATGCCTACCTCAAACGTGATGGCGGAACACCCGAGGGTGCGGCCAAAAAAGCAGGAGCATTTGGTGCCCAGGAGAAGGAGTATGCTGCGGCAATCAGAAACTACAGTTATGTCAAGGTGATGGGAATAATTGCGCAGATAAAGGAGTGCGACTATAAATTCAAGAGCGGAAATGCGGGAACCGCCACTGAAGGCGAACTGCTCATTGAACTTGTTTCACATATTTTCAATTAGGAAGAGCGTCAATCAACGTGAAACAACAATCAATGTTGGCCATCAATTGACATGAAACAACAATCAATGTCGGCCATCAATTGACATGAAACAACAGTCAATGCAGACAATCAATTGACTGGAAACATCAACCGGTCTGGACCAAATGTCTTACAGCGGATCCACATCAATGATTACGGAATTTCCGCACTTGAGGGCAAGAATCTGTTCAAGCAATCTCTGTTTGTTCTCCTTGAGCCTACGGTCCCTTGCAAATTTCACATAAAAGGCCATGAGCCACTCGCCCCTGACCCTATCGGTCTGAGGTACAAATGGACCGGTCACCTCAAGAGCCCCAATCTCTCCGAGTACTCCTGCAACTCTACTGCATATAAGATCAAGTTTCTCCTTTGAAGAGTGCTTTACTATAATCTTTACCATTCTCACAAATGGAGCAAAACCGAACTCTCGCCTCTGTTCCATAAGGATATCCAGTATATTCTCCTCCTGCCGCTCCGCAGATGGCAAAGTACCTGATTTATGGAGATTCCCTATCAATGACTCTATTACAGGGTGGTTTTTGCTGTTTGTCTGAATTAGCAACTCTCCTGCCTCCTCTCTTCTACCGGCACGACCGAGGAGTTGGCTGAACATCTGCAATGCACGCTCATCTGCCCTGAAATCCTGCATGGCGAGAAGCGAATCTGCATCTATCACAGCAACAAGTTTTAGGTTCTTGAAATCAAATCCCTTTGAAATCATCTGGGTTCCAACCAGAACATCAATTTCTCCTGCTGCAAAGGCCTTTATCACAGCCTCCTCAGCCCTCTTGCTTGAGGCTACATCGGCATCAAAACGGGCTATACGAACCTCAGGCAAAAGTTCTTTCAACTCCTCCTCAAGCCTCTCTGTTCCTGCGCCCTTGCATCTCAACGAATCAAGGCCGCACCTGCTGCATACAGGACTGAACCGTACCGTATAGTCACAATAGTGGCACCTTAAAGTTGAATTGTATCTGTGGTAACTCAAATTCACATTGCAATGCGGACACTTTACAATCTCTCCGCACTCCGTACACTCCACTACAGGAGCATATGAGCGCCTGTTCTTGAAAACAAGTACCTGTTTTCCCTCTTCTACACGTTTTTTTATTGTATTGAGGAGTTTCTGAGAGAAATTGCCTCTCATCTGCCCGCTCTTTCTTGCCCAGATTGTGTCAATAATCCCCACATACGACTCTCTTGCCCCATAATATTTCTCAAAGAGTTCCACTTTGGCAAATCTTCCTATTGTACAATTGTAAAGTGACTCGAATGATGGTGTTGCCGACCCAAGAAGCACATTTGCTGCATGAATATTTGCCAGCATCACTGCCACATCCCTGGCCTGATACCTCGGTGCAGGTTCTGTCTGCTTGTAACTTGAATCATGCTCCTCGTCAACTATTACAAGCCCCAGCCTGTTGTATGGAAGAAAAAGTGCCGAACGGGTTCCAAGAACAATTGCAGCATCGCTCCCTTCAAACTGACCACACTCCTTTTCATACTCTCTTCTGTACTCTCCCGACAATATCTTGTGTATCCTTTTCTTCTCTCCAGCAGTCTGCTTGGAATGGTACAGAAGCAGTCTCTCTCCAAAAACGCTTTTGAGCCTTATCTGGAGTTGCCTTGTTATGGCAATCTCCGGAGCCATGTAGAGCACACTACGCCCCTGCCTCAACTCTTCTGCCGCCAGATGTACATACACCTCGGTCTTTCCGCTTCCGGTTACACCATGCAGAAGCACAGGTTTTCTCTTTTGGGGTGAAGCAAATAGCGTTTTTATGTTGTCAAGCACCTCCTGTTGCTTCAAGGAGAGTTCCGGAAGGCGGGCATCACCCGCCCCATTGCCTATCTTTTCGTAAAACGAGGCTGCTGTTTTCCTTGACTTGACTTGCTCCTGCCTGATTGCCAGCATAGGATAGGCCGCCTTATAAACCTCTCCTATGGAACAGAGATAATAATCTGCCACCTCTCGCCAAAGTCCTATTTCATATTGCGAGATGGGCGGATAGGGCTCCACACGCAATATATCCTTATATGATATTTCACGCCCATGCGAATCTGATTCCACACTCCCAGAAGTACCTTCAGTGCGGGCATGAGGTACTCCCTGGCAACTTGAAAGAGTTTCACTGCCGGATGAAATGGTTTCACAAGATCCTGAAAGAGTTTTCTGGGAGCCTGAAAGAGCAACCGGTTGGGAGATTACCGATATTGATTCAACCACGGCAGAATACTCCTTTCCAGCAAAATCAACACCTACGCGGCTACCTTCAACCACGCTGTCCGACAGATGATCAGGAACAGTATATGTAGCCCCGCCCCTGTATTTCAAAGGGAGAATCACAGAGACGTATGTTACCTTAACATCTTTCATGGGGAGCCTTAAATAAAAATGGTCTGCAGGCGCGAGCCTAATTCTCAAACTTATCCTGCATGAAGAATCTCGGAAGATTGCATCCTATGTAATTGCCGGCAATTGCCCATAGCCATGCGGGAAGTATCCACCAGACGAATTTCCCCATAAGTATGGCAAGAGCATAGTAGAAGGCATCAGCAACGCAGTGCGGGAGTCCGCACAATATGAATACCGGCACACCGAAGAGCAACGGAAGATAGTGCTGCCTGCGTGCACCATATACAGCCAATGTCATGATCATTCCTGTTCCTGAAGATGTCAGCAGCAGGGAGATCCAGGAGGCAGATTGTCGGGAAGCAAGAATTGCATCAAGATTTGAAATTACAGGCTGGTTTATACAGTAAACTGCTATTGTGGCGGCAACAAGGCATCCTGCGGCATTTCCTGCGAGCATAAGCAAAAGGCGCGGGATATCCTTTACGGGCAGAAAACCCGATTTGCCTGTAAAGAGTTGTGCACCACACATTACAACGCTCAAAAGGCCAAAGCCAAAGAGTACTGCACCGGCTACACCACCGACCCTCAAATATACCAGACCGCCCGTTCCAATGAGCAAACCAGCAAAAACCGACATCAATAGAAAATTCCTCATAAATTATTCTTCTATAAAATTGCTTCTGTTATAATACTAAATTTATTTTATAATGCTGTAATGCTATAATAATTCTGCAATGATATAATGCTATAATAATTCTGCAATGATATAATGCTATAATAATTCTGCAATGATATAATGCTATAATAATTCTGCATTGCTATAATGCTATAATAATTCTGCAATATGCTATAAGTTATAATGGCATAATGATATTATCCTATGATAATGAGAGTTTTGCCAAATAGTCATAATGCTCACCCTCTGCAACAAGTTCTGCCTTGAAGCCATTCTGGCCTGCATGATAAGAGAGAGTCTGGAAATCGATGTACAACCAGTCAAAGACCTCGCCCTTGATGTTTTTGTACTGCATCCTGTAGTCCAACTGGCCATAATAGTCCGCTGCAAGATCTATCTCAAAACTGCCGTCCTCATCTTCATAAAGGTACTTCAAGTCGCTTGAATCCATTAAAATAAAACCGTCTGGGGCAAGCAACTGCCTCATTCTTGAAAAGAACTTTGGCATATTGTCTATAGTTCCTATAATTCCGGAACCGTTCATCAGCATCAATATTGTATCATAATTTCCTGTAAAAGACTCATCAAACAGGTCTACCTGACGGGCATCCAATCCCCTCTCCCTCATTACCGATACGGCAAGCGGCGAAATGTCTATTGCAGTTGCACTCTTGCCCATCTTCTGTAGGGCAAGCGAATGGCAACCGCTTCCGGCACCCACATCAAGAATTTGCCCCCGGGAGAGTCCAAGAGCCATCTTCTCAAGATATGGCATCTGTTCATACTCGCGGAAAAGTTCCTCTACAGGTATCTCATCTTCATCAAACTGCGAGGAAAAAACCCTCAACTTTGCCGCCCTTCCATTCTTGAAATAGTCAAGGATTGCCGCCCCCATAGGATCCTTGAGTGCCTTTATATCTTTGTTCTGCATCACTTCTCAATCTGATTTCTACTCAACTCTCCTGTATGTGTTCTTTCTGCACACCCTGTTTCCCTCCGACTCAAAATCCTCCTCCACTACAAGCGACGACTCATTCAGCAAGGTTATTTTTCCCTCCTGCTCAATTCCGGTATCGTTGTCAAGCGTAATGAGAACATTGCCGTCAGATGCCCACCTGAATGTGGCACTCCTGTTCCAATTGCCATCCTCCATAAACAGAGACTCTCCATTACCGTTTTTGTAGAATATTATTTGATAAGTATCGCCGGCATCATTAACCTCCGTTTCAGAAGAGTTGCCGTCGGGAAAAATCACAATTTCATACCCCATGGTCCTGCTCCACTTTCCAACCAGAAGTTCTGCGGGGTCAAACTCCTCCTCTTGGCAAGAAATCATTCCTATAGAGCATACAAGAGCCATCAGAGAAAATATCAGAATCTTAATCTTTTCCATATTACAATCATTTAAACAAGAGTAACCTATAAAGTACAATGCCCGGGATTGCCAGATTCCAACCAAAGAAACCACATGGCAGCCACAATCATGCACCAAGCAGAAACGGGGTTACAATTTTAGCAAAAACTTTGTTAATATGCAACTCGACAGCCTGGCGAAGAAGAGCCCCACGCCTGCCAAGCAATGGCTCTATATCGGCATCCACATGCAGGAGAACCGATTTTTCCTGCTGCACAACCTTTACATTGTCAAAGATGCTACGCAGCATCATGAGCGCTACAGAGAGTGATGTATAACTCTCCGCCGAGTATGCCACCTCAGTTATGGAGGCAATTTCGGTCCTTACATCAATCTTTACCTGCAACTGGTCATACCATACCCTGAACTTGAGCCTTGTCTGCGGATTCAGTTCATTGAATCTCTCCATTACGGAGTCAAAGGATATCTGCAGTTTTTGTATCAGATCCCTTTCAGTACACCACTCCTCACAAAATTTTGCCATCTGCTTGTTCACCTTTATCTTCCAATAACCTTGTAGAGAGTGCAGAGAATCCTCCTGCCATGATATAGCAGATACCACACATAAGTCCCGTACCCGGCACCGGAGTTGGAATCAGTGCCAATATTGCGCCTCGGGCAATTTGTAAAGCGAACGAATAGTCTTAACAACTATCTAAATTGGGAAATTTTCTATCGGGAAAGCGATATTGAGAGAGTATTGCAAAACTGTTATCGTGGCAAGTTTTAATTTTATACCCCATCAGGTATAAAATGCACATTAGAACAATTAGATTACACCCGATAAGGTATAATTAAAAAAACTTTCATTATTGCTGGATCTGACAAGGTAAAATATTGCATCTATGGATGCAGAAACACATGCAAAATATGCGAAGACAATGCTAAAGCAGTATAATCTCACTAAGGTGAAACTTTCCGAAAAGTCTATAGCAGAGTGTAGACTCGGTGGCATTGTCTCTAAAAAGAATAAGATACGCAGTTGCAACATTTATAACGCTGAAGACCTGATCTTGTATCCCATTTTATAACATCCAAAAAGCAGCATTGTGGGCATCTTTCTCGCCTTATTTTTGACATAAAATAATAAATCAGAAGAAACGCATTTCATCTAATTACTACATCTTTCTATTTATCAATGCGTTATATTGGGTATCACCAACCCTTTTTGACCACATTACCCCAGACTCTACCAGAGTGAACCAAACCAGAATAAACGACAAAAAAGCAGTTACAACACAATGTAACTGCTTTTGCTGTGGTGCCACCAGAAAATGAGTTTTATTTCTAAATGGCTCTATATCTTTGCATTAAAGAATAGCAACAAACGTAATCTCCCGCTATTGCTCCACCTGAATTCTGCACCATTTTGCAGGGTCTCGCAGAGTCAAGTTCCTACTTTGTTGCAAAGTTACTGCTTTATTTTGAAATGCAAGCAAATGCCTTGAATTTTGTTCCACCTCAGTTCGGAATCCCTACTTTGTACCATGTTATATATATTCTCAACTAAGATTGTTATCTATAATCTCTACTTCTACATTTGTAAAATGTTTCTGTAGTAGTAATTTTCGAACCTTTTGTTTCGTATTCTCATTGGTGACATATATACGCTTCAGACTCTCTTCGGGTAAATATAATTCTCGATAATAAATCTTCTTTCCGTTTCTATAACGACATTTCTCATTTTTTATCGTGTTTGCAGTATTTTTAAAGTCAAGATCTGAATTAATCGCAGCGGATATTCGGTTTAAGACATCTATATTATCCATTATAAATTTAGAATACTCAGGAACCTGAGTTGATAATATGATTCTGGATTCTTCTTCGCCTTTGAACTTATTGCGTTTTATACGTGGTGCAAAGAACGCCAGTATATACATCGCAATAAATCGCACAAATAATTGCGGATAATCTTTTAACATACCCATAAAGAGTTCTTTATTAGTATTCAAAAAGGCATATCCGCCATCACTATAAGCTTGAAATATTTTGTCAACTAATTCATCATCGCTATATGTGTCTTCGTAAATACATTGTTCTAACTTACACAATATGGCATAGTCATATCCTCCTCTCAAATAAGACAAGTCAAGTTCTAAAACAACTCCATTGTAATTATCAGCGTAATTTCTCCACATATAATCATTGTCATTTCGGGCTGTAACAGAAATTACATATGGTAATGGAAGACCTGCAGCAGATTCTATTTCTTTTACATCAAACATTTCTGCAATACATCTATCCTTTTGCATTTTCCGTTTTTCTTCCAAAATTGAAAGATACTTTTGGGCATAGTTGATACCAAGCCTATATTCATCCTGATCCTCAAAGCAGTCATACCTTGTAGCCCACAAACGAACATTGGGGATGTCATCAGAATCGTCATTTAAAATTCCATTCAGAGCAGTTAATCCTGTATAATGATAAAATGCCATACTTTAATTCTTTTGTAAAGATTATTTGCAATATGTTTCTATTTTATCTAATTAAAATTCATACTGTTTTTTATAATATGATGAATCAGTGTTTTTCAATCCTTTAGAATCAAATGAGCATACTTCAACTCCAAGTTTCATTAAAAGAGCTTTTTTGTTCTTCTCTACATCTCCATAGTAATAAATATTATTTGTAATGATATTTTCTCGACTATACTGCTTTATGTAGCGTTGCCTTTTGTTGAGAATCCACCACAAATCAGTCTCTTCATATTGTAGCCCAAATCCGATTATGTGTATGTTATGTGTAAAAAATAGGTCTATCCATGAAAATGGGATTTCACATTCATTATTTTCTATACGCTGTATTATCCCTTTCAAGATATGAGGTTCACCATTCTTGTTATACTCATATTTCCCCTTTATATAATCATTGATTTTACCTATAGAACCACAGTATTGATCCAATCCGAGCATTATTGATTTTGGATATTGGATTGTTCCATGTATTGGCCATATATATTTATATCTTCCTTCTTTATTTTGCAGACCAAACTTTCGTCTTATGCTATACAGACTTTCCGTATTATTTGATTCTCCTTTTTTGTATCCGTTATCACATAGAAGATTGTATAATACCTTATCGTAATTGGTTGTAATATAATGTT
>SUYU01000013.1 GCA_015060245.1 Bacteroidales bacterium | reverse complement strand
TCTTCCCATACCGAACAGAGAAGTTAAGCCCATTAGTGCCGATGATACTGCTATACCAAGTGGGAAAGTAGGTAGCCGCCAACTTATTGAGACCTTCAGTCAGAAATGTCTGGAGGTCTTTTTTTTTTTGCCCATGTGCCATGTTGCAGAAAATGGGTTTTTCTCCAATGGTTTTTTGTGTTATCTTTGTCGCCTTAATTTATGGGATTAGATAATTTAGACAATACTTATATTTATGAGAAATTTTAAAGTTTTATTGGGATTAGTGCTCCTTTTGATTCTTCCGATTACATTGTTGGCGCAGGATTCAAATTCTTCGTATAAATTTACAAAGAAAGGATTGGTCAAGACTACAATCAATTCCGACTCATCTGTACAGCAACTTACTGTTCTTAAGCCTATTTTGATCTTCAAAGGCAAGTACGAACTTGATTCTGAGAATGGCGAGTCACAATTTTCAATTAAGAACGCCAGGGTTGGTGTTCAGGGTGATGTTTCCAAGAAAATATCATATAAGTTCATGATTGACCTTTCTGATAACGGTACATTGAAAGTTCTTGACCTTTATGCTACATTCAAACCGGCCAAAGGTCTCAAGTTTACTTTTGGACAGGGAGGAATTCCACTTTTCAACTCGTATACCGTTAGCCCTAACTCTACAGATTTTGTCAATAGACCATTTATTGGTAAATTCTTCAACTCGTCAAGGGATATTGGACTTACAGCAAGTTACACACTTAAGCAGAAGGGTTTTCCTATTGCTTTGGAGGCCGGTGTCTATAATGGTGATGGTATCAATAACCCTAAATTTACTGATTCTCCATCATTTTCCGGCAGAATTCTCTTTGGATCGATGGAGGGCTTCAGAGCCACTGCAAAGTTCTACAAAACTGCCATTAATGAGAATGAAGATTATTTGATGTGGGGCGCCGACTTAAGGTATGACAACTCTTTGTTCAGATTTGAGACAGAGTATATGAACAAGCACAACTATAATGATTTTGAGGGTTATGCCGGCGATTTGTCATCTGTTTATGCGCAGGGCCTTGTAAAGGTTCCTGTAAATTCAAAGACATTCAAGAGAGTTGAACCTGCTCTTCGTTGGGATGCTATGGGTTATGATATGCTTGACAGGGGTTTTGGTGTAAACAGGGCTACTGTAGGTGTAAATTTTGTATTGAATACAAATAATTTCAATTCATTGTTCAGAGTGAACTACGAGCATTATTTCCGCTCTTCTATGGATATGTCAAAACTCTTCAAGAGTGAGACTGCAAGTGACAACAAACTCTCTTTGGAGTTCCTTTTGGTCTTCTAAATTTGATGTAGCACCGGGACTGATTGCGCAAACAGTTCCATAAAGTGATTAAGTCTGACCCGCAAGATCGCTTATTAAACAACTAACCCCTGCCAGAAAATATATGTTCTGGCAGGGGTTTGCTTCTTACGGGTGACTTTTTGTTCATCCCCTTCTATGTTCAATGAGGAACCTTTGCGGTTGCCCCTTTTTTATAGGTTTTGCAATTATCTCTCCAATTTGTGGATAGCAAGACCACTTTGAAGTTTCGGCTCAAACCAAGTAGTTTTAGGAGGCATGATATTGCCTGTGTCGGCAATGTCAATCAACTGCTTCATTGATACAGGATATAGTGCAAATGCTGCAACCATTTCGCCTGAATCAACACGTTTCTTAAGTTCTCCAAGACCTCTGATACCTCCTACGAAATCAATTCTCTTTGAGGTTCTCAAGTCTTTGATGTCCAAAAGTTTGTCAAAAATCAGGTTAGAGCATACAGTTACGTCAAGTACGCCTATTGGGTCAGCGTCGTCGTATGTGCCCTCCTTTGCCTGCAATGAGTACCACTCTCCTCCAATGTACATTGAGAAGTTGTGTAGTCCCGACGGAGCATAGATATCGGCACCTTTTTTCTCAACAATAAAATCTTCATTGAGTTTTTCGATGAACTGCTCGGCAGTCATTCCGTTCAAATCTTTGACCACGCGGTTGTAATCAATGATTTTAAGGTGGCTTTCAGGGAATACAACAGCCATGAAGTAGTTGTACTCCTCCTCTCCTGTGTGGTTAGGGTTGTTGCGTTTTTTCTCCTCACCAACCAATGCAGCAGCAGCAGTTCTGTGGTGGCCGTCGGCAACGTAGAATGCAGGAATTGATGCAAAGATGTTTGTAATGGCAGCAATATCCTCTTCGTTGTCGATTACCCAGAATTTGTGGCCGAAACCATCAACTGGAGCAATATAGTCGTACTCAATCTCCTTGGTTTTGATTGTGCGCTCAACTATTTCATTGATTTGTGCGTTGTCGGGATAAGCAAAGAATACAGGCTCAAGGTTTGCGTTCTGGTTTCTTACGTGAATCATACGGTCCTCTTCCTTGTCTTTGCGGGTAAGTTCGTGCTTCTTGATCTTGCCTGTCATATAATCCTCTACATTTGCGCATACTACAAGACCATATTGTGTTCTGCCCTCCATAGTCTGGGCGTAAACGTAGTAGTTCTCTTTTGAATCCTGTACAAGCCATCCTCTCTCTTGCCACAACTTGAAGTTTTCAACGGCCTTGTCGTAGGCAGCCTGGCCATGCTCATCGGCAATCGGATCAAAATCAATCTCAGGTTTGATAATATGAAGCAGTGATTTTTCTCCGGCCTCGGCTTTGGCCTCAACAGAGTTAAGAACGTCGTAAGGACGTGATGCCACCTCGGCTGCAAATGCTTTTGGCGGACGGATTGCTGCAAAAGGTTTTACTTTTACCATAATTTGAAGTAAGTTATGTTGTATTATTTACTATTTGTTCACTTGGAATCTCTTGTTTCCTGTTGTAAAGAAGTCTACAATCTGGTTGGCGGCAGCAAGGCCCGCATTTACATTGGCCTCTGCAGTCTCTGCACCCATCTTTTTAGGTGTACCGTAAACGCGTTTTCCGAACTCCTCTGCTATTGCGGCATGGTTTGCTGTAGCAACATCTGTGATATATTTCAAATCCTCCCTCTCTCTAAGGACTTTAATTAGTTCCTCCTCGTTGATAACCTCTTTTCTGGCTGTGTTTACAAGACAGCCGCCTTTTGGCATTCTTGATAGAAGGTTGTAGCCAATAGAGTTTTTGGTCTGCTCTGTTGCAGGAATATGAAGTGAAATGAAGTTTGAGTTCTCATAAAGATCCTCAAGTGATTTTGCAACAATCACACCCTCTTTCTCCATAGCCTCAGCAGGGACAAAAGGATCATATGCCATGATGTTCATGCCAAAACCTCTTGCGTGGTTTGCAACAAGTCTTCCTACGTTGCCGTATGCCTGTATACCCAAAGTCTTGCCTTTCAACTCAGAACCGGTGCCTGGAGTCAACTGGTTGCGTGACATGTAGATCATGAAACAAAGAGCCAACTCTGCAACAGCGTTAGAGTTCTGGCCCGGAGTATTCATTGCAACAATGCCGCGCTCTGTGCAGGCAGCAAGGTCAAGGTTGTCAAAACCGGCACCAGCCCTTACAACAATCTTGAGGTTCTTTGCGGCAGCAATAACCTCTTTGGTAACTTTGTCTGAACGCACGATAAGTGCATCAACATCTGCAACAGCAGCGTACAACTCCTCAACTGATGTATATTTTTCAAGGGCAGCAAACTCATAGCCGGCACCCTCAACAATTTTTCTTATTCCGTCAACTGCAACTTTTGAGAATGGTTTTTCGGTAGCAATAAGTACTTTCATTTTGTATATTGTTTAAGTGTTCATAAAAGAATATGGGAGTGGCATCGGACCACACCCATATTATATTGATACTATTTGTGAAGTTGCTCAAACTCCTGCATGCAAGCAACAAGTGCCTGAACGCTCTCAAGTGGACATGCATTGTAGATTGATGCCCTGAAGCCGCCAACTGAACGGTGACCCTTGATTCCGATCATGCCTCTCTCTTTTGCAAATGCCATGAACTCATCCTGTAGGGCCTCTTTACCTGGAGCCATTACAAAGCATACGTTCATAAGAGACCTGTCTTCTTTTGCCGCTGTACCTACGAACAATGGGTTTCTGTCAATCTCGTTGTATAGAAGTTCTGCTTTCTCCTTGTTTCTCTTGTACATTGCCTCTACACCGCCTTGCTCCTTAACCCATTTTAGAGTCTCATGCATAACGAAGATAGGGAATACAGGAGGTGTGTTGAACATTGATCTGTTCTTTGCCTCATCTGTATAGTGTGTGCGGTAGTCTACCATAGTCTGGATAGGACGGTCAACCTTGCCAAGAAGGTCTCTGCGTACGATAACGAAAGTAACACCTGCAGGGCCAACGTTCTTTTGTGCACCACCGTAGATCATGCCATATTTCTTTACATCTACCGGACGGCTCATGATGTCTGAAGACATGTCGGCAACCAAAGTTACAGGAGAATCAATATCCTCGTGGATCTCTGTACCGTAAATGGTATTGTTGGTTGTGATATGGAAATAATCCACATCTGTAGGGATTGTATATCCTTTTGGAATGTAAGAGTAAGTCTTGTCTTCTGAAGAGGCAACAACCTCTACTTCGCCATAGAATTTGGCCTCTTTCACCGCTTTTTTAGCCCAAACACCAGTCTGAAGGTAAGCAGCCTTTGTTTTAAGAAGGTTGGCAGGAACCTCAAAGAACTGTGTAGAGGCACCACCGCCCAAGAAGATTACAGCATAATCCTCAGGGATGTTCAACAACTCTCTCCATAGTTGTTCAGTCTCAGCCATAATGCGCTCCCAACCAGGTGTACGGTGTGAAATCTCCAAAATACCTATGCCAGTGTTGTCAAAATCACGGATCGCCTCAATTGCTGACTCAATTGCCTCTTTAGGCAAAACGCAAGGACCTGCGTTGAAATTATGTACTTTTTTCATGGTATGTTGATCTTTTTAATTGTTAAATCTGATTTGTTTTCTATATCACAGTCAAAGATATAAATTTTATTACAAATTATAATCAAAATTGTGAATAGTGGTTTGAATTTTTAATTTTTTGCCAAAATCACTACATTTTCGGCATCTGTCATCTTTTCGCAGAAGTGGCAATGCAGTTTGAGTTTGCCGTTATCGGCTACTGTGGCAAAGCGTGTAGGAACAGGCTGGTGGTTTGTAATGCACTTGGGATTGCCGCATTTTGCAATGCCTGTAATCTCAGAAGGTACTGTTAGAACCCTCTTCTCCACAACTTCAAAATTCTTTATGACATTTATCTTTGCCTGTGGTGCCACAAGTGTGATCTTGTTTATTTCGTCGTCTGCAAAATATCTGTCGGCAATCTTGATGATGGCTTTTTTACCCAGAAGTTTGCTTTCAAGGTTGGTTCCAAATGTCACCGGATTTTTGCAGTCTGTAAGGTTAAGTATGTTTATTACTTTGAAGAGTTGGTTGGCAGGTATGTGGTCCAATACCGTTCCGTTCTCTATTGCGCTGACCTTCAGTTTTTTTATTGTATTTTCCATTGTTGTGATTTTACGGGGTGATTTATTTGTAGCCAAGAAGGTATGCAATGATGGCCATTCTTACATACACTCCATTTTCTGCCTGTTTGAAATAGTATGCATAAGGTGTGTCATCCACATCCTGACTTATTTCTGTAACTCTTGGAAGCGGATGCAGAATCTTCATGTTAGGTTTTGCATTGTTGAGCATTGATGCGGTAAGGCTATATACATTCTTTACCTTTTCATACTCCATTGGATCAGAGAAACGCTCCTGTTGGACGCGGGTCATGTAAAGGATGTCGGTGTCGGCAATTCCCTTGTCCAATTCAAGCCTCTCGGTGTACGGTATATCCTTTTTGTCAAGAAAATCCTTGTACTCCTGCGGCATCTTCAACTCTGCCGGTGCAGTGAATGTGAATTTTGGAGAGAAGTGGGACATGGCCTGAAGAAGCGAGTGAACTGTTCTTCCGTATTTGAGGTCTCCTACCATATTGATGTTTATATTGTCAAGCCTTCCCTGGGTCTGACGGATGGTGTAAAGGTCAAGCAGAGTCTGTGACGGGTGCTGGTTGGCTCCGTCACCGGCATTGATTACTGGAACGGATGCTACTTCAGATGCATATCTTGCACTGCCCTCAAGCGGATGCCTCATGACAATGATATCTACATAGTTGGAAACCATCTTTATGGTATCCTTCAACGTTTCACCTTTGCTTACACTGGTGTTGCCCGCATCTGAAAAGCCAATGACTCTTGCCCCCAAGCGGTTTGCTGCAGTCTCAAAACTAAGTCTTGTTCTCGTTGATGGTTCAAAAAAGAGTGTGGCTACAACTTTATCCTGCAGGATTCTTTGAGATTTGTTCTGTTCAAACTCCCTTGCCACATCTAGGATGTGCAGAATCTCCTCTTTTGTAAAATCGTGAATTGAAATTAGACTTTTTGGCATATATGATAGTTTTTGATTGTTACATTTCTTCTTTTTCCTCTTCCATGGCCTCAATCTTCTCTATTCTGCATCCCTCAAGTTTGTCAAAGGCCTCAAGAAATGCAGATGTGCTGTTCAGCCTCACATCAACCCTGAGTGAACAGTTCAGATCAAATTGCTGGTCAGCCGGCGACAGCCCCATATCTTTCAGTCTCTTCATTACTGCATTCATCTGAAAGTAGTCAAATATGATCCTGTATGGTATTGTGGCTATTTTTTCTATGATGGTAGCATTTGCAATGGCATCTGCTGTGGAGGTCTTGTATGCCCGTATAAGGCCTGGCACTCCCAATTTTATTCCACCAAAGTACCTTACAACAACAACGAGGATATCGCTCAGATCAGATGAAAGGATCTGCCCGTAGATGGGCCTTCCTGCTGTAGATGAGGGTTCTCCGTCATCATTCATCCTCCATATTGCACCGGTGTGGCCTATGCGGTAGGCATAGCAATGGTGGCGCGCATCAAAGTACTCTTTTTTCAACTGCTGGACAATGGGCTTTATCTCATCCACCGAAGAAACAGGGTAGGCGAAGGCCAAAAACTTGCTGCCGTTATCCTTGAAAATACCGGTGGAAGGCTCTAAAATGCTCTTATAGCAGTCGTTAGCAGATGTTAGGGATGTCTCCATATCAATATGTAAAAATACACCCTTTTTTGTTAAATTGCAATACAAATTTCTCGTAAAAATGTACTATCTTGCAGAACAAATTCACTTACCAGAAATATTTGGTTGATATGGCAATTTACAAATATAAAGCATCAATCCCCGGCAGTAAGGTTTTTATGAGGGAGTATGAGGTCAAAGGAGACATGACCCTGTATGATTTGCATGAGTATCTTACTGCAGATCTTGATTTTGCGCCTGATCAGATGGTCGTGTTCAGGGGGCTGGACTCTGCAGGCAGGGTATGCAGTGAGTATGGACTCTTTGATATGGGCGACGGTTCCATGGACAGCGTTACAATTGCACAGACCGTAAAGAACGGCGAGCCGACCATTCTGTATGTGTTTGACATCCGGAAGGACAGATACATAAACCTTGCCTATATTGATACCGCAGAGGAACAGCCGAGGGCCCATTATCCGCGTCTTACAGCAGAAAAGGGACGTAATCCTGACCAGTTTGCCAAGGGTTATGATGATCTTGACCAGTTCTCTGATGCTGCAGATGAGATAGTGGATGATTCTGCAATAGAGGATGGCGAACTTCCGGAAGGTGAGGAGTTCATGTAGTGAAGCAGATTCCAGGTATTGGAAATGGGCAGACCGGAACTTACAATAATTTTGGGTCCTACCGGGGTGGGAAAGACTGATTATGCCATTGATCTGGCTCTTCAGTACGGCTCTCCTGTAATATCATGTGACTCCCGACAGATCTTCAAGGAGATGAAGATTGGTACCGCGCCCCCTTCACCGGAGCAGTTGGCGCGGGTAGAGCACCATTTTATCTTTTCCAATACAGTTACAGACCTCTACACCGCGGGAAGATATGAGATTGAGGCACTTGCCCTGTTGGAGGAACTTTTCAGGAGCCACAGCAGACTTGTAATGGCAGGAGGCTCGGGTTTGTACATAGATGCCTTATGTAATGGCCTTGATGATTTTCCGGCTGCCGACCAGCAATTGAGACGTGAATTGAGTGAAAAGGCTGCAACTCCGGAGGGGTTGCAGGAGTTGGTCAGAAAACTTGAGGAGAT
Organism: Bacteroidales bacterium; assembly: GCA_015060245.1. GTDB lineage: Bacteria > Bacteroidota > Bacteroidia > Bacteroidales > UBA932 > Egerieousia. The sequence goes on along the minus strand of SUYU01000013.1, from coordinate 75,477 downwards.
AGATCCGCAGGCGTGTGAGTTCGTTGATCTGCAGAACAGGCAACGTGTGGTTCGTGCCGTTGAAGTTACATTGCAGACCGGCAAGAAGTTCTCGCAGTGGAGGCAGAACCGCAGGAAAGAGAGACCTTTTGCAATCCGTAAAATAGGCCTTACAAGAGGACGTGATGAACTCTATGACAGAATTAACCGCAGGGTTGATATAATGATGGAGCAGGGGCTGCTCAAGGAGGTGGAGTCGCTGTTGCCGTACAGGGATATGCCGGCACTGCGTACTGTAGGATACAAGGAACTCTTTGACTATCTCGACGGCAATGTAACTCTGGAAAAGGCTGTTGAACTCATAAAACGCAATTCGAGGCACTATGCCAAGAAGCAGTTGACCTATTGGGGCCGCGACAAAGATATTGTCTGGCAAAATATTTCATCTTTAGGATAAGATACCCCCGTTAGAAAATGCAATCTAGCGGGGGATGTTTGTATAAAAGGAGACTTTTGAGTTGCCCTCGTGTGTTTTTTAATTTCCTAATTCAGACATGAATTTTATTCTTATCAGTCTTACCTCTTCCTCGGTATAATCGGGCCCTAGAGCCTTCAGGGCCTCATTAACAGAGTCTGATGTAGCCTCCTCCTTAAAGTAGTCATATATGTCGTCAACCTTGTCTTCATCAATTACCTGACGGATATAGTAGTCGATGTTAATTCTTGTGCCGGAACCCACAATGGCCTCAAGTTCATCATAGAGTTGGTCAAGTTCCATATTCTTTGCATCTGCAATCTCATCTAGCGGCAGACGGCGGTCAATGCTCTTGATGATGTATACCTTGTTAAGAGATTTGTTGGCAACCGATTTTACCACAAATTCAGTTGGCCTTATGATCTCATTCTCCTCCACATATTTTGCTATGAGTTGGATGAACTCCTTTCCGAATTTTTTGGCTTTTCCCTCACCAACACCCTGGCAGTTCTTGAGTTCGTCAAGAGTTATCGGATACATTATTGACATATCCTCAAGCGACGGATCAGAAAAGATTACAAACGGAGGCAACTTGAGCCTTTTGGAGAGTGAATGGCGTATATCCTTGAGCATAGAGAGCAAGGTGTCGTCTCCGCCGCCACCTCCATGGTGTTTTGTTGTGCCCACGGTAGAAACTGCATCATCATCTTCTGTATCAACAAACTCCCTGTCTTCTGCCATTGGAACGGAATATGGCTTCTCAAAGAACTCCATACCTTTTTCGGTAACAGAAACCAGACCATATTTTTCAACATCCTTGTTCAGGAATTGAAGAACAAGTCCCTGTCTGATTACCGCCAGCCAGAATCTGGCATCCTTGTTTGGATTGATGCCAAAGAATTCAAGTTTATGGTGGTTGTATGATTTGATGATGGAGTTGGTAACTCCGCCAAGTATGTTTGCAAGATGGTCTGCCTTGAAGTTCTCCTTCATGCTGTTTATCAATTCAATGACTGTATAAAGGAACTCCTTGCCCTCAAATTGCTTTTTAGGGTAGAGGCAGTTGTCGCAGTTCCCGCACTTCTCTGCAGTATAACTCTCGCCAAAATAGTTGAGCAGTGACTTTCTGCGGCAGACATTTGACTCTGCGTAAGCCACGGTGTCATTGATGAGTTGTTTTCCTATCTCCTGCTCGGCAAGAGGCTTGCTCTGCATGAATTTTTCAAGTTTCTGGATATCCTTGTAACTATAGAAGGCAATACATTGTCCCTCTCCGCCATCTCGTCCTGCCCTTCCGGTCTCCTGATAATAGCCCTCAAGGCTCTTTGGCATATTGTAGTGGATGACAAACCTTACATCCGGCTTGTCGATTCCCATACCGAAAGCAATGGTTGCAACAATTACATCAACCTCTTCCATAAGGAACTTGTCCTGGTTCTGGGCCCTTGTGGATGCATCCAGACCGGCATGGTATGGCAGTGCCTTTATTCCATTGACATTGAGCAACTCTGCCAACTCTTCAACCTTTTTCCTGCTCAAACAGTAGATGATTCCGGATTTTCCCTGGTTGTTCTTTATGAATTTTATGATTTCACGTTCTGTATTTACCTTTGGCCTTACCTCATAGTAGAGGTTCTCCCTGTTGAATGAAGACTTGAAGACTTTGGCCTCAAGCATGCCCAGGTTCTTTTGTATGTCCTGCTGCACCTTTGGTGTGGCTGTGGCTGTAAGTGCAATTATGGGGGCTTTGCCTATTTCATTGACTATAGGGTGTATCTTCCTGTACTCGGGGCGGAAATCGTGTCCCCACTCCGAAATACAGTGTGCCTCATCTACAGCGTAGAACGATATCTTTATCTTTTGCAGAAGTTGTATATTCTCCTCTTTGGTAAGTGATTCCGGAGCCACATACAATAATTTTGTAACTCCCGACAACAAATGGTCCCTCACCTCCTGTATCTGTGTCTTGTTGAGAGAGGAGTTGAGGAAGTGCGCAATGCCCTCCTTGTTGTCTACAAACCCCCTGATGGCGTCAACCTGGTTTTTCATTAAAGCAATCAATGGCGAAATCACAATTGCTGTGCCCTCCATAAGAAGTGCCGGCAATTGGTAGCAGAGTGACTTTCCACCTCCGGTAGGCATAAGCACAAATGCGCTGTTGCCCTCTATGAGGTGCCGGATTATGGCCTCCTGCTCTCCTTTGAACGAGTCAAACCCAAAAAAATCCTTGAGTTTATGGTGCAAAATTTCAGATGTAGGTTGCATAATTAATGATAAATAAGGGTGGTATGCGTAAAAAATCTTCTTACCTTTGTGCTACTAAATTACCGATTAGTTTATTTTTTTCAAAATTTTTATGGAAAATTCTCAAAAAAACTTGACCGGACTTGCCATTGAGGTGATTGATAAGGAGGCCCAGGCCGTTAATAATCTGAAGAACTATATAGATAGCCAATTTGTTGATATTGTCAACCTTATATACAATTCAAAAGGCAGGTTGGTAATAACAGGAATTGGAAAAAGTGCAATTATAGGACAAAAGATAGTTGCAACACTGAATTCAACCGGAACACCATCTATCTTTATGCATGCGGCAGATGCCATACATGGAGATTTGGGCATAATACAGCCCGAAGATGTGGTAATCTGTATCTCAAAGAGCGGAAATACTCCCGAAATTAAGGTTCTGGTGCCGCTTATAAACAGAATGGGCAACAAACTGGTGGCAATGGTTTCAAATGTAGATTCATATCTGGCCAAACACTCCAATTATATATTGAGGGCTACTGTTGATGCCGAGGCTTGTCCGAACAACCTTGCACCTACATCAAGCACCACAACCCAGTTGGTAATGGGTGATGCGCTTGCAGTGTGTCTGCTCAAGATGAGGGGGTTCACTCCTGAGGATTTTGCAAAATACCATCCCGGAGGCTCATTGGGCAAAAGACTCTACCTTAAAGTCTCTGACCTTATTGATGAGAACGTGCGTCCGTGTGTACGGGAGAATGAGACAATCCCCAATACCATATTCAATATCTCACAGAACAGATTGGGCGCTACGGTTGTTTTAGACTCCAATGAGCAGATGCTTGGAATAATAACCGATGGTGATGTGCGCAGAATGGTGGAGAAGGGAATTCCGTTTGAGTCGCTGCAGGCCAAGGACATCATGTCAAGAAATCCTAAAGTCATAGAGTTGGGTGAACTGGCTGTAAATGCGTTCAATATCATGGAGAAGAACAAGATAACATCTGTTGTGGTGATGGAGGGAAACAGATATGTGGGCCTGGTACATATACATGATATTCTAAGGGAGGGAATAGTATAAAATTGTAAAAAATATTTAATTATCTTTGCGCCGCTAACAAATTAAAATCCGGAACAATGAAAATACCCAAAAGAGCCGTAGTGACCCTTGAGGCGAGAAACTTTTTCAATCAATTTCTTCATAATGAATCAATTGGAGGTGTGCTTCTGTTGATTTGTGCAATAATTTCCCTGGTTTGTGCAAATGTGCCTTCACTTGGATTCCTGCATGAATTTTGGCACAAGGAAGCCGGCATCACTATTGGAGACTTTTCATTGACAATGAAAATAGAACATTGGATAAATGACGGTCTCATGGCTATTTTCTTTTTTGTAGTGGGCCTGGAGATAAAGAGGGAGATGCTTGTAGGCGAACTCTCGTCATTCAAACATGCGGCGTTGCCGATATTTGCTGCAGTGGGCGGTATGATTGTACCTGCGCTCCTTTTTGCCCTGTTCAATCATGGAACACCGTCGGCCAACGGATGGGGAATTCCAATGGCTACCGACATAGCATTTGCATTGGGAATATTGTCGCTTCTGGGCAAGAGGGTTCCTGTTGGTCTCAAGGTCTTTCTGACCGCTCTGGCCATAGTTGATGATCTTGGAGCCATTATAGTGCTGGCCATATTCTATCCTACACATGCTCTCCACTTTGACATGCTCCTCTATGCCGCTATTGTTGTTATGTTCCTTATGGCACTTAACAGGAACAGGGTGAGGAATGTATTGCTCTATATATTGCCGGGATTGCTGCTCTGGTGGCTTATTCTCCAGTCAGGTATCCATGCAACCATTGCCGGTGTCATATTGGCATTGACAATACCGTCAAGGACAGTAATAAATGAGGTGAAGTTCTCTGTAAGGATGAAGTATCTTCTGGCTAAATTCAAGGATGTGAGCAACAGTGAAATTGAGGTGCTTGCGAATCCTCAGCAGCAGCATATCATACATCAGATCGACAAGCATGTGCAGGAGATCAATCCTTTGATGCACAAGTTTGAGGCTGCTCTTCATCCATGGACAACTTTTCTTATCATGCCTCTTTTTGCTCTGGCAAATTCGGGCGTGGAGATAACATGGCGCCTCTTTACATCACCGGTTCCTACGGTGGCAACAGGTATCTTCTTCGGATTGCTCCTTGGCAAGCCTATAGGCATATTCCTCTTCAGCCTCTTGTCGGTGAAGTTGAAGATTGCAGAACTGCCACAGGGTACAAAGTGGAAACAGGTATGGGCCTTGGGTATGATTGCAGGTATAGGCTTTACAATGTCAATCTTCATTGACTCATTGGCATTCAATGATATTGACCTTATAAATCTTGGAAAGGCTACAATCCTCATTACATCAACACTGGCGGCACTGCTTGGACTTGCAGCCATGTACTTGACCTGTAAAAAAGAATCTAATTAACTTAATAAATTTTAAAGATGAAAACATTAAAAACATTGACAATTTGCGCTTTGGGGGCTCTTATGTTTGCTTCCTGCAGCAATGCTCCAAAATTTGAGAAGTTGCCTGGCATTACAGATGGCCAGATTGACTCAGTAAGTTACGCAGTAGGTATCTCTTTTGGTGAGATGCTTAAATCATCAAACATGAACTGCATTGATTTTGCACAAATGCAGAAGGGTATGTTTGCTGTTTTGAATGGTGACAGCCTTAAAATTGACCGTCAGAAGGTTGGCCAGATCATTCAAGGCTATATGATTGCTGCAGAGACTGCAATGGCAAAACAGAAAGAGGCAGAGCAGGCAACATTCCTTGAGCAGAACAAGAAGAATGAGGGCGTACAGGTAACAGAGAGCGGTTTGCAGTACAAGATAGAGGCTGCCGGCAACGAGGAGATCAAGGCTACTGCGCAGGATACTGTTGAGGTAAACTATGTAGGTACATTGCTTGACGGTACTGAGTTCGATTCATCTTACAAGAGAGGCGAGACTGCAAAATTCCCTCTAAACAGAGTTATCAAAGGCTGGACTGAGGGTATGCAACTTGTTGGCGAAGGCGGTAAAATCAAACTTTGGGTACCATTTGAGTTGGGTTACGGTCCACGTCCTATGGGTCCTGAACTTCCTGGATACTCTACATTGGTATTTGATGTAGAACTTGTAAAAGTTTACAAAGCAGTTCCTAAAGAGGAGAAAAAATAATTGCCATGGCAGTTGATATAAAATGTAAACTTATTGAGAAACTGCAGGTAGAGAGCGGTAACAGTGCCAGAGGTCCTTGGCGCAAACAGAACTTTATTGTAGAGACTGTGGAGACGTATCCACGCAAGATCTGCATGAATGTCTGGGGCGATGACAAGGTCTCTGAACTGCAGGTATACGCTGTAGGCGAGGTGTTGAACATCTCGGTGAATATTGAGTCGCGTGAGTTCAACGGCCGCTGGTATACAGATGTGAGGGCTTGGAGAATCCAGCGTGACATGCCTGCCGGTGCTCCTGTACAGGATCCTGGTATGGGTGCCGGATATGGTTCGGGCAGCGGGTCTTCAGATCCGTTCATTGGCGCCGGAGCCGACGGCGAAGGCGATTTGCCGTTTTAGTATCCAATAAGTATAATGGAGAAACAGGCTGTATCAGTTTTCTGGTACAGCCTTTTTCGTTTAATGTAATGAGTATTTATGAAAAAAGGAGTATATTTGTACCTCTTAATTTAGGGTTATTCTGATGACAAACAATAGAAAACTATTGATATACGGCTCGTTGACGGCTGTGTTGCTGATAGTTGTAATAGCAATATTTTTTATAAGCCTCTTTGGAGGGAAAGGGGATGGTGCCGGAAAGGGTGTTCTTTCGGGCTCAGGGGAGTTGTGCAGGGCCATTCCAAGTGATGCTGTGGCGGTTTTTGATATCGGGACTGCCGGAGAGTTCATGCCCATGCTCAATGATACCCTCTCGTTTGCCTACAGGCTTGTGGATGAGCGGCATCCGGTCTCAAGGCTCCAGAGCAGGATAGCGGAGATGTTTCCGCAGCAGGAACTTCCGTTGGTGCTGTCGCTCCACTACTCATCAAAGAATGATGTTTCGGTGCTTGCATTTACTGATTTGTCGGGCATAAACCCCGAGGGCAGGAGTGCTGCTGAGGTGTTGCCGTTCCTTCAGGGCAGAAAGAGAAAGTATAACTATACAGACATCTACAGGTTCAACGATACACTCAATGTTGCCCTATGTAACAACATTCTTGTAATGAGTACCTCTTCCTTTTTGGTGGAGAGTGTAATCAGGCATATGGACAACGGTACCTCCATACTTGACAATGTTGATTTTGCCTCTCTTTACGCAAAGCGTGGTGGAAAGAAGGCACTCTATATAAACCATCATCAGATTGGAAAATTCTTTTCGGGCGTTGTCATGCGCCAGTTCCTCAAATATTCAGATTTTGTATTGCGGTATGCCTCATGGAGTTCTTTTGACATGAGTTATGAAAATGGCGTGCTTAAACTTGATGGAGCATTGGGCAATGACAGGGAGGAGAAGTATCAGTCAACGGAACTGATGGGCCAGAAGAACGGCAAATCAGAGATGGGAAGTGTGCTGCCTGCCCAGACACTCTTTTGCGCAAGTATTCTATTGTCTGATTTCCAGAGTTATTCCAAGGCGCACCAACTCTTCCTTGAGGTGCACAAAAAACTCTCGGGATACAAATACAAACAGCATATTGTTGGCATTGAGGGCAAGATGACCCCTTTGGAGTATGCAGATTCGTTGGGCGCAAAGGAACTTGTTGCGGCCTACTGCAAGTTTGGCGACAGGCATGAGTGGCTCACGTTTGTCAGGGGCGAGTCCTCTTTTGGCCTTGGCAATGTGGTGGCAAGCGTGATTGACAAGAAAAAGGTGCCCCAGGTGCAGGATTATGAGTACAAAGGGTATCTCGAGTCGGTATTCGGAGAAATCTTTTCGCATTGCAACGAAGAGAGTATCTGCGACTTGGGTGGAGGCTGGAGTATTATTGGCCCGACTGACATCCTTGCGGAGTTTGCCCTTGGCAATGCCAACTATACGACATTCGACTATTGGTTTGACCAGACTCCGTTGAAGAGTTTTACAGGTAGCCAGGGAGTGGTTAAGGTAATTGCAAATATAAAGGAGAGTCCCGACAGCCTGCTCCAGACGGTCAAACCATACTACAGGAACCTTTTTGCACGCAGTACAGAGTACAACAACTTTGAGGTTGCGGCGCTCAATATAGGAGTTGAGGGGGCGGATGTTGTGGCTCAAGTGGAGTTTCATGCTTCAAGACTGGCCCAAATGCCGCATGAAAAGCCTCGGGAGGAGAGTGTTGACAACACTATATACATTGACAGCACAATTGTTGTAGGCAAGGGTCCGTTTGAGATAAGGGATCATGTGAAGGGTGAAAAACTCTTCGTGGAGCAGTTGCCGAACAATAAGATACGGTTGATGAGCGGTGCCAAAAAGGGCATCTGGGCAATTCCGTTTGAAACACCTGTATGCGGCGTGATTGACCAGGTTGATTTCTTCCAGAACGGCAAACTGCAGATGATTTTTGCCTCGGAAGACAGACTCTACCTGCTTGACAGAATGGCAAGGATGGTAAGGGACTTTCCGGTGAAACTTGAGAAGAGGGTATTGTTGGGTCCAAAACTCTTTGACCTGAAAGGGAATAAGGAGTATAAGTTCTTTGTGCTCAACGAAGACAACTCGGTGTCGTTGTACAATCTGGAGAGAAAGAAGAGCCTGAAGGGGCTGCATATAAAGGCTCCGGAGTTTGTGAAGGAGTTGCCTGACATAAAGGAAATAAACGGTGAAAATTATATAATTTTGAAGAGTGTTTTCAGAACACGCATCTACAGGATGGATGGAACGGAGGTAGAGGTAAAGGACAAGAAGCGTGTAATAAGCAATGAGAGCCAGATTGACCTGGAGGGTGGAGATGAGATAAGGGTTACCGGCAAGGATGGCAAGGAGTTCATTGTGAATCTTAAAACAGGTAAAACAAGAAAAGTACAGTAATGGAGTTCATTTTAACACTATTGATATTCATATTCGTTTCCGGATGGTTGCTGGCCAAATTCTTTCCGCTTGTACTTACATGGTATCTCAAGCGCAAGATGAAGAACGGCGGGGCTTCATTCGGCGGATTCAACGGCTCGGCCTTTGGAAACATGTATACAGGGGCACAGAACAGTGAGGATGAGGTGAAGCGCAGCAAGGAGCAGGAGGGAAAGGTAACTGTTACCACAATGGAGCAGAAGGAGAAGGTCATTGAGAAGAATATGGGTGAATATATAGATTTTGAGGAGGAAAAGTAGTATGGAGTCATTCAAGAGACTTATGGCATTTGCAAAACCCTTCAGCCGATTCTGGCCGGGGTATCTGGTTTTGTCAATATTTTCTGTGATTTTTGGAGTTTTGAATTATGCCCTTATAGGTCCGCTTATTACGGTCCTGTTTGATCCGTCAAATATAAAGCAGCAATTGGTGGTGCCCGAGTTCTCGCTTACACCGGAGTATTTTCAGGAACTCTTCAGGTATGGCCTTACTTACATAATGCAGGATTTTGGTGTACTCAAGGCGCTCATGTTCGTATGCGGAATCTTCATTTTTGCCTCGTTCCTCTCAAACCTTACCAGGTATCTGTCGCAGCGCATTCTTGTAAATATGCGTACATATATAATGCTCAATATCCGCAGGGCACTTTTCAACAAGATTTCAAGCCTGAATGTTGGGTATTTCAGTGACCAGAAAAAGGGAGATATCCTCTCCTGCATATCAAATGATGTGACTGAGGTGCAGAATGGTGTTGCAAACAGTTTTCATGTGCTCTTCAGGGAACCGCTTCTTATAATAGGTTTTCTGGTGGGCCTTTTCTATATGTCGCCAAGGCTTACCCTTGTTACCTTGCTTACACTCCCTTTCTCGGCAATCGTGATTGGACGCATAAGCCGTTACCTCAAGCGCAAGGCTGTTGAGACCCAGTCTTTGATGGGGCGGATTGTGACCCATTTCGAGGAGGCCATTTCGGGTATAAGGATAATAAAGGCCTTCAATGCGCAGAACTATGTGAATGCATCGTTTGAAAAGACAAATGTGGAGCACCGGGAGAGCAGTATGGCCATGTTTAACAGACAGGAACTTGCCTCACCTCTCTCTGAATTTTTGGGAATTACAGTTGCTGCTGCAGTGCTTTTCTATGGCGGATGGCTGCAGATCCACGGCCAGTTGGGAATGGGTATTCCGGAGTTTGTGGTGTATATAAGTTTTTACTGGAGGGTGCTTGAGCCTGCCAAGGCTATGTCAAATGCCTATGCAAGTATCCAGAGGGGTATGGTTTCGGGCAACAGGCTCTTTGCCATTCTGGATGTGGACAATCCGGTCAAGGAGTCAGCAGCACCGGTGGAGATAAAGGAGTTCAAGGAGGGAATCGAGTTCAGAGGAGTAAATTTTGCCTATGCTCAGGAGCCTGTACTCAAGGATATAAATCTTGTAATACCAAGGGGCCGGACAGTGGCTATTGTAGGGCCGTCGGGAGGCGGAAAATCAACCATGGCCGACATGTTGCCGCGTTTTTATGATGTTACAGGCGGCGAAATCCTATTGGACGGCAGGAATATAAAGGAGTACAGCATGGAGAGCCTCATCTCGCTTATGGGTATCGTTACTCAGGAGGCCATCCTCTTCAACGACAGCGTTTACAACAATATAACCTTCGGTATGGAGAATGTGAGCAGGGAGGATGTCATAAATGCAGCCAAGGTAGCCAATGCCCATAACTTCATTATGGAGATGGAGAACGGGTATGATACCAATATAGGCGACAGGGGTACCAAATTGAGCGGCGGACAGCGTCAGAGGCTCGCAATTGCACGTGCAGTGCTCAAGAACCCGCCTATCCTTATTCTTGATGAGGCTACATCGGCACTTGATACGGAGAGCGAGAGACTCGTGCAGGATGCACTCAACAATTTGATGAAGAACAGGACCTCCATTGTCATAGCCCACAGATTGTCAACAATACAGAATGCAGATGAGATTGTAGTTCTGCAGAAGGGCGAGATAATTGAGAGGGGAAAACATAATGAACTTTTAAACAACAAGGGATTGTACTCCCATTTGTGTGAATTGCAAAATTTTAAATAACAGAGATATGAGTATGGAGATGTCTTTCAACAAAATGCTGGAGACGAGTTTCAGGAAGAACTGGAATTCACCGGCACTGTCAGATTACAAAGGAATCACTTTGCACTACAGGGATGTTGCCAGAAGAATAGAGAAATTACATATAATATTCAGAATTTGTGGTGTTGAGAAGGGTGACAAGATTGCCATCTGTTCAAGGAACCAGGCAAACTGGGGTGTTGTCTTTTTGGCGAGCATAACTTACGGTGCGGTACCTGTTCCGATCCTGCACGAGTTCAAGCCGGGCAATGTACACCACATTGTAAACCATTCAGACAGCCGTATACTTTTTGTGGGCAAGGTGGCCTGGGAGAGCCTTTCTGAAACAGAAATGCCTAACCTTGAGGCTATAATACAAATTGACGATTTTTCGTTGCTATATGCTACAAGAGATCAGATTGTAGAGACAAGGGAGCATTTGAACGAGCATTTCGGAAAGAAATATCCAAAGAATTTCACTTCTGATGACATAAACTATCATGAGGAGTCATCTCCCGATGAACTTGCAATGATCAACTATACATCGGGTACTTCGGGCTTCTCAAAAGGAGTGATGATTCCTTACAGGGCCTTGAAATCAAATGTGCTTTTTGCCCAGGAGGTATTTCCAAAGATTGGTTCAACTTCCAATATAGTGTCGATGTTGCCTACAGCGCACATGTATGGAATGATGTTTGAGTTCCTCTTTGAGATGACAGTGGGAGCCCATGTGCATTTCCTTACAAGGATTCCGAGTCCAAAAATCATTATGGGGGCGTTTGCAGAGATCAAACCTGATGTTATCATTGCCGTTCCTCTTATCATTGAGAAGATATACAAACAGAAACTTCAGCCTATCATCAACAAGACCAGCATGAAGGTGTTGCTCAAATTGCCTGTGATGGACCAGATGATTGAGGCAAAGATAAAGGATGAACTTGTAAAGACGTTCGGAGGCAATTTTGCTGAGGTGATAATTGGCGGTGCTGCATTCAACAGGGAGGCTGACGAATTCTTCCACAGGATAAAGTTCCCTTATACTGTGGGTTACGGTATGACCGAGTGCGCTCCAATCATATCATATGCACCGTGGAACAAGGCTCGCCTCTACTCTTGCGGCAAGGCTGCCCCACGTATGGAGATAAGGATTGATTCCAACGATCCGCAGAATGTGCCGGGAGAGATTCAGGTCAAGGGTGCAAATGTGATGTTGGGCTACTACCACAACGAGCAGGCTACATCAGAGGTCTTTACCGATGACGGCTGGTTCAAGACAGGTGATATGGGTGTGATTGATGCCGACGGTTTCCTATATATCAAGGGCCGCTGCAAGAGCATGCTTTTGGGTCCGAGCGGACAGAATATCTATCCGGAGGAGATTGAGAGTGCAATAAACAATATGCCTTATGTGGTTGAATCTTTGGTGATTGAAGATAAAGGACAATTGGTTGCACTTATATATCCCGATATGGATCAGGCCCAGGCCGACAAACTTGATGATGAGGCGTTGCTAAAGAAGATGCAGGAGAATATTGCCCAGGTGAATGTTGATATGCCGAATTATCAGAAGATTGCGCATGTGAGAATTATGCCAGAGGAGTTTGAGAAGACTCCAAAGAAGAGCATCAAACGTTATATGTACCAATAGAAACAGGCAGATGGACAAGCAGTATCAGTTTGACAGGAGTTATCTGGCAATGGCGGGCGTATGGGCCGAGAATTCATATTGCCAGCGCAGGAAGGTGGGAGCCTTGATAGTGAAGGACAGAATGATAATATCCGACGGCTACAATGGAACACCATGCGGTTTTGAGAATGTATGTGAAGATGAGAACGGCATTACAAAACCTTACGTTCTGCATGCAGAGGCAAATGCAATTACAAAGGTTGCCAAATCGAACAACAGCAGCGATGGAGCCACCCTATATGTTACGGCTGCACCTTGTGTGGAGTGTGCCAAACTCATAATCCAGTCTGGAATAAGGCGTGTGGTCTACCGTGACGCCTACAGGATTACCGACGGCCTTGACCTTATGGCACGTGCCGGTATAGAGATACTGCAGATAGAGGCGGACAAATTAGGTTAAACAAAAAGATTATCCAGTGAAAAGATTCATTGAAAGACTAAACCGTGTAATGCCGGCAATTACCATGCTGCTTGTGGTATTGCTTATAGTGCGCATGTGTGACAAGGAGCCCAGAAAGGTGGATGTAAGTGACCACAAATGGGACAAACTGCTGGTCATCCTTGACCAGATAGAGCAGCATTATGTAGACTCGATTGATTATAAGGATATAGTGGAGAAGACCTTGCCGCATGTCATGCAGAACCTCGATCCCCATTCGGTTTATCTTCCTCCAAAGGAACTTGAGGTGGCAGACGAGTCGCTTACAGGCAATTTCAGTGGTATAGGTATCCAGTTCAATGTGCCTAATGATACTGTGGTTGTGATAAATGTTGTACCTGGCGGTCCCTCTGAAAGGGCTGGCCTGCTGTCGGGAGACAGGATAATTACTGTGGATGGCGAGAATATTGCCGGTGTGAAGATGGACCAGGACTCCATTGTGAAGCGTCTCAAGGGCCCTCGCGGCACCACTGTAAAAATAGGAATCAAGCGTGATGACCTTGAGGAACTTGTGCCGTTTACCATAAAAAGGGACAATATTCCTGTAAAGAGCGTTGATGTCTCATACATGATTGATGACTCGCTCGGATATATAAAGTTGTCAAAATTTGCCAGAACAAGTTATACAGAGGTGCATGAGGCACTTGAAAAGTTGCGCGGCAAGGGCGTCAGGAGCCTGATTCTGGACTTGAGGGACAATACCGGAGGATATCTTGACCAGGCACTGCTCATGTCAAATGAGTTCCTTGCCAAAGGGCAACTCATTGTATATATGGATGGACTTCACAGACAGAGACGGGATTTCCATGCCGACGGCAAAGGCTCAATGCAGGATGTCAAACTCTATGTGCTGATAAATGAGAACTCGGCCTCATCAAGTGAAATTTTTGCCGGAGCAATCCAGGACAACGACAGAGGTACCATAGTGGGACGCCGCTCATTTGGCAAGGGATTGGTCCAGGAACCTATCTATTTCAGCGACAAATCAGGTATAAGGCTTACTGTTGCACGCTTCTACACACCAACAGGAAGGTGTATTCAGAAGCCGTATTCTAAAGATTATCAGTATGATATTATAGAGAGATACCAGCATGGCGAGATGACTGTTGCCGACAGTATCAAGAGAAATGACTCCTTGAAGTTTGTGACTCCTGCCGGCAAGGTGGTATATGGCGGCGGTGGCATTATCCCCGACATATTTGTACCGATAGACACTGCCGGTGTTACCAGATTCCTCGTTGCGGTAAACAGGAAGAGCCTGCAGGTAAAATACAGCATCAAACTTGCTGATACCTACAGGGCACAGTTGAGACAGGTGAAGAGTTTTGAAGATCTTGAGCAACTTACCCGGAGCATTGACATAGAGTCGGGCTTCCTGGCTTTTGCAAAAGAGAATGGCATTGTGCCAAAAGGAGATGAGTGGCAGAAGTCAAAGGAGTTTATTGTAACCCAGATGAAAGGACTCTTTGGAAGGTATACCTCACTTGATGATGAAGCCTTTTACCCCTATATAAACAGGCTCGACAATGTGATTGAGCGGGTAATTGAAGAGGAAAAGGGTGAAACAGAGAAAACAGAAACAACAACTAAATAAACTTGAATATTATGAAAAAGATGATTGGAATGGCTGCTGACCATGCCGGCTATGAATTGAAAGAGGCGCTCAAACCTGTTTTGACGGAGATGGGTTATGAGGTAAAGGATTTTGGAACACACTCAACAGAGAGTATGGATTATCCCGATGTTGCCCATCCTCTTGCAGAGGGTATACAGAATGGTGATTTCTGTTGCGGTATTGCAATATGCGGTTCAGGTAACGGTATAAGCATGACAATCAACAAACATAAGGGTGTGAGGGCTGCTTTGTGCTGGACTACAGAACTTGCTGCTCTTGCAAGACAGCACAATGATGCAAATGTATTGTCGTTGCCGGCCCGTTTCATTCCTCAGGATCTTGCAATTGAGATTGTAAAAACATACCTTGCCACTGATTTTGAGGGTGGAAGACATCAGAGAAGAGTAGAGAAAATTGACTGCTAGCAGATGGATGCATTGACTGTAATAGAGAAGGGTTCATTACAAAAACTCTCGCACAATATTGATGACTATCCGGGTGGTGTTGTAATTCCTTTGGACAAGCCCCTCAAATGGACATCGGCAGATGCTGTGAGAAAAATCAAGTTCCTTGCGCAGAAGCATTTCAGAAAGAGGAACATAAAGGTGGGCCATGCCGGCACTCTTGATCCTTTGGCTACAGGTGTGCTGCTGATATGCCTTGGCAAGGCTACCAAACAGGCAGAGGCGCTGCAGGCACAGCAGAAAGAGTATATTGCCGAGATTACACTCGGTGCCACAACACCGTCGTATGATCTCGAGAAGGAGATAGATGCAACCTATCCGTATGAGCATATAACACTTGATGCTGTAAAACGGGTGCTTGAAGAAATGGTGGGGGAGCAGGACCAGATTCCTCCAATCTTCTCTGCAAAACTGATTGACGGTACAAGAGCCTATGAGATGGCCCGTGCCGGAGAAGAGGTTGTAATGAAACCGGCACGTATTACAATATATGCTCTTGAGATAATGGATTTCTCGCTTCCAAAACTTGTTGTGAGGGTAAAATGCAGCAAGGGAACATATATAAGGTCGCTTGCGCGTGATATAGGTGCTGCCCTTGACAGTGGCGGTCACCTTACCGGCCTCATAAGGAGTGCGTCGGGCGGATTCACGGTTTCCAACTCGCTCTCCATGGAAGAGGTGGTTGAAATTCTCAAGGATTAAAAAAATGAGCGGAAAAATGAAACTTTTTTCCGCTTTTTTCGTATAACGGTTACTTTGTCTAATTTTAACCGTCATAAAAAAGTATGAAATTATCACAATTCAGTTTTCCGTTGAGCATAGAGCAGGTGGCAAAATATCCTGCAAAATATAGGGATGAATCAAAACTGATGGTCCTTCACAAGGATACAGGTGAGATTGAGCACAAACTCTTCAAAGATATCATCCAATATACAGAAGAGGGAGATGTATTTGTATTCAACGATACAAAAGTATTCCCTGCACGCCTTAATGGAAACAAAGAGAAGACAGGTGCCGACATTGAGGTGTTCCTTTTGAGGGAACTCAACAAGGAGCAGCGCCTTTGGGATGTTCTTGTAGACCCTGCAAGAAAGATAAGAATAGGAAACAAACTCTATTTTGGAGAGGATGACTCTTTAGTTGCAGAGGTAATTGACAACACAACATCAAGGGGAAGAACATTGAGATTCCTTTATGACGGTTCGTATGAAGAGTTCAAGAATACCCTTTTCAGTGTGGGCAACATACCTGTGCCAAAATGGATAAGGACTATTCCGGAGGAGATAGACCATGAGCGTTTCCATACAATCTTTGCAAAGAATGAGGGTGCTGTGGCAACCCCTGCCGCAGGTCTTCACTTCAGCCGTGAACTCTTCAAAAGAATGGAGATAAAGGGTGTTGACAGCACATTCCTTACACTTCATATGGGTTTGGGACACTTCCGTACTGTTGATGTTGAGGATTTGTCAAAACACAAGATGGATTCTGAGCAGATGATTATTTCTGAGGAGACTGCAAAGAAAATCAATGGAACAAAGGCTGCCGGCAATAAGGTGTTTGCTGTAGGAATCACTGTTATAAGGGCTCTTGAGACTCCTGTAACCACAAGGGCGGAGGTAAAACCTTATGATGGATGGACAAACAAGTTCATCTTCCCTCCATATGCATTTTCGGTTCCTGATGCACTTGTTACCAATTTCCACTTGCCTTCATCAACAATGCTTATGTCTGTTGCTGCTTTCGGAGGTTACGAAAACGTCATGAATGCCTACAAAGTGGCATTGGAAGAGGGTTACTCTTTTGGAACATACGGCGATGCAATGCTTATAATCTAGCATATACGCAATTCCATAAAACAAATATCCGTTTCAAACGGGTAACGGGTCTGCAGGGATATACCTTTGCAGACCTTTTGTTTTATATGGAATGATAATGGAAGAACTCGTTTATATCTATGCTGTAGCGGAGTTGTTCAGGTATAATCCGCTTGCTTCCCGACAACTGCTTGCTTCTCTTGAGAATCCTGCCTCCCTCTTTTCTATGGGGGATGATGAACTTGAAGCGGTATCGGGAATCAGGGGGGCTGCCCGGGAGATGGTGAATGACTCCCTGCTCGAAAAGAGTCTGAGAGAACTTGAGTGGGCCCGCTCCAGAGGCGTTAGTGTGCTTCCCATTACGGGTGATGAGTATCCGCCCCTGTTGAGGGAGTGTGCCGATGCTCCTGTGGTGCTCTTTTACCTTGGAAGTTCAAATTTGAAGGAGGGACTTCCGGTTTCAATAGTGGGTACACGTCTGGCCTCTTCCTACGGGCGTGAGGCTACAGCAAGGATTGTTTCAGGTTTTGCAGAGTGCAAAGAGAGTCAACTGCTTCTGTCGGGAGGGGTAAAGATAGTGAGCGGACTCGCTTATGGCGTGGATATAACTGCTCACAAGGCGGCTCTTGAGATGGGACTGGAGACAATTGGAGTGCTCCCCTGCGGTATAGATCTTATATATCCGTCAAGGCACAGGAGCATTGCAAAACAGATGGTAAAGCAGGGCGGTATAATATCGGAGTTCCCTCATGGAGTTGGGGTAAGGCGCTGGCAGTTCATAAAGAGAAACCGTATAATTGCAGGCCTTTCTGCGGCAACAATAGTGGCCGAAACCCGTATAAAAGGAGGCTCCATGAGTACGGTTGAGTTTGCAAATTCATACGGAAGGGAGGTCTATGCCGTGCCAGGAAGATTGGGAGATGCAAACTCTTATGGATGTAATTATCTTATATCCAGGAATGTGGCCCAGATATTCACTGATGTGTCGGCAACAGAAATCTGCAATCCGCAGGGTGGTTATGCTCCTGCATTTGGCGCACAAATGAATTTATTTTCGTTTGAAGATGACAAAAAGGAGAAAATATTGCTATCTTTAAAGAATAATTGCGCACTGGATATAGATTCTGTATGCAACCTTACCGGGCTCCCTTACGGAGATGTGGCTGCCCTGTTGCTTGAACTGGAACTTGAGGGCAGGGTAAGGCTTGTGCATGGTGGCAGATATATCTCCGTGGGCTGACTTTTGGTTACCTGATGGAAAAGAATATGTTTATTGATACGCACTCTCATCTGTATGATGAGGCTTTTGATGCCGACCTGGATGAGGCTTTTGCGAGGATGGTTGCTGCCGGTGTCGCAAATTGCATCTTTCCCGGCATTGATATGGCGAGTTTTGACAGGCAGAGCAGGGTGGCTGCACAGTATGGGGGCATTGTACATGAGGCAATAGGTCTTCATCCCACATCGGTAGGAGCCAATTGGAGAGATGAACTCGATTTTGTAAAGGAGAGGTTGCTGCAGAGGAATTCTCCGGGTGCAACAAATCCTTATGTTGCTGTAGGAGAGATAGGTGTTGACGGCTACTGGAGCAAGGAGTTCCTTCGGGAGCAGAAGATGGCCTTCGCGGAGCAGATCCTTTTGGCAAGGGAGTATGGTTTGCCTGTAATCGTGCATGTTAGGGATGCCATAGATCAGGTGTTTGAGGTGCTGGATGAGTTGTGCCTCAAGGATCTCAAAGGTGTATTCCATGCCTATTCAGGCAGTTATGAGACATATTGCAGGCTCAGGACCTATGGCGATATAAAAATAGGAATAGGCGGGGTGGTTACCTACAAGAATGCCGGTGTGGCAAAGGTGATTGAGAGAGTGCCGCTGGAGGATATACTTCTTGAAACTGATTCCCCATGGCTCACACCAGTGCCGTACAGGGGCAAGAGGAATGAGAGCGCATATATTCCTGTAATTGCACAGAAGGTGGCACAGATAAAGGGGTGCAGTGTAGAAGAGGTGGCCGGTGTCACCACTGCCAATGCAAAAGAGTTGTTCGGAATATAGGAGTTGACTATGAAAAACAGATCTATACTATTGATTTACACAGGTGGAACCATAGGTATGAAGCAGGATCCTGATACTCTTGCCCTTGTTCCATTCAATTTCAACCAGATTCAGGAGGAGGTGCCTGAGTTGAGGAAATTCGGCTGCACCATTGATTCCTACTCGTTCAATCCTGTTATTGACTCATCTGATGTTGTTCCGTCATTCTGGATTGAACTTGCAGAGATAATAAGCATCAACTACAGCAAGTATGACGGTTTTGTAGTGCTGCATGGTACCGACACCATGTCCTACTCGGCTTCAGCGTTGAGTTTTATGCTTGAGGATCTTGAAAAACCTGTAGTCTTTACCGGAAGCCAACTGCCGATCGGTATGTTGAGGACCGACGGAAAGGAGAACCTTATCTCTTCAATAGAGATTGCTGCAGCGCAGGATGCCAACGGAAGAGCAATGGTTCCCGAGGTGTGCATATACTTTGAGAGTTATCTATACAGAGGCAACCGTACAACAAAGTACAACGCCGAAAACTTCAGGGCATTCCGTTCGGCCAATTATCCTGTACTGGCAGAAGTGGGAATACACATCAAGTTCAATACATCATTTATAAGGTATCCCAAGGAGTGGGGCAGGCCGTTGAGGGTAAATAAAGGAATAGATACCCGAGTGGGGGTGCTCAAGATATTCCCGGGAATAACTCCGCAGGTGATGGATGCCGTAATTGATACACCTGGCATAAGGGCGGTAATCATTGAAACCTTCGGCTCCGGTAACGCACCTACCAGTGAATGGTTTGTAAAGAGCATAAAGAGGGCTGTAGGGAAGGGGCTGATAGTTCTCAATGTTACTCAATGTCAGGCAGGTAGCGTGGATATGGATGCCTATGCTACAGGTGTGGCACTCAAGAAGGAGGGGGTTGTGAGCGGTTATGACAGCACATTTGAGGCAGCCCTCACAAAATTATTTTTTTTACTGGGTCAAAGCAATGATAATGATATTGTTAGGCAGCGTCTGGCCCATAGTGTCAAAGGAGAAATATCAATATAATTGTATCTAATTAAAATATTTTGCGTAAATTGCGCGATATTTTATAATATGCTATAAAATACTATTAACTATTTAAATACATTGTTTAATATTTTAATTACTCAAAAAATTATGAAAAAAACTTTCATGTTTTTGGCAGCATTTGGCCTTATTGCACTTGCTGCACAAGATCTTTTCGCACAAGACGCTGCTGCTGATTTGCTAGCAGGCCAATCAGATGTTCCTGTGTACCAACAACTAAAAGCAAAATTCATTGAGGGTGGTGCTGGTTTCATGGGCGCTGTTCTTTTGTGTCTTATCTTTGGTTTGGCTCTTTCAATCGAGAGAATCATTTATCTAAACCTTGCTACTACTAACAATGCCAAATTGTTGGCTAAAGTTGAGGAGGCTCTTCAGAATGGTGGCGTTGAGGCTGCTAAAGAGGTTTGCCGTAACACTCGTGGTCCAGTTGCAAGCATTTTCTATCAGGGTCTTAGCCGTGCAGAAGAGGGTGTAGACGTAGTTGAGAAAGCAGTTGTTTCTTACGGTGGCGTTCAGATGAGCCAACTTGAGAGCGGTCTTTCTTGGATTCAGTTGTTCATCACTACTGCTCCTTCACTTGGATTCTTGGGTACAGTGCTTGGTATGATCGCTGCATTCGACGCTATCGAGGTTGCAGGTGATATCTCTCCTAACATTGTTGCTGGTGGTATGAAAGTTGCGTTGATTACAACCGTAGGTGGTTTGATCGTTGCTATTATCCTTCAGTTCTTCTATAACTACATCGTTTCTAAGATTGATAGCATCGTTCTTTCAATGGAGGACGCTTCTATTTCTCTAGTTGATTTGGTTGTTAAATACGTAAAAAAATAATTTGATTTAAAATGAAATTCACAAAATACATTTCAGTATTGTTGCTAATCGTATCTGCAATCCTTGCTGTAGTATTCTACACATCAGGGT
Organism: Bacteroidales bacterium; assembly: GCA_015060245.1. Lineage (GTDB taxonomy): Bacteria > Bacteroidota > Bacteroidia > Bacteroidales > UBA932 > Egerieousia. Next base: position 54,530 of record SUYU01000013.1, on the reverse strand, counting down.
ATTCAGATGGTATGGTAACAACTATAATCAACTGGGCTCTTGTCCTATCGGCTGTTGCTTTGGTAGGTGCAGTGCTTATGCCTCTTTTCTTCAGCAATGGTAAAGGAAAGAAAGGTATGTTGGTTAAAGTAGCCTTTGTGGCTGTTCTTTGCGTTATCTCTTATTTCCTTGCATCACCAGAGGCAGTTGAGGGTTCAAGAGTTGCTGCAACAGAGTCGGCTTGGAAATATACTGATGCTGGATTGATTCTAACTGCTCTATTGTTTGTTATTGCAGTTTTGGGTATTGTATTGGGTCCGGTTATCAGCAGCGCTAGAAATAAATAATAATTCAGATATAACACACATTAGATTATGGCTATTAAGAGAAATGCAGAAGGCATTAACGCTTCATCATCGGCCGATATCGCTTTCTTGCTATTGATCTTCTGGTTGACAACAACTACAATGAACTCCGATAAGGGTCTTCAGCGTCGTTTGCCTCCTATGCCTGATGAGAATCAGCAACAAGAGGATGCAAAAGTCAACCGCAGAAATATCATCCAGGTTAAGATCAATGCTGCAGACAGAATCATTGCAGGTGGTCAGATTATGGAGATTTCTGAGATTAAGGACAAGATTGTTGAGTTCGTGACCAATCCTTTGAATCTTGAAAACCTTCCAGAGAAGGAGATGAAGGATATTGAGGGATTTGGCCAGTATGCAGTTTCTAAAGGTGTTGTATCATTGCAGAATGACCGCGGTACAAGTTACAATTCATATTTGCAGGTTCAGAATGAACTTGTAAAGGCTTTCAATGAGATTCGTGATGATTTTGCAATGAAGAATTACGGCAAGAAATATAATGCTTTGGATGAGGACAAACAGAAGATTGTCCGTGAGGCCATTCCGCAGAATATTTCAGAGGCCGAGCCTAAAGATATTAGTAAACGTAGATAATTAGGAGGATATAAAATTATGGCTAAATTTAATAGAGGCGGTAAAAAAGAGGTTCCACCATTGGCAACCACATCTCTTCCTGATATCGTATTTATGTTGCTGTTCTTCTTTATGGCAACAACACAGTTGAGAGAAGAGACTGCGCTTGTTACAGTTAAACTTCCACAGGCATCAGAGATTGCTAAATTGGAGAGAAAAGACCTTGCATCTTACATTAACATCGGTACTCCTGTAATTTCAAAACAGGCTGAGTATGGTACAGATGCTCGTATTCAGTTGAATGATTCATTCAAGACAACAGATGATATTAGAGACTTCGTTGCAGCAGAGCGCGAGAATTTGAGCGAGGCTGACAGAACTTTCATGACAGTTGTTATCAAGGCTGACGAGAATGTTCGTATGGGTATCATCACTGACGTAAAACAGGAACTTAGACGTTGTTCAGCGCTTAAGATCATGTATTCAGCACGTCAGGCTGGTCCAGAAAATTAGTCTTTAAGTCTGGTTATAAAAAGAGGTGACTTGTATAAGTTGCCTCTTTTTTTTTTTGTACCTTTGGAGCATGTTTTGAAATATTAATTCTTTGAAATATGAAAAAAAATCTGTCGGGAGCAGTGTCTATGTTTTTGGCACTACTTTTTGTTGTCTCATCCTGCTGCAACAATAACCAGAAGCAGGCAAAGTATGTTTTCTATTTTATAGGCGATGGTATGGGCTTTGCGCATGTGGCATTGGCAGAGGCCTATAATGCTGCCAAACAGGGCAAAATTGGAAGTGAGCCTCTTGCTTTTACACAATTTCCTGCCATGGGAATGGCAACGACCTATTCTGCAAGCAATATGATAACATGTTCATCAGCGGCCGGAACAGCATTGTCTACAGGATATAAAACCAACAATGGCATGTTGGGAGTATCTCCTGATACCTCCAATCTTGTAAGCATTGCCAAAATGATACACAATTTTGGATATAAAGTTGGAGTAATGTCAACGGTTACCATAGACCATGCAACACCTGCTGCATTCTATGCAAATTCTGCCGCCAGAAATGATTACTATTCAATTGCAGCGCAGTTGCCGTTAAGCGGTTTCGAGTTCTTTGGTGGAGGTGGATTCGGTGGCGTTGAAAAACAGGGCGACAGAAAACCCCTATATGACATTGTAGCGGAAAATGGCTACGCAGTTGCTATGGGTGCAGAGGATTTTGAGGCCAAAAAAGGGTCAGCAGACAAGATTCTCTTCTTCCAGGAGAGTGCCGATGCCAACAATATTCTTCCTTACTCATTTGAGCGCGAAGAGAGCGATTTATCCCTTGCACAGGTTGTGGAGGCAGCAATAGAGTTCCTCGACAATGATAAAGGATTCTTCATTATGGCCGAAGGCGGTCAGATTGACTGGGCTGCCCATGCGAATGACATTACTAACACAATCCATGAAACCATAGATTTTGACGAGGCAATCCAGGTTGCCTACCAGTTCTATCTGAAACATCCCGATGAAACTCTTATAGTTGTAACTGCAGATCATGAAACAGGTGGCTTGACATTGGGCAGAACAAAAGGTTATGTGTTTGATTTGGCCTCAGTGCCGGGCAGAAAGGCTCAAATGACCACCTCGGAGAGGGCAGACATCAACAACTACATGGAGCATACTCCGGCAGACTCATTGTCGAAAGCGGCAAAAATAGGCTGGACAACAACATCACATACAGGTGCTGCTGTGCCGGTATTTGCCGTAGGTGCGGGATCAGAGGCATTTGTGGGCAGAATGGACAATACCGATATTCCAAAGAGAATAATGGATGCCATGGGCCTTCAATTCAACTAGTATAAACTATAAAAATATGATTATATGAGAAGAGTTTTTAAACCTGTATGTTTTGCATTGTTGGCTCTATTGTTTGCTATGCAACCAACATTGTCAAATGCGGCAAATAAGGGTGTCAAAAAGTATGAACTTCCAAAGCGTGAATTTAGAGGAGCCTGGATACATACCGTTGGAAACAGGCAGATGCGAACAATGAATGTTGAGCAGATTAAGGCGCTGTTCATAAATACGTTGGACTCACTTGCGCTTGCAGGTTGCAATGCTGTGGTATTTCAAGTCAGGCCAACTGCCGATGCCTTTTATGTTTCTGAACTTGAACCATGGAGCAGATATCTTACAGGAGTACAGGGCAAGGCTCCCGAAGGGAATTGGGATCCGCTTGCATTTATGGTGGAGGAGAGCCACAAGAGGGGTATGGAACTTCATGCATGGTGCAACCCTTACAGGGTGACATCAGAGGCAACCGACACACTATGTGCAGAGCATATATTTTTCAAGAAACCCGAAATATTTGTAAAACATGGAAAACAATGGTATTTCAATCCATGTGAGCCGGCATCAAGGGAGCATACTGTAAAGGTTATCTCCGATATTGTTACCCGCTACGATGTTGATGCAATTCACTTTGATGACTATTTCTATCCATACCCTATTGAGGGTGAAGAGTTTGATGATCAGGCTGCCTTTGAAAAGTATGGTCCTGATCATGGTTACACACAACCTGAGCAGAAGGCGGACTGGCGCAGATACAACGTTACATTGCTTATTAAGGAACTCAATGAGGCTATAAAATCAATCAAGCCTTGGGTAAGGTTCGGTATAAGCCCGTTCGGCATCCACAGGAACAAAAAGGATACTCCCGACGGAAGCGGCAGCGAGACCAACGGTCTCTCCAACTATGAGCAACTCTATGCCGATGTTCCGCTATGGGTGGAGAAGGGTTATATAGATTACAATGTTCCGCAACTTTACTGGGAGATAGGCCACGCCAAGGCTGACTACGAGGTGCTTATCAACTGGTGGAATAACAACACTCCAAAGGGGCATTTCTATGTGGGACAGAGCATAAGCACATTCGGGAAGGCCGATCTGCAGAATCCCAACACAACCCAGATGAGAAGAAAAATGGAACTTGTAAGGACTCTACCAAATGTACATGGAAACGTATGGTGGCCGGGCTGGAGCATAATAAGAAACTCGCATAAGATTGCCGACAGCCTTGTGAATGTGTACCAGAAGTATCCGGCCCTTGTTCCAGTCTATTCAGATTTGGACAAAAAGGCACCAAAAGCCCTCTCTGACATTGCAAAGGATGGTCACTATATACGTTGGCAGCAGAATGAAAAGGATGCCGCAAATCCTATGCAGAAGGCACTTTTCTACATTGTTTACTGCTTCCCTGATGGCGTGAAGGCAGATATAGGCAACTCAAAATATATCCTTAAAATAACCGATGAGTTGCAGTATAATGTGGTTGAAGAGAACAGGAATCATGGCGCCGGCTGTAAATATGTGGTAACTGCGGTAGACCGTTGCTGGAATGAGAGTGCGCCGTCAAAAATATTGTGGTATTGAAAATTGGAAATATGAAAAAGATTGCATTATTGTTTTTTGGCCTTATGATTGTTTTTATGGGTCAGGCACAGGAGAAGAAGTATTCAGACCACTACTACAAGAGGGTGGCACAGTTTCAGCAGGAGCCTCCAATTACGGAGGAGGATATTGTTTTGCTTGGCGACAGCCTTACCGAGGGCGGTGAGTGGAGCAAATATTTTCCTAAGACTGAGGCAAAACTAAATAAAAAGGGTGGCGCTATCAGAAACAGGGGCATTGTAGGTGATACAGCAGAGGGAATTTATGACAGGCTTGAGCAGATTACACCAGGTAATCCACGCAAACTCTTCTTCCTTTGCGGCGCAAATGATGTGAGCCACGACCTCTCTGCCGATACAATTGCAGCACGTATTGAGAAGGTTTTGGTAAAGATTAAGCAGGAGTGCCCAAAAACAAAACTCTATCTTCAGAGCATGCTTCCATTCAACGAGAGTTTCAAGAGATATAAGAAACTTGACGGTAAAACATATATGGTGGCTCTTGTAAATGAGAGACTTGAGCAGTTGGCCAAAAAACTCAAGATTACATATATAAATATTCATCCGCTGTTTTTGGAAGAGGGTACAGAGAGTATGAATCCTCAGATAAGCCCCGACGGATTGCACCTTAAGAAAGAGGGATATGCCATCTGGAGTGAGGCAATTGGAAAATATGTGAAATAGTAGAGGTCAAATTTTAAATTATGCGAAGGAGAGTATTGTTAAATAGTACTCTTCTTCGTATTTTTGTGGGTTATTAGAAGAAAACTATATAATAGACATAATATGAGCGAGATTAAAAGAAAAACGGTATCCCAGTTACTGAAAGAGGCTCCCGGAAGTGAAGTCTTGGCAAAAGGTTGGGTAAGAACAAAAAGAGGTAATAAACATGTTGCTTTCATTGCATTGAATGACGGCTCTTCTGTAAATAACATACAGGTAGTTTGTGATACCCAGAATTTCTCGGAAGAATTGTTGAAAGATATTACAACAGGTGCCTGCATTGCTGTAAAAGGTAATCTTGTTGAATCTTTGGGTAAAGGTCAGAGCGTTGAGATTCAGGCAACTGAAATTGAAATATACGGTAAGGCAGATCCTGAGCAGTATCCCTTGCAAAAAAAGGGTCACAGCATGGAGTTCTTGAGAGAGATTGCCCATTTGAGACCTCGTACAAACACTTTCGGATGTGTTTTGAGAATAAGGCATGCAATGGCTTTTGCAATCCACAACTACTTCAACTCAAAAGGCTTCTGCTATCTTCACACTCCGCTTATCACAGCATCTGACTGCGAGGGCGCAGGCGCAATGTTCCAGGTTACAACAATGGACTTGAACAATATCCCTAAAAATGAGGAGGGCGGTGTTGATTTTACCCAGGACTTCTTTGGCCGACAGACATCACTTACAGTGAGCGGCCAGTTGGAGGGTGAACTTGGAGCAATGGCATTAGGCAGCATCTACACCTTCGGACCTACATTCAGGGCTGAGAACTCAAACACTCCACGCCACTTGGCAGAGTTCTGGATGGTTGAGCCTGAGGTCGCATTCAATGACATTACCGACAATATGGACCTTGCAGAGGACTTTATCAAGTATCTTGTAAAATATGCTCTTGACAACTGCATGGATGACCTAAAGTTCTTGAACGATATGTTTGACAAGGAACTTATCGAGCGTTTGAGAGGTGTCATTGATACTGAATTTGTAAGACTTACTTACACTGAGGGTGTCAAGATTCTTGAGGCAAGCGGCGAGAAGTTTGAGTACCCTGTTGGCTGGGGCATTGACCTGCAGAGCGAGCACGAGCGTTACCTTGTGGAGAAACACTTCAAGAAACCGGTAATCCTTACAGACTATCCGAAAGATATCAAGGCATTCTATATGAAGCAGAATGAGGATGGCAAGACTGTACGTGCAATGGATGTACTGTTCCCTAAGATCGGTGAGATCATTGGAGGTTCAGAGAGAGAGGAAAGCCTTGAGAAACTTGAGGCGAGAATTGCAGAACTTGATATGGATACCAGAAACTTGTGGTGGTATCTCGATACCCGCCGTTTTGGTACTGCACCTCACAGCGGTTTCGGTTTGGGCTTTGAGAGATTGCTGTTGTTTGTTACAGGTATGGCAAACATCCGTGATGTGATTCCATTCCCACGTACACCAAAATCAGCAGAGTTCTAGGATTAAAAATTATAGGGAATGCTTATAATAGGTATTGCAGGCGGAACCGGTTCGGGCAAGACCACCGTAGTACGCAAACTTAAGGAACTTATGAGTGAAGAGGATTTTGTGGTTATACCGCAGGATGCCTACTACAAAGACAGCAGCCATCTTACAGAAGAGGAGAAGGCCGTGCATAACTTTGACCACCCAGATTCCATAGATTTTGAATACCTTATTGAGCATCTCAATTCGCTTAAGGAGGGTAAACCGGTTGAGCAGCCGGTTTACTCTTATGTTACCTGCTCAAGGTCAAAGACAGAGACTGTACACGTAAAGCCGGCACACATAATAATTGTTGAGGGCATACTCATCTTCACATGTGAGCAGTTGCGCCGGATGATGGACATCAAGGTCTTTGTTGATGCCGAGGCTGATGACCGTCTTTCACGTGTTATCTGCAGAGATATAGTTGAACGTGGCAAGACTGTGGAGTGGGTGCTGCGCCGTTACGAGCAGACGGTAAAACCCATGCACCTTCAGTTCATTGAGCCGAGCAAGCGTTACGCGGATATAATAATTCCGCAAGGTGGCCATAATCAGGTGGCAATAGACATGCTGATGGCCATTATAGAGAAAGAGTTGAAAATAAAATAATATTTGTCGGGAAGCGGATATTCCCGACAAATTTGCATTTATATGTTCAAAAGGGTAAAGGAGTACATAAACAGGGAGATTCTGAATACCAAAGAGAGGAGAATAGGCTTCTACTCAACTGTGGTGTTCCATCTTGTGATAATAATTGTTCTGCTGGCAACTACAATAAGCAATGTAGTGGCGGAGGAGACCGCCTTTGTACTTGACTTTACCGGTTTGGAGGAGATGGAGCAGAAGATAAAGGAGGAGGAGATAAAGATTCAGGCGCAGAAGGCCGTTGAAGATCTTTTGAATGGAAATGTTTCGGCCTCTGCCTACAGGAATGTGGCGGTAGACAGAAGCAGTGGCCGCAACCTCAGGGATGACCGCTTCAAGAATCCTTCACAAGTTTATGATGAGGCCCGTGAACTCCAGAAGAAACTTGACGCTTCCCGCAGGGAGGCCATGATGGAGCAGGGTAGTGATGATGATGTTTCAACAGGCAACCAGGAGAAAAAGGGCAAAACTGAAACATATAAAGGCCCCTCTGTGCTCTCATATTCACTTGATGGAAGAAAAGGAATGTCATTGCCGGTGCCGGTATACAAATGTTATGGCGGAGGCGATGTTTATGTGCAGATTACAGTAAACAGAAGAGGATATGTTGTTGCCGCCTCAATCATTGAAGGGTCATCATCTTCATCCGACGAGTGCCTTATAAAGGCAGCCATTGCTGCAGCCAAAAGAAGCAGGTTCTCTGCATCACAAAGTGCGCCGGAAAAACAGATTGGAGAGATAGCATACAGGTTTATAGCACAATAACAACTGCCCCAAAATGAGTGCCCGAGTTCCATATCTGTTTCTTATAGCAGCAATCACACTTTTTGTTTCATGCCGTGACAATAGTGCTGCATTAAATCTTCTCAATGAAGTTGATTCATATATTGAGCATTATCCCGACAGTGCTCTGGCCACACTCCGGTCAATTGACCAATCGCAACTGCGAAGTGCAAAAGTGGAGGCAAAGCACTCCCTGTTGCTCTCCATGGCTATGGACAAGAATTACATAGACACCACAGACTTTTCTGTGTTGCAACCCGCCATAGATTACTATACACACAAAGGCAGTGCAACAGACAAACTCCGCATGTACTATTATAAAAGTGTCATTTACAGAAACCGCAATGATGAAGAGTCTGCAATGGCCGCTTTGGTAAAAGGTCTTGATGAGGGGAAACTCTCCAATGACAATTTGACCAGAGCAAGGATGCTGTTTGCTCAAGGCAACATATACTACAATTTAAGGAACTTTGACGCATATATAAAGTGTATGCAGGAGGCTTCATGTTGTTTTCGTAAAGGAGGAAACAGACGCTCTGAGATAAATTCCTTGATTAATGTATATTATGGATATTCTGCAAAGAATGATTCTATAAAGGCCAAAGAGCAAATAGAATATCTAAAAAAAATTGCTCTAAATGATATAAAGGCTGATAAGAATAGATGTTTTGAGGCTATTCTCAGTTATGAGATGCAATATGCAAAGGATAGTCTTAAGAATACATTATCTGATTATTTGAGAAATGTTGAACATTCACAGATTCCGTGGCTTTCAGTTGCTGCGGCATATTTGCTCACAGGTGATTATAATAGTGGTTTTGATGCTATAGGACTATATGACAAATATAATGCAGATCAGAATATCAGATACCATGCTATATTGTCGGAATTGCATGAGAATTCAGGTAATATTTCTGATGCATTGTTCCATTACAAGCAGTATTTTTCAAGAAGTGATTCAGCAAATGTCGCAAAACTGAAGAGTGATACGCAGTTTATAGAGGAGCGATATGGCCTTAAACTGGAAAATGCAGAAAAAGATAACTCCAGGAAACGTACACTGTCAGCATCCATATCTCTCATCCTCATGTTACTGCTTGTCGTAGTTGTCATCAGGCAAAAATTGAAGTCAAGCCTGCTTGAAAAGAGATTGGTAGAGGCTGAAAAGGAGAGATTGGCACATTCTTATTCACTATTGGAAGAAGAGGTATCGAGTTTGAAAGATATGCTTGACTCAAATATCTCGCTTGACAAATCAATAACAGATATAATAAAGGAGAGAATAGATTTGTTGAACCAACTCTTTATATCAAGAATCAGGGATGAAAAGGAGTTGTGGCGTAAGATAGACACCATTATAGAAGACAGGGAAGATTTTATGCACTCCCTGTTGCTTGTCTACAAATCTACGCATCCCAAATTTATATCACATCTGAAAGAAAGGAACCTTACAGAATTGGAGATGGAGTACTGTTGTCTCTTTGCAATAGGAATGAATGGCAAGGATATAGGATTCTATACCAACCAAAGCCGTCACTATCATATAAGCAGCAGTATACGTAAGAAGTTGGGAACAGATATCAATAACATCAATTTGAATACGTATATAACCAATCTGTTAAAGTCCAACTGATGAAATTAAAATAATGAAGATGGTTTCAGGTTAGGCTATCGGCACAAAACAGGTTAAATTAGAGACTTGTCAAACATTTTTCCCGCCTGTCAAACTTTTTCAAAAAATTAAATTCTATATATCTGTAAATCAGTTGAATAAAAACAACTGTGTCAAACTTTTTTTTATGATATAATGTCATGTATGCTTAACTTTGCAAATTATGTATTAATAATAAACGCTGGTAAGATGTTGAAATGGGAAGATAAAGATAGAGTTTGTTATTACTTCCAATTAAAATTGCCAGTATGGCAATATGTACAATCATGACAGAGAAATTGTTTTATGAGTGTAAGAGTTCCATATCTGTTTCTTATAGCAGCAATCACACTTTTTGTTTCATGCCGTGACAACAGTGCGGCATTAAATCTTCTCAATGAAGTTGATTCATATATTGAGCATTATCCCGACAGTGCTCTGGCCACACTCCGGTCAATTGACCAATCGCAACTGCGAAGTGCAAAAGTGGAGGCAAAGCACTCCCTGTTGCTCTCCATGGCTATGGACAAGAATTACATAGATACCACAGACTTTTCTGTGTTGCAACCCGCCATAGATTACTATACACACAAAGGCAGTGCAACAGACAAACTCCGCATGTACTATTATAAAGGAGCCATTTACAGAAACCGCCATGATGAAGAGTCAGCAATGGCCGCTTTTGTAAAAGGTCTTGATGAGGGTAAACTCTCCAATGACAATCTTACCAGGGCAAGGATGCTGTTTGCCCAAGGAATAATTTACAGGTCTGTATTTGATTTTGAGTCCCATAACAAGTGTATGAAGGAAGCCGCAAATCTATTTAAACTTGGAGGTAAAGAGAGTTCCTGGTTCAATTCTCACAGAAGGCTCTTTTATGGTTATTTTGCACAATCAGATTCAGTAAATGCTTTTAAAGAACTCAAGTATATAGAAAGTATCGTTGATACTGCCCAAAATCTCAACTGGCTTAATCAATATTATGAAATATTGGTTACCTATAGGTCAGACTATGAAAGGGATAGTGTTGCAAATACAATATTGGAATATACTTATAAAGTACCTCACCGCAATGTGGAATGGCTGAGTGTTGCCGCAGCATATTGTAGTATTAAGGATTATAAAAGTGCTTATGATGCTGTTGAAAGGTATAAGATTTATACAAACGAAAGGCCAACACGTATGTATTCAATTCTATCAGAGATATATGAAAATTTTAATGATTACGAAAAATCATTAATGTGCTATAAGAAATATTTCCTTCATAGTGACTCATTGAGTCTGTTGCAAATAAGGGAAGATACGCGATTCCTGGAGGAACGGCATGCTCTCGAGACAAAAAATACGCAACAGCAGAACTTGAGGAGGCTGATACTGTTGGCATCAGTATCGTTTATTCTTATGCTTGTGCTTATTATAGTTCTCATCAGGCAAAAATTGAAGTCAAGCCTGCTTGAAAAGAGATTGGTAGAGGCAGAAAAGGAGAGATTGGCACATTCTTATTCGCTTTTGGAAGAGGAGGTTTCGAGTTTGAAAGAGTTGCTTGACTCAAATATGTCGCTTGACAAATCAATAACAGATATAATAAAGGAGAGAATAGATTTGTTGAACCAACTCTTCATATCAAGAATCAGGGATGAAAAGGAGTTGTGGCGTAAGATAGACACTATTATAGAAGATAGGGAAGAGTTTATGCACTCCCTGTTGCTTGTCTACAAATCTACGCATCCCAGATTTATATCACATCTGAAAGAAAGGAATCTTACAGAATTGGAGATGGAGTATTGTTGTCTCTTTGCAATAGGAATGAATGGCAAGGATATAGGATTCTATACCAACCAAAGCCGTCACTATCATATAAGCAGCAGTATACGTAAGAAGTTGGGAACAGATATCAATAACATCAATTTGAATACGTATATAACCAATCTGTTAAAGTCCAACTGATGAAATTAAAATAATGAAGATGGTTTCAGGTTAGGCTATCGGCACAAAACAGGTTAAATTAGAGACTTGTCAAACATTTTTCCCGCCTGTCAAACTTTTTCAAGAATTGAAATTCTATATATCTGTAAATCAGTTGAATAAAAACAACTGTGTCAAACTTTTTTTTATGAGGTAAAACCATATATTCTCTATATTTGCAATCGCCAATGGCGCATATTATAGAATTATTGATTCATCTGAAATTTATGCACAAGGTTCGTTTGTACAGTAAACTATATTTAATAACCTTATAAGATGTTTTTATGAAAAAAATTAAATTTCTAACTTTATTGCTATTGGTATCTGTAATTTCATCAAATATAAATGCTGGAGATAGCAATGGTGTATTATTGATTTTGAATGAAGAAAATATTCAGGCCGAAAATCAATCTATAATTGTGTGTCCTATATGCGGTAGTGACGACATACGATTATATGGATATATAGATTTGAACAATCCCGAGCATTTCATCGTAGAAAAAATCAAATGCAATACTTGTGGAGAGGAGACCATAATATCGGAGGAAGAAGATATAGATAAGTAAATTTATGTAACGGGGAGGTAGGCAAATATTATGAGCAGATTATTTGTCAAAATGCTTTTTGTTTCATTATGTTGCGGTATAGTACTTTTATTGTCAGGATGTAATTCTGCTGCCAATGATAATGATAACTTAAGGTATTCTATTCCGGAAGCACTTAAAATGTGCCGCGATATTCCATTAAGTCAGTATGCATTGGAACTGGGATATATCCCGTTACAGACTACAAATGAGGCTCTTATTGGTAGGAATCCATTATTTTGTACCGATGAGAACTACATATATGTATCCACTTCCAGCATATTGATTTTTGATAAAGAAGGAAAATTCGTAAGCAAAATAAATAAAAAGGGAAGGGGACCGGAAGAGTATTTGAGAGTAAATCATCTATCTGTAGATAATAAGGAGGTCTCTGTGGATGATGGTTTAAAAATACTCTCTTATTCAATAGAAGGCAAGAGTCTAAGGTGCGTAAACTTAAAACAAGCGGGTTATTCGTCAATAAGATCCAGTGCAAATATGGGGAAAGGCATGTTTGCATTGGTAAGCGAAGGTAAATCCGAACACCAATCTTTGCAAATTGTAGATTCTGCATCAAATGTTATATCGGCTATAGAACTGGGTATTATGCCTTCGTTTTTGGCGAATGGGATGACAATTGTAGAAAATGATAAGGTATATGCCTATAAAGATTCCATATATATATTTAATGCAAATGGAGATACGCTGTTTGTATATGATGGCAATTGTATGGCCGACAGGTATATATTTGATTATGGAAAATATGATTTCAATAATTTGGATGCAGAAAATCCCAATAGCCTCCGTAATTATTCAAGAGAAATTTTAGAGTCCGACAGATTTATAAAATTTGGTTTGTTGGGCAATAAATATTCGTTGGCCAAATTATATTCCAAAGGTACAGATTCAAGGTTGGCAGCAGGAGTTATGATTCTTGACAAACAAAAAAAAGAGTTATGTGCTATGCCATATAATTATGAATTTGAGACTCATGGCTTTAAAAATGATATTGATTATGGTGCTCCTTTTCTTCCCGATTTTTGCACTGATAAATATTTATATCAATTGGTTCAGGCCGACAAGTTTATTGAATATGCCACAAAGAGCAATTCTCCAAGAATGAAAGAGATAGCCGCCACCCTCACAGAGGAGAGCAATCCGGTGCTTGTGGTTGCAACGCTAAAATAGGATTGGGGAGGTTCTTGGCTTTAATAAATGTTTGCTGTAATTTTGTGCTAATGCAAATATTGTGTGGCAACGTAGCCAATGCTTGGGATACGCTGTCAAGTGGGAATGTTTAAACTTGGATTTATTAACTTTATAAAATATTTATGCTATGAAGAAATTACCCTTTGGTAAGATGTTATTTCTTACATTAATTGCTTTTTTTACATTCAATACTTTGAATGCGGCTACTTCAGTAGGAGGATTAAATTCTGAAACATCCGCAAATGATAATGGTCAAACATATACAGCATTATTAAGATGTGAAGTGTGTCACCAGGCAAATTTAGTGGAATATTGTGGTTATTACATGAGTACAGATCATACTTATTTTTATGTTTCATACATATCTTGCCAAGTCTGTGGTTCTGTTACAGAAATAGATAAAATTTACCATATATCTGATTTAGATGAAAATAGAATAGTAATTATTTATTGATAATGACAATGAGTAGATTTAGTAAATATATATTGGTACTGTGTGTGTTTGCCATAGTCTCCTGTAGATCAAATGTGGCAAGCGTTGAAGATACTCGTTATAATATTTCTGAAGCACTTGAGAATTGTGCAGATGTGCCTTTGAGCAAGTATTTTTCAGATATAGAGTATATACCGTTGGAAACAAATGAAAAATCATCATTGATGTTTGTGTTTGACATAAACACGGATGGGAAGTATTTGTATATCTACAATGCCAATAGGCCGCAATCCGTATTGATCTTTGATCAGAATGGTAAATATATTTCGCAGATAAACAAAAGCGGACGGGGCCCAGGAGAGTATTTAAGCGCATCTGACTTCTCTCTTGAAAGTGATCTTGTTGAGCAGTATGCTTGTCTGTTTGACAATTATAAAATACTTGTATATGAAGATGATGGAAAGTGTGTAAGAGAATTGGATATGCAAGATGTACTCAGTGAAAATCTAGATTTGAACAAGTCAAGTTTTTCAGGCATTTATAGAGGCGTCTACCTTAATGAAGGCAGGTATGCTGTTTTATGCACGGGTAAACGTGAGCCAGATAAGAAATGGTCCTTTTCATCATCGAGGCTGCTTGTAGTTGATACATTATGCAATATATTGAAGGACGAGAATCTGGAAAATAAATTTAGTCTGAATTATGGTTTATTCATTCATTCATATAAAGGGAATTTAAGGCTGTCTAAAGGATTACCCGCCGATACAATAGTATTTTATGATAATAATTTGAAAGAATTATCACAAATTACCTTTGATTATAGCAATTCACATGGAGTCAAAGATGAATTCATTACAGGAATTGAGCATAGGTGGAATATTGAGTCTGACAGTTTTATGCTGTTTAAACTTGACGGGCGCTTGAAGGCCATGCCGAAAGTCTTCAGTAAGGGATGGAACACAGATGGTTGGCACAAAGATCGTGTAACTTGCTTCCTGATGTTGGATAAAGCAAGCAATAAGATGTGCGCTTTGCCGTATAATTATGAATTCAATGCTCATGGTTTCAAAAATGACATTGATGGTGGTGCGCCGTTTGTGCCTTTACGCGTTGTGGGTAATAAAATGTATCAGGCTGTAAATGCTATGAAATTTATTGAATATGCCACAAAGAGCAATTCTCCAAAAATGAAAGAGATAGCCGCCACCCTCACAGAGGAGAGCAATCCGGTGCTTGTGGTTGCAACGCTAAAATAAGATTGGGGAGGTTCTTGGCTTTAATAAATGTTTGCTGTAATTTTGTGCAAATGCAAATTATGTTAATATGGTAAAAGAATTCAATAATTTGTATGCCGCTTTCATTGCTATGGGGCTGTTTCTTTTAACAGGGTGTACAGGCAATGTCTCTAATCATAATGATAATAGAACATATTCCATAGAGGAGGCTATGCAGAATTGCCAGGAGATATGTTTGAGTGAGTATGCTTCAGATATAGCATATATTCCTTTGGAAACAAAGGAGGAATCAATTATTGGTCTTGCGCCCAAGTTTAGAGCGGGTAACAGTAATTATTATGTATACAGTTCAACAAACATAACAGTATTTGATTCAAATGGAAAATTCACAAATCTTATAAATAATCATGGCAGGGGACCAAAGGAGTATATGCTGATAGATGGTTTTACCATAAAAGAGGATAATCAAATAAGCGTAATAAGCGGTTCTAAAATACTTGGTTATACCCTTGATGGTGAGTGTGTGGAGGCTTTGGATCTTGATACTTTGGGTATATCAAATGTATCTTCTTGTCTCTTTATTAAAGATGGGGAAATGGCAGTGCGTACATCTACTCCCAATATTGATGGAAAAGATACATTAGGTTTATTTATTATTGATTCTTTATTGAATATAAAGAATTTGGGAATTTTAGGAACAGAGTCTGTGTACAATTGGGGGATAAAAGGAACTTCCACAACTAGTGGCTCATTATATTCATTTAAAGGTTGTTTAAGATATTTAAAGTCTACAGGTGATACTCTTGTAGTATATGATGATAATTATGAGAGGTTGTTATGTTATACTTTTGATTATGGTAACTATAATCCAAATGATGTAGTTATAAATAATTCAAAGGGACTGCGTATTAATAATGTATTTGAAACGGAGTCTTTTATAAAACTTATCCTTATGGGCAACAAGCACTCTTTACAGGAGATATATGCCAATGGTAATAATGATAAATTTTTATCTGCAGGCAGTTTGATTCTGGACAAAGCCACTAATAAACTTAAAGCAATGCCATATAATTATAAGTACAACGCTCATGGCTTTGTGAATGATATTGATGGGGGTATGCCATTTGATCCTGTATACTATGCTGGAGATAAGATGTATCAGATGATAAATGCCGACAAGTTTATTGAATATGCCACAAAGAGCAATTCTCCGCAAATGAAAGAGATTGCCTCCACCCTCACAGATGAGAGCAATCCGGTGCTTGTGGTTGCAACGCTAAAATAGGATTGGGGAGGTTGCAGCCTTTGTGGGGCAACATAGTCACTGCTTGTAGAATTACTTAAAAACAATCAAAAGATAAAAAAGAGATTGTTGATTATAGGTTTGTCGGTAGTGACAATTTTATTGGCTGCAGTTTATTCTATTGCGCAAGTAGTTCAATCAGAGTCTACTGGTATTTATGGAACATGTAAAGGAACATCCACTAATATGTGTATATTTGTGTGCCCAGGATGTGGAGAATTATTTGCTCCTGAGGATGGTTCAAATCCCAAAGGTGGCGATGGTAAATTGACAAGAGGTATCTGCCCAACATGTGGATATGATTTTTCTACCAAAGAAGAGTAACTTATATCATATGTAAAATGGAATTAAGATTAGCATCTATTATTTTTTATATTGTTTGCACAATCGTAACCTTTTCATCATGTAATAGAGCCAATGATAATCCTCTAGCCTTTATTCCTCCTGATTTGAGTAAGGCAAAAGATGCTGATGTAATTGAAATAACCAGGATAGAGAAAGAAACGGCTCATTATCATAAACTCGCTGTTAAAGATAGTTTTGTAGTTGCTACGGGCTCCGATTATGAATATACCCAACATCTTTTTTCAAAAAGGACAGGCGAGTATTTGAAGAGTTTTGCGGCTATTGGCAGAGGGCCTGGAGAATTTATTATGGGTATGACATATGTACATTTTACAACAGGTAATGACAGTACTTATTATGTTGTACACTTACCTTTAAGTACGGTGTATACATATAAAGTAAAAGAGATAATGTCACATTCATATCCGTTTGAATTTACAAGATTGTCTCCTGTTCCAGGTAAATTTATGGGGCAATTGGCTTTTGCGGATATTATTCCTATAAACGATAGAATTATAGCAACTCCAGGTAATAAGAGAAAGAACAGGAACCTGTACGAATTGTATGATAATAAAGGTAAATTGTTAGATACATTTGCATTATATCCGAATATTGTGGAAATAAAACACAAAGAATTGATCAGCAGAAAAATGTTTGATTTTGCCAGAATTGCTGTAAGACCGGATGGAAAAAGAATGGTAACTGGGACAAATTATGGTGCGTATATGGGTATTTACTCACTTGAAAATGATTCAATAGTATTATTGAATGAGAATAGGTATCACGTTCCCAAATTATATATTAAGTTGCATTCTGGAGGAGGATGCACATATCATCAGCATAGTTATGATGTAACGGGTTTTGTATCTATTGCTGTATCACAAGAAAGGATATATGCCGTATATTATGGCAGGAAGTTAGATTTAGAAGATGATTTGTACTATATCTTAGAGTATGATTGGGCAGGAAGATTATTGAAAACATATAAATTGAATAGAGAAATATTTGACATAAAGTATGATGATACCGGTAATAAACTCTATCTTCTTTATGGTGATTATAATGAGGGTGATTTCAGATTAGGTTATATGGAGGTTTAGGCATTTCTGTGCCTGGCCCGTTTTCACTTTTCATTGCTAAGCCCAAATTTATTATACATGTAAAAGATGTCAATGGGTAGGCGAAGATGATTTACCAACTAATTAAGATATGTATATGTTTAGAAAATATGTAGTATTTGTATTGTTCTTGTTTGCATTTGGCTGTGCAAATGATAAACAGGAAGTCAAAAAACTTGATTTTGCGAAAGCGGTTGGGGAGGCTCAAACTTTGAAGATGAGCAAGTACTTCTCTTCTATAGAGTATATACCACTGCAAACGAATGAGGAGTCTCTTTTGGGTAATGTGCTTCTTTTTTCAGGCGGTAATGGCCAATATAATTTTGCATCACATGGCGATGAAATCCGGTGTTTCAATCACAAAGGAGAGTTTAAAGGAAAAATTGGTACTCGAGGAAGAGGCTTAAACGAATATTTCTTTATTCAAAGTTTAGTTTTTGATGAAAAGTTAGGAAATACTTCAGTACTTACCCGAGAAAAGATTCTGGTGTATGACCAAGAATTGGATTTGATTGACAATATATCCTTACAGGAAGTCAAGGATATTGGAGTTAAGTACATAGATGATTTTATGCCGGCACAGAATGGGTATGTTATTCTGACATCAAAACAGGATTCACTTACAAGAGACTTGGTTGAGCATTGTGTATTGCTCAATGGTAATGGAACTGTTGAGGCTGTAATTAATGTGGGAGAATTGTACAGAACTCCAATGTTGATGATGGGTAAAGAGGGAACCACTCTTGCAAATTCAAAACTCTATAAAGGTATGGATGGGACAGTTCATTTGGTAAAGGGGGATTTTGAAACCATTTATAGACTGAACGGAGAAGAGAAGTCTGTTGCATATAATATAGATTTTGGAAAATATGGGGACTTGAGGCATAATTCAAATCCACGCGAGAAGTTGTTTTTTGCAGGGGCAAGAGGTTGTGATAATTTTTTCCTTTTATCATTTATTTTTCCAGACAGTTATTTCTCTACTATTTGTGGTGGGGGTAATGTGAAGTCTGTAGGTTTTTTATTGTATGATAATAAAGAGTCCCAATTATATGCAATGAAAAATATTCCACAAATAGGGATGGTTGCATTTGAGAATGATCTTGATGGAGGATTGCCATTTTTCCCCCAGTGGTTTACAAGTGATGGAAAGTGTGTATGGCTCGTTGATGCAATTGATTTTGTAGAATATGCATCAATGTATGATAATCCGCAGATTAAAGAGATCGCCTCCACCCTCACAGAGGAGAGCAATCCGGTGCTTGTGGTTGCAACGCTAAAATAGGTGGTAGAAATATTCCCTGCTGTAGAAAAGTGTATTGTTATGAGAAATGTATTTTTATTGTTGTCTGTTGTTCTTATTTGCTGTTCTGGTACTGCCGAGGGTAGTGTCAGAGTGGATAATAAGCATTTTTCTGTTGAGAATGCGGTAAAGAATTGTAAAGAGGTAAAATTGGGCAGGTATGCCAAGGAAATAGAATATATACCTTTGGAAACTACTCCGGAATCTGTCATGGGATATGTGCCAAGATTTGATTTTGACGGAAAGTATTATTATGTACAGACTCAAGAGGAGAGCGTACTGGTGTTTGACACTTCAGGTAAATATGTACGAACTGTTGATAGGAAAGGTCGTGGGCCAAAGGAGTATCTTTCGATTCAGGGACTTTCGGTAGAGCATGACTTGAATAGTGATTTTTGTCTTTTTGATGATTTCAAGATTCTTTCATGTTATGTAGAAAACAGCAATGTTAGGGTAATTAGACCTAATATTCAAGGTGGCTCAACAATAAGGTATGGAGCATATTTGGAGAAAGGCAACTATGCATTTACAGCGGCAATAATGGTGGATAAACTTAAGTATTTGCAGAAGGTATTTGTTGTTGATACTATGTCAAAAGTTGTTTTTTCATACGAATTGTCAGAGGAGGGTTCTTATTGTATGAAGGGGGCATTTTTAGGAGATATGGATATCGTCTGCCCGGATTTGGTGTATTCATTTAATGGTGCTTTGAGGGTGTTTAATGGTATGGGTGACAGGCTTACTCTCTTCAGTACTGATTTTAAGGAATTGTCCAATTATATATTTGATTTTGGAAAGTATAAAAGGGATGTCATTACGAAGGATGGTGGCGACAGGTTGAGGTTTGATGTAAACTTCAATAGTGTAAAAGAGTGCGCAAGTTTTATTAGTATTTCTTTATTGGGCAATAAATATTCATTGTCGGGCATATATAGCAGAGGATCTGATTCTGAATTTAAAAAAGGAGTTATGATTCTGGATAAGGTCAGTAATGAGTTATATACGATGCCTTATAATTATGAATTCAAGGCTCATGGTTTCGTTAATGATATTGATGGCGGTGCTCCATTTGATCCACAACATTGTATAGGCAACAAGATGTATCAGATTATTGCTGCTGACAAATTCATTGAATATGCCACAAAGAGCAATTCTCCAAAAATGAAAGAGATAGCCGCCACTCTCACAGAGGAGAGCAATCCGGTGCTGGTGGTTGCAACGCTAAAATAGTAGCGGGTAACCCATAAGATCTTTTCAAAACAATCATGAGGATTACTTGGAAGATTCTTTATCAAACAGCAAATCCCTGTTAGAACACACTCTAACAGGGATTCGCTATTTATATAGATGACTTTTGGGTCAGTATCACGCAATTTATGGAGATGCCTTTTCCGTTGCCGGTGCTCTTGCCCGGTTATTCTACAGGAAGAGCCTCTATTGCTGCAGAGATACGGCCGAGAGTCTCTTTCTGGCCAATCAGGTAAACTATGTCGGCAATGCCGAGGCCTTTTGCCTCGCCTACAAAGAAGAGACGCAATGTATTCATGACTGCTCCCATCTTCCATTCATTCTCCTTTACATAACCTGTAAGGTACTCTTCAATCTGAGGTACCTGCATTTGAGGATCCATTGCCTCAATGTGCGAGTACATCTTTTCAATAATGGCTTTGGTCTCTGCATTCCAGAACTTCTTGACATCTTTTTCTGCGTAACTTGCAGGTGCAATGAAGAAATAACTGCAGATGTCCCAGAAGTCAGCCACAAAGTGGGCTCTCTCTTTAATCAGGCCACAGAGTGACTCCACATAGCCAAAAGAGAAGTTTTTACCCTCAAAATCGGCCCTTATTCCTTTTTCATTGCTCTCTACTGTTATGCCTTTTTCCTCAAGAATAGTGGAGAACTGCTCTGCCAACTGGCTGTTGGTCTGTTTTCTCAAATACTCCTGATTGAACCATTTTGCTTTATCCGGGTTGAAACGGGCTCCCGATTTGATTACCCTTTCAAGTGAGAATACCTCTATAAGTTCATCCAAAGTGAAGAGTTCCTGCTCTGTGCCCGGGTTCCAGCCAAGTAGTGCAAGCATGTTTACAAAGGCTTCCGGATAGTAGCCGTCTTCTCTGTATCCGCGCGATACCTCACCCTCGGCATTGACCCATTTTAGCGGGAATACAGGGAATCCGAGGCGGTCACCGTCGCGTTTGCTCAATTTGCCCTTTCCGTCGGGTTTGAGAAGAAGAGAAAGGTGGGCAAAACGGGGCTGCGACTCCTGCCATCCGAATGCTTCATAAAGAAGGTAGTGGAGTGGGAGAGAAGGCAGCCACTCTTCGCCGCGTATAACCTCTGTAATCTCCATAAGATGGTCATCTACAATATTGGCAAGGTGATAGGTAGGCAACTGGTCTGCCGCTTTCCACAACACTTTGTCATCAAGTGTATTTGTGTTTATCTCAATGTGGCCGCGGATAAGGTCATCCATCTCTACAACCCTGTTTTCAGGGTTCTTGAAACGTACTGTCCAGTTGTTTGTGGTCTTGAGCAAGTTCTCAACCTCCTCTGCAGGCAAAGTAAGCGAGTTCTTCAACTCCATTCGGGTAATGTAGTTGTAGGTAAATGTGCTCTTGTTCGCCTCTGCCTCCTTGCGTTTAGCATCAAGTTCCTCAGCCGAGTCAAATGCGTAGTAGGCATATCCGTTCTCAATAAGTTGCTCTGCATATGCCCTGTAGATAGGTTTTCGCTGTGACTGGCGGTATGGTGCATGCGGATGCCTCTCAGAAGGTGTTTCAATTACATTGCCCTCTGCATCAACTCCCTCGTCGGGATAGATTCCGCACCATTTCAATGATTCAATTATATATTTCTCCGCTCCCGGAACAAAGCGCTGGGAGTCTGTATCCTCAATTCTCAAGATAAAATCTCCTCCGGCCTGTTTTGCGTAGAGGTAATTGTATAGGGCTGTCCTTACTCCACCCATGTGAAGAGGTCCTGTTGGACTTGGCGCAAATCTTACGCGTCTTTTTCTCTCTGTCATAATATAATGGTTTTATCTGTTTGCGTTATATAATCTGTTGCTCTTCTGCTCCATCAGTCCTGTGTCTGGTGCAGATAACTGTTATTGCTCAAATGGTGCTGGCCGTCAATTGTCTCCACCTTCATTGACCCGGCCTGCTGCTGGGGTTGGGTCTGCACTGCAATCTGCTCCTGAAGATTGCGGTTGCGGCGGAGGTATGCAGGCACTGTCTCAAGTTTTACTATGTCGTCTCCAGGCTCAAGAATAAGTGCCGGTTTGCCCACACATTTTGTATATGTCTGTTGCGGAACTTGTACAACCTGCTCCTCTTTGCTCTCCTGGCCGGCATCCTGGGGCTCTTGTGTTGTGCCGTATGAGTATTGCTGCTGAATGCCGTCTATCTCAATTTTTGAAGTCTTTTCAGGTACATATCCCGAACCGTAAAGGCCGCTGTCTCCAAGCATGATTCTGTCGGGGTCAATCTGCTCTTCAAAATCTATTTGGGGAAGGTTGTTCACATGGAAGCCTGTTGCAACAATGGTAACGCTTATCTTGTCGCCCATCTCCGGATCATAAACAACACCACGTTTGAAGGCATCGGCATTGCCGGTGTAGTTGTTCACATACTCCATAATCTGTTTCATCTCAGACATTTTGATACAGTCAGGATCAGTGTCTATGGTTGTGGTTATATTTACAAGCACTCCTTTGGCTGTACTCAAGTCGCAATCGTTCAACAGGGGCGATTCAAAGGCCATTTCAACGGCTTTTGCGGCTCTGTCGGGGCCGGAAGCGGTTCCGGTACCCATTATGGCCATTCCGCTGTTCTGCATTACCATTTTCACATCTGCAAAGTCAACGTTCATGAAACCTGTACGGGTAATGATTTCCGCTATACCCTTCACTGCTGTGCTCAATACTTCGTCGGCCTTATGAAGACCCTCGCGGAGGGTAAGTTCGCCAAATATCTCATATATCTTCTGGTTGTCGATAATCAGAAGGCTGTCTACATATTTCTGGAGTTCCTTTATACCGAGGATTGCCCTTTTCATGAATGATTTTCCCTCATCACGGAAAGGAATTGTTACAACTCCAATGGTAAGTTTGCCCATCTCTTTGGCTATTTGGGCAATTACCGGAGCAGCACCTGTTCCTGTACCGCCACCCATTCCTGCTGTAATGAATACCATCTCTGTTGCGTCAGAAAGGGCTTTCTTTATCTTTTCAAGGCTCTCTGCGGCAGCACGGCGTCCCTCTTCGGGGTTGCAGCCTGCGCCAAGACCCTTGTTGCCAAGACGGATTTTGTCGGGAACCGAACTGGTCTCAAGAGACTGCCGGTCGGTATTGGTTATGAGAAACTCCACATCCTGGATTTTCTGCCTGTGCATCTCGCTCACTGCATTGCAGCCGCCACCGCCAACACCAATTACCTTGATGATGGATTTGCTTGTCCCCAGGTTCTCGGGGATGAATATGTCATTGAACGGAATCTCCATAACTATGCCTCATTATCTTGGTTAAACATCTTGTCTGTACTGAAAGAGCCTTTCAACTTGTTCCAGAATGATACCTTTGCCTTTGCAGGAGCCTCCTGGGCCTTGACAGTTTCAGCAGTTGCACTCTCTTCAACGGTAACCTCTTCCTCTTTCTTATCCTCCTGGTCACCGAATATCTCATAATTTATTGGAGTGGCAGTGTTGTAGATGGTCTTTTCGCGTGCCATCTTCTCAAATCCTGTAAGTATCAGACCTACGGCTGTTGAGGCTGCCGGTGCAAATACATCGCTCAATGATTCTGATGAGATGTTTTCATCGGGGTATGCCACTCTTGATTCAAGGCCTGTAACAAGGCTTGCGAGTTCGCAGATGCTCAACATTCTTGATGTGCCGCCTGTGATTACAATACCTGCCTGCAACTGGTTCTTGAATCCGGATCTCTCGATTTCATAATCTACAGCCTCAAAGATCTCAGCCATTCTTGCCTCAATTATGCCTGCAAGTACCCCGAATGAGATCTCCCTGCCCTCTCTGCCGCCAATGCCGGGTATTACTATGCTCTTTTTGGGAGCATTTGCACTTATGCAGTATCCGTGCTGAATCTTCAGTTGCTCGGCATGTTTTGAAGAGACGCCACAGCCCATACGTATATCTTCTGTTATTGAGTTGCCGCCAAAAGGAATTACTGCAGCGTGCCTTATGATGCCGTCCTGGATGATGAGAAGGTCTGATGTGCCGCCTCCAATGTCAAGCATTGCAACACCAACCTCGCACTCCTCCTCTGTAAGTACCGCTTTGGCAGAGGCAAGTGGCTCAAGGACAAGTTCACGCAATTTGAGGCCGGCACGGTTGATCACGTTGTTGCTGAACTGTGCAGAGTTGTTTTTGCCGATGAAGAGTTTGAAGTTTGCATTGATCTGTTGGCCAATCATTCCTACAGGCTCTGTAATGCCCATATAATCATCAATGTTGTATGATTGTGGGATTACGTGGAGAACCTTCTCGCCATTCTGTACAAATGTGCCGTACATGTTTTGGGTTATGGTATCAATCTCCTCCTGGGTAATGAGTTCCTCCGGCTCTTTGCGTGTAGCCTGATGTGCCATTGATGTGCAACGGATATGTTGTCCGGCAATACCTACAAATACCTCATTTATGCGGTATCCTATAGCATTCTCAACCTCCTTTACAACGGGTTCCATAGAATCAAGTACGTGCTGGATATTAATTACCTCACCCCTCAGTACTCCCTTTGAAGGTGCTTGGCTGTAACCTATAATTTTTATTCCGTTTGGAGTCTTCTCTCCAACAAGGCAAACTACCTTTGTAGTTCCCAAGTCAATGGCTGCAATCAGGTGTCTCATGGCTGTATATATCTATTTTTTCTTGTTTTTGTTCAATGTGCAAATTATCTGGTTTTTATATTTGAGGTTCACTGCCTTGTACTTTTCCCACCCCTCATGCGGTGCAATGTTCTTGTAAAAGGCCAGCAGTCTGCTGAATTTGGAGTCGAGGTTGTTGAGGTCTCCAATGTTTATCTCAAAATTTCCCACTTTTGGGGAGAGCAGGACATCTCCGTTGGAACTTATGTATATGTGCTCCACCATGGCATCCCAGAACGGGTTTTCGGTGAGGAATATTCCAAGTTCCATTATCTTGTCTGTCCAACCTTCGGGGTCGTCAAGAATCTCTCCTCTGTGCTCCTTCTCAATGTTGAGGGGAATATTGCCCGACACTATAGGCACGTATGAGGTAAATGCGTCAACAAGCGGAAAGATATAGGCGGTTTCGTCAATGTAGAATCCTCCGTTTGCTGTCTCAATCCTCAGCAGCGGGCGGCGTTGGGTAATGTCTACCTTCATTATGCCGTCGATGCCCAAACTTACCTGTGAAGCCTTGATGGCGCTCCTCTTTTCAAGCAGTTTCTCTATGTTTGCAAGGTTTATTTCATCCCTGCGTTTGCCAATCACGGTTCCGGTAAACTCCTCTATGATGTCAATTACTTCAGACTTGGCAACGAACTTGTTTTCTGCGCTGTCAAGGAGGGTCACCTTTATGCCTTTGCACACCTCGCTGCTGCGGTTCTGCCTTGTAAGCATCTCTGCATAGAAGAAGTATGCACCTGCCATAAGTGCAAGGAGGCTCCAGCCCAAATATATGAGAATCTTCTTGAACATATTATCTGTTTCTCCCTTTTACAAGTTCTGTTATTGCAGGAATAAGTCTGTCGATATCTCCGGCACCAAAAGTTACCAGAATATCAATATCCATATTCTCAAGTTTTTCCAACAGATCCTCTTTGGCAATCTGTTGCTTTTTCTCTATTGTTACCTTTTCAAAGATGATTGAGGAGTCAACACCTTCAATCGGTAGTTCCCTAGCAGGGTATATGTCCAGAAGGAGCAACTCGTCAAGCATGCTCAGGCTCTCTGCGAATTCTGGCGCAAAATCCCTGGTCCTGGTGTACAGATGCGGTTGGAATATGCCGCATATCCTTCTGCCCGGAAACATGTTCCTTATTGAACCTATTGCAGAGGCAAGTTCCTTCGGATGGTGGGCGTAATCATCAATGTAGGCCGCCTTTGCACCGTTCACATGAATGTCAAGCCTTCTTTCGGCACCTTCGAAGGCAGCAAGTGCCTGACGTATCTTCTCCGGTTCAATTCCTCCCAGAAGGGCAACAGCCGAGGCTGCAATGGCATTTTCGGCATTTACCCAGCCCGGTACACCCATAATGCAGTTTTCAATCTTTCCGGCCTCCCTTTCCGCTCCATTTCCATATATGGTATGTTTTGGATAGCGCAAATCAAATTTGAAATGACCACCTTCAAGTATCTCTACATTCTCCGGACAGAAGTCTGCCTGCTCCTTGAATGAGTAGGTAAATATTTTTGCCTTAACTCCGCTTGTATCAAGCGATATTCCCCTCTTTGCAACAAGGTATCCGTTCTCTTTGATCTGGCCGGCAAACTCTGCAAATGCGCCTTGAATGGTTTCAAGGTTGCCGTATATGTCAAGATGGTCGGCATCTGTTGATGTTATGGCAGCAATCTCCGGATAGAGTTGGAGAAACGACCTGTCAAACTCATCGGCCTCCGCTACAATAACAGGGTTTCTGCTCAAAAGCAGGTTGGTATGGTAGTTCTTTGAGATACCACCCAAAAATGCGTTGCAACCCACTCCTGCATGGGTGTATATGTGTGCAAGCATAGTGCTTGTGGTAGTTTTGCCATGTGTTCCTGCAATGGCAAGGCAGCACTGTGTTGAGGCAATCTCGCCCAAAGCCCTTGAACGCTTTACGAGCCTGTACCCTTTTTGTCGGGCATAAACAAGTTCTCCCATATCTGCAGGAATGGCGGGAGTGTATATTACAAGCGTCTGCTCCACATCTGCAGGGATATATGAAGCGTCGTCGGTATAATGTATGGCAATGCCCTCCTCCTCAAGTTTTGCTGTAAGTTTTGAGGGGGTCTTGTCATAACCGCTCACATTGTATCCGGCATGGTTGTAGAACCTTGCTACAGCGCTCATGCCAATACCGCCAATACCTATGAAATATACATTCTTCATACCTCTGTCATTTCTTTATTCCCGACAATATGATGCACTCCCTTGCAATTACCGCAGCCGCATCTTTCTTGCCAAGAGCAAGGATATTCCTCTCCATCTCCTGAATCTTTGCAGGGTTCTTCAGAAGTTTGTCCACACATGGAAAGAGTTCCTTCCCCGCTGCGTCATCCCTTACCATCATGGCTGCATACTTGTGTACAAGAGCCATTGCATTGTGGGTCTGGTGGTCTTCCGACACATTTGGCGACGGAACAAATATTGTACACTTGCCGGCAACACAAAGTTCAGATATGGTTCCTGCGCCCGCCCTGCTTATTACTATATCTGCAGCGGCATATGCAAGATCCATCCTCTGGATAAAATGGGTGTGGAACACATTTACCCCTTTGTGGTTCTCCATAAATGCGTCAACTTCATCCTTGTATATCTTACCACACTGCCATATTACCTGACAACTTCCCTCCACATCAGATGCAAAGAGTTTGCCTTTGCTTATCTCATCCTTCATGCAGTCGTTGAGTGTCCTGCATCCAAGACTTCCGCCCACAACAAAAATTGTCTTCTTTTTGGGGTCAAGGTTGTAGAACCTGTAGGCCTCTTCCCTCATTTGCGGTGTGCTCTTTACAATATCTTTTCTTATGGGGTTGCCGGTAATCATTATCTTCTCTTTAGGGAAGAAGCGCTCCATTCCGTCGTAGGCAACGCAGATTTTGTCAGCATGTTTGCCGTTGGTCCTGTTCACTATGCCGGCAAACGAATTCTGCTCCTGAAGCAGTGTAGGTATCTTGCTTTTTGCCGCAACTCCAACGATAGGGGCGCTGGCATATCCGCCTACTCCAACAACAATATTGGGCTTGAAATCTTTAATGATTTTCCTGGCCTTAATCTTGCAACGGAAATAGTCAAATGCCACCTTTATGTTGTAAGGGTGGTACAACGGCCTTCTGAGTCCCTGTGCAGGAATTCCTATTATTTCATAGCCGGCAGCAGGAACCTTCTCCATCTCCATTCTTCCGGTTGCTCCCACAAACAGGATATTTGCCTTTGGATTGATCTCCTTTATACCGTTGGCAATTGAAATGGCAGGAAATATATGACCTCCTGTACCTCCTCCGCTTATAATTACATTCAACTTTTCCATTATCAACTATATCTGTAAATGTTTAACACTCTCTATTTGAACTCTCCGGTGTGCTCGTCAATTATATCGTGCAACTCCTCTTCCTGGTTTGACGGACGCATCTGCTTGCCCTCTTCAAGCAGAGCGGTGCTCTCCTTTTCTGCAGCACTCTGTTCTGCAATCATCTTCTCGGCTGCCTCTTTTTCGAGTCTCTTCTGCTCGGCTTTCTTTGTGCTGTCAATGTCAATTGTCCTGCTGACAGACAGAACTATTCCAAAGGCGCAACTGAATATGAGCAACGATGTGCCACCGAGACTCACAAGCGGCAATGTATGGCCTGTAACAGGGAGGATACCCACATTTACCAGGATGTGAAGTCCTGCCTGGATTGAAATCATAAGTCCAAGGCCACCCACCGTAATTGCAGTGAACTTTTTGGTACAGTGCTTTACCATTATTACGCACCGGTAGAGGAACCAAAGGTAAAGCATAAGTACAAATACACCTCCCAACAATCCATACTCCTCAATGATGATTGTATATATGAAATCTGAGTAAGGATGGGGGAGAACATAACGTTGTGTACTCTTGCCCGGGCCCTTGCCCAAGACTCCGACCGATGAAATGGCTATCCTTGCCATATCGGCCTGGAATGTCTCATCCTTTTTCTTCTGTATCTCCTCTGCTGTAAGGGTCTGGTCAATCTCCTCCTTCACAAAGAACTTCTCAAGACGGCTCACTGCTGTGCTGAAACGCGGAAACAGGTCAATATCCTTGTCAATCAGTTTGACACCCGAGTTGAGCAGGATAAGGAATATGAAGAAGCACGCTGCAAGACCTATTGATTTTAGCAGGTACGAAAGTTTTACTCCGGCCATCCAGAGGATAAGAAAACTGAGCGCACCCACAATCAGCGAGGTTGAAACACTACCCACAAGTATCAGCACGCAAACGACTCCAATAGGGGTCAGGATCTTTATGAAGAAATCCTTGAAGTTCTTCAACTCCCACATCTCCAGGGCTCTTGCAAGATAGAGAATGAGTGTTATCTTTACAAGTTCTGCCGGCTGGAACTGCAACGGGCCTATGACTATCCATCTTCTTGCCCCATTAATCTCCTTGCCTATTCCCGGTACCAGGGTAAGCATAAGCAGCAACAGGCTTATTCCAAATATCAAATATGTTGCAAACCGGTATAATCCCAACGGTATCCTGTAACATATGAAAACGGTGACAAGCCCAAGCAGCACAAATTTGCACTGGTTCATCAGATAGGAGAAATTAGTTACATTCTCCTTGAATGCCAATGAACTGCTTGCAGAGTAGATAAGGGCAATGGAGATCAGGGACAATATGAAAATTATTATCCAGATCACCTTGTCACCATGCAGGCGGTTTATTATGGGCTCTTCACTATTCAGGTTAAACTTGGCCATTGCTACTCTTGTAAATGTTTATAACTCCCTTACGGCTGCCTTGAACTGACGGCCTCTGTCTTCATAACTCTTGAAAAGGTCAAAACTTGCGCATGCAGGCGACAACAATACTGTATCTCCTGGTTTGGCATATCTGTATGCAAGTTCAACCGCCTCTTTGGCAGAAAGGGCATCAACCATCACGTCAACCTTGTCGGCAAAGCACTCATGCAACTTCTCATTGTGTACACCCATGCAGATAAGTGTATGGACCTTCTCCTTGACAAGTTCATAAAGCGGCCCGTAATCGTTCCCCTTGTCTTTGCCGCCTGCAATCCATACCACAGGGGTCTTCATGCTCTCAAGTGCATACCATGATGAATTGACATTGGTTGCCTTTGAATCATTTATATAGAGCACATCCTTGATCTTCAGCACCTTCTCCATTCTGTGCTCCACTCCCTTGAAACTCATCAAACTCTCGCGGATGAGTTCGTTGCTTATATTTATAGCCTTTGCTGTTATGGCGGCGGCCATTGAATTGTAGACGTTGTGTTTGCCCTCAAGCGCAAGTTCCCTCAAGTACATCACATACTCATCCTTGTTGTAGGTGACGCACATCTTGTCATCCTTTACACATGCTCCATTCCCAACCTCCTTCTCCTGGCTGAACGGCAGCATCTGCGCCTTAAGGACAATCTTCTCAAGTTCGGTTACAGTAACAGGGTCATCTGCGCAGAATACAAAGCAATCCTCTTCGTTCATGTTGCGTGTAATTCTGAACTTTGAGTTTATGTAGTTCTGCATATTGAAGTCGTAGCGGTCGAGATGGTCGGGGGTAATGTTCATGAGTATGGCAATATCGGCCTTGAAATCATACATCCCGTCCAACTGGAAACTGCTGAGTTCCAATACGTAGTAGTCATACTTCTCGGTTGCTACCTGATAAGCGTAACTCTGCCCTATATTTCCGGCAAGGCCCACATTCAGGCCTGCATTCTTGAGCATGAAGTAGATGAGTGAGGTTGTTGTGGTCTTGCCGTTGCTTCCGGTAATGCAAATCTTCTTTGCAGAGTCATATCTTCCGGCAAACTCAATCTCGGAGATAACGCCAATGCCTCTCTCCCTTATTGCCACAACAAGCGGTGCGGTCTCGGGTATTCCGGGACTCTTTATAACTTCATCGGCATTCAGAATGAGTTCATCGGTATGACCTCCCTCTTCAAAAGGAATTTCATATTTGCACAAAAGTTCCTTCATCTCATCCTTGATCTTGCCGTTGTCGCTCAAGAAAACGTCAAAGCCTTTAACTTTGGCAAGTACGGCAGCACCTGCTCCGCTCTCTCCACCGCCCAATACAACTACTCTTTTCATAACTATCTTATTTTAAGTGTTATTACTGCTAATGCACACAAAAGGATTGTAATAATCCAGAATCTCACTACAATCTTTGCTTCCGGCAAGGCTTTATGGGGCCTCTGTATGAGTGCCGGAATTCCCTCTTTCTGGAAGTGGTGGTGCAGAGGTGCCATCTTGAAGATCCTCTGTCCCTCCCCATATCTCTTCTTTGTATGTTTGAAATATAATCTCTGTATGATTACAGAAAGGCTCTCAACAAAGAAGATTCCGCAAAGTATAGGAATGAGAAGTTCTTTTCTGATGATGATTGCTGCAACCGCAATGATGCCTCCCAAAGCAAGGCTGCCTGTATCTCCCATGAAGACCTGCGCAGGGAATGTGTTGTACCATAGGAAACCTATAAGGGCTCCCACAAAGGCTGCCATGTAAATCACAACCTCACCGCTGTACGGGATGTACATTGTGTTGAGGTATGAGGCATACATTGAGTTTCCCGACAGATATGCAAGGATGCCTATTGTGGTACCTATAATTGCCGATGTGCCGGTTGCAAGGCCGTCCATGCCGTCTGTAAGGTTTGTACCGTTGGATACGGCTGTTATGATGAAAATGATTACAAGGATATAGATTACCCATCCTGCAATTTCATCTGCCCTGCCCTTAAGTGGCGATAGCCATGCGTAGTCAAACTCGTTGTCCTTTATGAAAGGTATGTTTGTCTGTGTGCTCTTTACATCCTCAAAGTATACTACAGATGAGTGTACTGTGCCCCCCTGAATTATTTCGGGATGCGCCTGAACAGCGTTCGGAGTAGATTTTTCCCTCACTACAGCCTGGTCGCTGAAGCATAGGACAAGGCCCACCACAATACCCAAAGAGACCTGGCCTATAATCTTGTACTTGCCCTTGAGGCCATCTTTGTTCTTCTTGAATACCTTTATGCTGTCGTCAAGAAATCCTATGAAACCAAGCCATACAGTTGTGACTATGAGCAACTGGATATATACGTTTGTAAGATTTCCAAAGAGAAGCGCAGGAATGAGAATTGAGAGCAGAATGATTATTCCGCCCATGGTAGGTGTGCCCTTCTTCTGCATCTGGCCCTCAAGGCCAAGATCCCTGATCTCCTCGCCAATAAGTCTCTTCTGCAATTTGCGTATAATCTTGGGACCAAGATACAAACCGGCAAGCAGTGCTGTCATGGTTGAAAGCAATGCCCTGAATGAGATATATTTCATAAGTCCCAAACCCGGAAAATCAATTCCGCTCTGTTCCAGATATTCAAATAGATGATAAATCATTTCCTTCTAGAATTATATATTAGGCCATCTGTTGGGCAAAGGTCTCCTGAATGATCTCCTTGTCGTCAAAATGGTGTTTTACTCCGTTAATTATCTGGTAATCCTCGTGCCCTTTGCCGGCAACAAGAATTATTGATCCAGGTTGTGCTGTAAGTATGGCGGTACGGATTGCCTCGTCGCGTTGTACGATGAAGAGCGTTTTTGCACGCGCCTTAATGTCCATTCCCTCCTTTATATCGCTGATGATCTCAAGAGGATCCTCAAAACGTGGATTGTCGGAGGTTACAATTATTCTCTGGGCATATTTTCCAGCAATTGCGCCCATTTCGGGGCGTTTGGTCTTGTCGCGGTTTCCTCCGCATCCGAACACGCAGCATATTCCGCCTGCCGGTTCAAGTTCCTTGAGAGTTTTGAGGACATTCTCAAGGGCGTCTGGAGTGTGGGCATAGTCTACGGCTGCGATTACGTCGTTGGCTCCCTTGAAGTACTCCAATCTTCCGGCTACAGAGGTAAGTTGGCTCATTGCAAGGATAGTTTCATCCTCTTTTGCCCCCAATAGTACAGCGACCCCATATACTGCTGTAAGATTGTATGCATTGTGCTGGCCAATGAACCTGCACCATACCTCTTTGCCGTTGATTTCAAGTAACATTCCCTCTATTGTCTTCTCAATGATCCTGGTTTTGAATGTGGCTACGTTTCTGCAGGCATAACTGTTTATTTTAGCCTTGCAGTTCTGTACCATTACATCCCCGTTCCTGTCATCTGTATTCACAAGTGCAAATGCCTCAGGTGCAAGAGAGTCAAAGAGTGACTTTTTGCATTTAAGGTAGTTTGCAAATGTCTTGTGGTAGTCAAGATGGTCATGAGTAAGATTTGTAAATACCGCCCCGGTAAAGGTCAGTCCCTCTGTTCGCTGTTGGTCCAAAGCGTGCGAACTCACCTCCATGAAGCAGAATTCGCAGCCTGCATCAACCATTTGGGAGAGGAGCCTGTTCAGTTCAACCGGTCCTGGAGTTGTATTTTGGGCCTCATATCTTTTTTCTCCAACGTAGTTGGCTATTGTCGAGAGCAGTCCGCAGCAGTAGCCCAATTTGGTGAAGAGTCTGTAAAGCAGTGTTGCAATTGATGTCTTTCCATTTGTGCCTGTAACTCCAACAAGTCTGATATTCCTGCTCGGGTCGTTGTAAAAGTTCCTCGCAATGATGGCTGCTGCCTTGCGGTCATCCTCAACCTTAATGAAGGCGATACCCTTTCCTGCCGGTTCGTCAGACTCCTTATATGGTGCAGGAATCTCTGTACAGACTATGGCCTTTGCCCCCTTCTCTATGGCTGCTCCAATATATTTGTGTCCGTCGTTTTCAGCACCCTTTACAGCAATGAACATGGCATCTTCCGTACACTCCCTTGAATCGGTACAGATGGCGGCAATCTCCATGTGCAGATTGCAACAGTTTTCAACTGTTTTTACATCTTTCAATAAATCAATTAGTTCCATTGTTTGACAGTTCCAGGTTAATAACTGAATTTGCGGCCACTTTGCTACCCGCTGCAGGTGTTTGGGCAATCACGCGTCCCCGCCCCTTGAAGTTTACCTTGAATCCTTGGTTCTCCAATATATATACTGCATCCTTGACACCCATATTCACTACATTTACAAGCGAGTCTGTAATTACAGAGTACTTGCGGGGAAATATCTTTGTTGAGTCCCTTCTTATCTCCATCCAGCCCTGTGGGGCAAACTTCTCAAGTTGGCTCTTGCCGTTTATGTCAAGTTCTGCAAGGATGGTCTGCTGCATCTCTGTCTTTCCAATTGATATCTGAGGAACTCCTGTTGCCTTCTCTTTTCCGTCAAGGGTCCTTTCCCAGTCTGGAGAGGTTGTGTATATGTACTCGGCAATCTTCTTGAAGATAGGGCCCGCTTGGGTTGCTCCGTAAAAGTTGCCCCTGGTAGGTCCTGAGTATATTACCACAATGGTAGAGTATTTTGGATTGTCTGAAGGGTAGAAGCCGCAGAATGAGGCCTGGTATCTTCTGTATCCGTTTCTCTCGTATCCCTCTTTGCCTCCAAATGCTATACGGGATGTACCTGTCTTGCCTGATATGGGAAAATCCTTTGAATTGACATATATCCTTCCGGTTCCCTTCTCAACCACGCTTCTCAAAGCCCTCTGCGCACTCTCTGCAGTCTTTTTTGAACAGATGGCACCGCTGATCTCCTGAGGCTCGAACTCCTTCACAATCTCTCCGTTGCTCTGGTAGTTCTCAATGAAGTAGGGCTTCATCATCTTGCCGTCATTTGCAATGGCATTGTAGAATGTGAGTGTATGGAGTGGAGTTACAAGTGCAGCATAACCTATTGCCATTGATGTGAGCGATGTCTTTGACCACATTGCCTCATCTGACGGCGTGTAGATTGTTGCACGTGCCTCTCCCTGGATGTCGAGGTTGAAACGCTCTCCAATCTTCATGCTTTGTACCCTGTCAGCGTAGGCCTGCTGGTTGTTGCCGTAGTGCTCGTAGGCAAGTTTGGCAAATGCAACATTCGATGATTGTTCAAATGCCTTTTCTACGGTTACAAGTCCAATGGGGTGGGTGTCGGAGTATGTATGTCCGCCTACGGTCCATTTTCCAGCACCTGCATCAACTGGGGTGTCAAGTGTTACGTAACCATCTTCAAGAAGCGAAACCAGTGTTACAAGTTTGAAAACCGAACCAGGCTCTGTAGCCTCTCCAATGGCATAGTTGTAACTCTCGTCAAATCCTCCTTTGCCATCTTTCTTCATATTGGCAATTGCCCTTATGGCGCCGGTTTCAACCTCCATTACAAGCGCTGTGGCGCCCTCAATGTTGTTGTCGGACTTCATCAACTGCTCTTTGAGTGCCTTCTCGGCAACCTCTTGAATCTCAATGTCAATGGTGGTCTGGATGTCATAACCGTCCTGAGGCATTACGCTCTCTTCTCCATTTACCGGAATCCACTCTCCTCCAAGCATTCTCTGTACAACCTGATGGCCCGGAGTTCCTTTAAGGTAGTAGTCGCAACTTCCCTCGATGCCCACACCTACACCTTCGGTGTTGATGAATCCTATTGTTCTGTATGCCAAACGTCCGTAAGGATTGTTTCTCCTGTATTTCTGCTCGGTGATGAGACCTCCTCTGTTGGCTCCCAATTTAAGTATAGGGAACTTCTTGATCTGCTCAAGTTCGGAGTAGTCAACAAGCCTGTTGCCTATCTTCACATATCTCTTGCCATCCTTGCGTGCCTTTTTCAGTTCCTTGCTATATGCTGCGGCACTCTTGTTCTTGTAGAAATTGGCAAGTTCCTTTGCAAGTACATCAATGTACTTGCTGAAAGTGTCCTGATTGGAGACAGTGCAGTCCATCCTCACCTGGTAGTAAGGAATGGATGTGGCCAACGGTCTTCCGTCGCAGGAGAGAATGTCGCCCCTGTTCGCCTCAATTGTCTCGGTCCTGTGGGCAATGTCATCGGCACTTATTTCTGAAGGACTTATGAACTGCACATAGATAATCTTGGCTATCACACAGAATGTGATAACTATGAATATCCTGAATACATTGGCAATTCTT
The DNA here is from genome assembly GCA_015060245.1 of Bacteroidales bacterium. Taxonomy (GTDB): domain Bacteria; phylum Bacteroidota; class Bacteroidia; order Bacteroidales; family UBA932; genus Egerieousia. The sequence continues at coordinate 18,533 of SUYU01000013.1, read as the reverse complement.
GTAAAAATTCCGTCCATGACTCTCTCTCTTGCTCTTTTTGTTTATTTGGGCACCTGTACCAGTCTTGCCGGATGCAGAGGCTTCTCAACTTTTGAACCGGCCGCCTTGAGACGAATCTCTACCTCACCCTGCTTGCTCTGATACTGGAGCCTTGCAGTCTTGCTGGTATAGTCTGCCTTCAGATTCTTGATCTCCCTCTGGTTCCTGCGCTGTGTAAGTTGTGTTTTTGCAACTCCCAGATTTATGCTTATGTAGATGATTATGAGTACAAAAATGTAAAGAATAAAGAGCCATTGGCTGGTCATTCTCATCTTTGACAAGAATTGGCCTCCAAATACATCCGACATGAAGTTGAAACTCTCTTCTCTATTTTCTTTATTCCTGCTCATTTTGCCCTGTTTCTCTTTTTGCTTTTCTTCTTCTCCCTTCCTCTTTTCCCTTTCTTATTTTTTTACCTGAACTTTTTCTTCTCTTTCTCTCTTCTCTTTTTCTCTTGCTTTCTCTCTTGCGTTTTCTCTTGCTTTCTCTCTTGCGTTTTCTTTTTCTTGTCCTTTTCCTTTTTCTTCTTCTTTTCCTCTTTTCTTCTTCTTTTCCTCTTTTCCTCTTCCTGTCTTTTCCTTTCCTTTTTGCTTCCCGACAGCCTATATTTTCGCAGCGACCCTCAATTTAGCGCTTCTGCTGCGCGTGTTGCTGCTGATCTCCTCCTCTGTAGGAACAACAGGCTTGCGGGTAATTATCTCAAAAGGGCTCTCAATCTTGCCGTAAAAATCCTTCTTTACCTCTCCCTCTGTGTTGCCGCTCTTCATGAAGTTCTTTACCATTCTGTCTTCGAGCGAGTGGTAGGTAATCACAGATAATCTGCCGCCCGGTTTGAGGATTGAGAGTGCGCCGCTCAAGAAATCTTCAAGAGCCTGCATCTCCATATTCACCTCAATTCTCAATGCCTGATAGAGTTTTGCAAGGAACTTGTGCTCTGTCTGCTGGTTGTACATCTTCTCCACAGCCTTGCTCAACTGGCCGGTTGTCTCTATTGGAGAAGTGGCCCTTGCCTTGCAGATGAACTCTGCCGCTCTCCATGGCTTGTCAATCTCTCCGTAGAGTTTGAAAATTCTGGTAAGATCTTCCTGTGTATAGTTGTTTACAACATCCGCTGCATTTTTCTGCGCCTTGCGGTTCATTCTCATGTCAAGCGGGGCGTCAAATCTGAAAGAGAAGCCGCGCTCGCCGCTGTCGAACTGGTGAGATGATACACCAAGGTCGGCAAGGATGCCGTCTACGCCGTCATATCCGTTGTATCTTACAAAGTTCTCTACAAATCTGAAGTTGTTGTGGACCAGTATGAGCCTCTTGTCATCGGGTGCATTCTTTATTGCATCGGTGTCGCGGTCAAATGAAATGAGCCTGCCGTCGGGCCCAAGGCGGTTCAAAATCTCGCGGCTGTGTCCTCCGCCTCCAAATGTGGCGTCGACATAGATGCCTCCGCTCTTTATCTCAAGGGCGGATACGCTTTCATCCAAAAGTACTGGTACGTGATACTCACTCATTGCAGGCTGTTGTAAAACTTTGTGAAACAATTGTTAACCGAGGAGTTTCTGTGCAAGTGCCACAAAATCCTCCTGCGAAATCTGGCGTGCATCATAACACTCTTTCGCCCAAATCTCTATTTTGTGGTCATTACCTGCCAGAACAATCTCCTTGTCTGCTCCAATTGCTTCCAAAAGTTTCTTTGGAATGGAAATGCGGCCAAGTTTGCCGTCCGGTTCCACAACAGCCCTGTCTCTCATGTATTCTCTCCAGAACAGAGCGTGCTCTTTGTTGAAGAAGTTGAGTCTTGCCTTGATTCCTTCAGATTCCCTTTCCCACTCCTGATATGTGTACATGTCGAGGCAGTTTTCATAGAGATTCTTTTTGATTACAAGAACAAGGCTCTCTTCAGGTGCAAAAACGGCCTTGAAAGGAGCAGGGAAAATGATCCTGCCCTTATCATCTTTCTTCACGCAATATTCGCCAATGAATTTAGCCATTTCTTAACCTTTTGATAGTAGTATATGGGGTGATGCAAAATTATAAAATCTTTTTACAAAAACTTACATTTTTTTCCATTTTTTTACACCAAGTTATCAACAATCAAAATTATAATTCTAACTTTGGCGTTGTAAACCTTAAAACATTGGCTTTTCAAAATGAAAAATAGAGTTCAGACCGTAAATTTTTTCCTCCTTTCAATACTCTTCATACAGTTATTATTCTCCTGTAAATCAGATGAAAATGTAGTTCCCGACAATGAAGAGGCCCCTGCATCTTCCCAGGTGGACTGCTATGGACTCCCTTCAGACGGCATGAGGGTTGAAAAGGGTAAAATAAAGAGCGGCGATTTCTTTGGTGAACTGATGTTGGAGAGGGGTGTTTCTAACAACACTTTGCAGGGTGTGCTGGAGGCCTCAAAAGAGGTGTTTGACATAAGGATGATAAAGGTAGGCAACGGCTATGAATTCTATTACCGGAGTGAAGCCGGCGATACACTGTCGGTACGGCAAAATGGAGGAGAGGCGCCGCTATATTTTGTTTATGAAAGGGATGCCCTTTCTCATGTGGTATTCGGGCTTGGAGACTCTCTCTTTGTAAGGGTAGTGGAGAAGCAGATTGAGAGGGTAAAGAGATTTGCCGAGGTTACAGTGAACTCATCATTGTGGAATGATGTCTCTGATGCCGGGGCATCGCCTCTGCTGGCTCTTAAGTTGTCTGATATATATGCCTGGACAATTGACTTTTTCTCACTGCAGAGGGGCGATTCATTCAAAGTGGTTTATGAAGAACTCTCATATAACGGGGAGTTTATAGACATAGGTGATGTGTGGTACAGCGAGTTTACACACAATGGCAAGTGCTTTACCTCGGTGAGGTTCCAGGATGGCGATAAGGGCAATATCTATTGGAATGAAGAGGGTGAGAGCCTGCGTAAGGCCTTTCTCAAGGCGCCGTTGAGTTTCAAGCGTATAAGTTCAAAATTTACATATAGACGCAAACATCCGGTATATGGCGGATACAGGCCTCATACGGGTGTGGATTATGCGGCACCGACAGGCACGCCGGTCATGTCAATCGGTGACGGTGTTGTAATCTCCAAGGGGTGGGGAGGAGGCGGTGGAAACACCGTAAAGATCAGGCATAACTCCGTATATACAACAGCATATCTCCATTTGAGCCGATATGCCAAGGGACTCAAGAAGGGTGACCGGGTAAAGCAGGGCCAGGTTATAGGTTATGTTGGCAGCACCGGCGCATCAACAGGCCCGCATCTTGATTTCAGAGTATGGAAAAACGGGACACCGGTGGATCCCCTAAAACTTGAAAGCCCCTCGGTAGAGCCTGTAAGCAAGGAGAATAAGGAGGCTTTCGGCCTTACACGTGATGCCCTCAAGTGGGAGATGGACAGTCTGGCCACAATGGGTTATGTGGAGAAGATGCTGCAAATATTGTAGGACATACCAACAGGCAGACCCTCTATTCGGGTTTGCAGTTGTGACAATTCCCGGCATTGGGGCACCCTTGACAGGTGCCTCTGTTTTTTATGTTTCTGCGTATCTTCAGAACCAGTGCTATTGCCGCTACGGCTACCAGCAGGTAAACTATTGTCTCTTGCATCAGAACAGGTTTGCTATGTTATATATAACAAATGAGAGTACCCAAGCGATTGAGCAACTGTACAAAAATGAGAAGAGTGCCCATTTCCAACTGCCTGTTTCGTTTGATATAGTTGCCAAAGTGGCTATACATGGGAAGTAGAGCAGTGCAAATACCATAAATGCAAGTGCGCTTGCTGCGGTGTAGTCACCCGATCTTAGAATCTGGTATTTGAGCAGTATATCCTCCTCTTCCATTTTTGCTTCAATCTTTTCTGCAACTTTTTCCTGGAGTTGGGGCATCTCTTCCAAAGATTTTTCTGCCTCCATCTTAAGTTGCATGGCATCCTGTTGTGTCTGCTCATCAGAGTAGAGCACACCAAGGGTGCTTACTATAATCTCCTTTGCCGCTGCTCCAGATACCAGCGCAACACCCGCTTTCCAGTTAAGTCCCAATGGTTTGAGGGCAGGTTCGCAGAATTTTCCAACCTGTTCAAGGTATGAGCCGTTGCTGTTTCTGCCGCCAGATGCCGATTGGCTGTCGGGACGAGGATAGTAGCCAAGGAACCATATTATTATTGAGGCAAACAATATGACGCTTCCTATTTTTTTGAGGTATTGGGCGCACTTTTCCCAAAGATGTACAAGAGTGGCATGAAGGGTAGGTACGCGGTATGGCGGCAACTCCATCACAAACGGGGTCTCATCCTCCTTGAAGAGGAATTTGCGGAGCAGTTTTGCTGTTATGATGGCAACTGCAATTCCAAGGAGGTAGAGCAGCATAAGTACTGTACCGGAGTTCTCTGGAAAAAAGATTCCAGCAAGGAGAATGTATACGGGCAATCGTGCGCTGCACGATATGAATGGGTTTATGAGTATTGTAATGAAGCGGCTCGACTTGCTCTCAATTGTACGTGTGCTCATTATGGCCGGAACGTTGCATCCGAAGCCCATAATCATGGGAATGAACGATTTGCCGTGCAACCCCATCTTATGCATGAGTTTGTCCATTATGAATGCGGCTCGTGCCATATATCCGGAGTCCTCCATAAGTGATATGAAAAGATAGAGGATGAGGATGTTGGGCAGAAAGACTATAACGCTGCCCACGCCGGCAATGATACCATTTACAATAAGGTCCTTGAGGGCGCCGTCGGGAAGAAGGCCGCTTACAAATTCACCAAAGATTCCAACAAGCGACTCAATCCACTCCTGGGGGTATGCCCCAAAGGTGAATGTGGCATTGAACATAATCCAAAGCAGGAGAAGAAAGATTGGAAAACTGAATACCTTGTGGGTAACAATGGTGTCAATGATTGTTGTATTCTTGTTCTGCTCCTTGTTGCCGGGTGTGAAAGTCTCGCGCAAGGCACCTGAAATGAAACCATACTTTTCGTCACTTATGGCAGTCTCCACATCTTCGCCAAGTTGCCTCTTTATCCGCTCGACAGCGGCCTCACGCATTGAGATCCATTTGCTGTATTCAGGTGATTTCCTGAGTATCGATTCAACCTCCCGGTCTCCTTCAAGCAGTTTCACAGACCAGTATCTGTGTGGAAAGGCCTTGGGAAATATTTCATCATTGGACTTAATCTCCTTTGATATTGTGGCAATCTCCTTTTCAATTACCGGGGAGTATTTTATATGTATATGCCTTATGATCTCGGCAACATCGGGTTCGCCACCCTTTTCTGCTGCAGTTTTGGCCCCAGTGGCCATTTTGCCGGCAGATGTGTTTTCATAGACAGCAATTATGGTGTCAAGCAGGTTGTCAAGCCCCTTCTTTTCGCGGGCCACTACCGGAACCATTGGAATACCCACAAGTTTGGCAAGGCTCATATAGTCAAGTTGTGCACCGCTCTTCTCAAGTTCATCATACATATTCAGGGCAACAACTGTCTTCTGGTTTATGTCAATGAGTTCGCTTGTAAGGTAAAGATTCCTTTCAAGGTTTGAAGCGACAACGGAGTTGAGTATTATGTCCGGGGTATTGTCAAGCAGATATCTTCTTACATAAATCTCTTCCGGAGAGTATGCAGTGAGGGCATAGGTGCCGGGCAGGTCGGTAATGTTGAATTTGTATCCTTTATATTTGAAGTGTCCCAATTTGGCATCAACCGTTACACCGCTGTAGTTGCCCACATGCTCGTGGCTTCCCGACAGCGCATTGAAGAGCGACGTCTTGCCGCTGTTGGGATTGCCCACCAGCGCTACATTTATCTCATTGAATTTGTTGGAGACCATCTCTTCAACACTGCTGCTCACTATCTGGCCGCTTGGCCGTGTGCCGTTGGCCATAAGATTATCCTGAGTATAGGGGATAATCTCAATCATTGCCGCTTCGCTTCTGCGCAACGATACCTCATAATCCATTATCTTGTATTTGATGGGATCCTTGAGAGGAGCATTGAGGAGAGACGTTACCTTCTGCCCCTTCACAAAACCCATTTCCAGAATTCTTCTGCGGAATCCTCCATGGCCCAATACCTTTATAATAATGCCGGACTCACCGGTCTTAAGTTCTGACAAATGCATGATACTCCAATTTGAATATGCAAATTAACATCTAAAAATCCTTCTTGGCAATACCTAAAATGGGGTATTTTGAAATCAGCCCATTTGTTGTAACTTTGAAGCAGAACTCATAGAAGGGCACTTTTGTATATATTTCATGGAACCATGATAGCATTCATTGATGAGTATATTGAGTATTTGAGAGTCCACAGAAGATATTCCGAAAGGACCGTTCTGCTGTACAGCGATGCTGTGGAGCGCTTCTTTGCCTATGCCCTCTCCCTTGAGAAATCCCCGACTGATTCTCAAGCCGGTTCCTCAACTGATGATCATGCACCCGAGGATGGGGCAGACGTGCAGCAGCAACTGAATATGCTCACAACACCAAGAATAAGGGGATTTGTGGCCAGTAACCTTAAGGAGGGAATGAGTTCCAGGAGTGTAAATCTTCTGTTGAGCGGCATTGGAAGTTATTGCAGATATCTTTTGAAAAGGGGCCTGTTGCAGAGCAATCCCGTTGCTGGGGTCTACAGACCAAAGGAGAAGCACCGTCTGCCGCAATTCTACACAAAAGATGATCTTGATGCATATCTGAACTCGCCTGTGGGGGATGACTACCCGTCGGTAAGAGACAGGACAATGCTCCTGCTGCTCTACTCAACAGGAATGAGACGTGCCGAAGTGGCAGGATTGAAACTCCAGAATCTTGATTTGTCAAGAAAATTATTCAAAATTACAGGAAAAGGGGCCAAAGAGAGAGAAATTCCGGTAATAGATTGTTTATATGATAAAATTTTATTATATTTACAAACAAGAAAGAGTTCTTTCAAAGATTGTACTGATGACTCATTTTTCTTGACAGACAGAGGCAGACCTCTCTACCTTTCGTTTGTCAACAATGTGGTCAAAAAGGAATTGATGACTTTCAAGGAGTTTGGCGGTAAAAAATCCCCTCACATCCTCAGACATTCGTTGGCAACGCATCTTCTCAATGACGGGGCGGGGCTGAACAGTATTAAGGAGGTGTTGGGTCACTCTTCGTTGGCAGCAACGCAGGTTTACACGCACAACTCATTTGAACAGTTGAAAAAAATATACATAACCGCCCATCCACGGGCAAAAAAAAGGAGGTAATATGGATATTAGAGTTCAATCGGTAAAATTTGACGCTGATGTTAAATTGTTGGAGTTTGTAGACAAGAAGGTGGGTAAACTTGATAAATTTTACGATGAAATCATCAAGGCAGAAGTAACTCTATCACTCTTACCTGATAATGCAAACAAAGATGTAAAAATCAGGATTGCAATGCCGGGCAAGGATTTGTTTATCCAAAAGAATGCATCAACTTTTGAGGATGCCATTGTTGATTGCGTAGATGTTTTAAAAGAGCAGATTGTTAAAATTAAAGAAAAAAAGGCAGGCAAATAGAATATGACAAGACTTCTCCTTGTATGGGGAATTTTTCCATAAATTTTGGGTTGGCCGGCGCAGGAATTTTCCTGTGCCGGTTTTTTTCTCCTTTCTTGTGTCCTAAATGTAGCATGGAAATGCATTAGAATATTTTATCGGACAAACAGGAAACACTCATAAGCAGATAATTATACAATTTTACCCATGTTTTCAATCGTATATGGGGCGTTTCTATGAAAATAAGGTATTTGATATCTGATTTATGTGCGTTATTGGCAGATTGGGCCGGTTATAGGCGTGATGTCATACACATTAATATGGCAAGGAGTTTTCCAAACGCCGACTACAAGGAGTTGGTGCATTTGAGAAGAGAATATTACAGACATATCTTTGATCTGGCTGTTGAATCAATATGGGTCGTTTTTGTTTCGCAGAAAAAATTATGTGAGCATGTGACCATGTCCAATCCTGAGTTGCCCGATGCATTGTCACAAAAGTATGACAAGATGCTTTTTGTTATGGGACATACTGGCAATTGGGAACTGATAGGTGCAATAGCAGGTAATGGAAAGAGTGACCGGAATAATAAATTTACAGACCGTAAACTATATTTTACATATAAGAAGGCTAAAAATAGGTTTGTCAATAAATTGCTGAAAAAAATAAGATATTCGGCATTCAAAAAATCAGCTTCTGTTGGGGACATTGTTGAGGTGAAGGAAGCGTTATTTGAATTTGTAAGCCAAAGAAATAATGGCGAGAAAGCCAATTACTTTATAATTGCTGACCAGTCTCCTAAAGGAAATTATGTAACTGTAGATTTTCTAAATCAGAAGAGTGCTTTTTTCAGAGGCGCAGAATATTTGAGTAAAAAACTGAATATTCCGCTTGTTTACATGTCCATGTCAAGAACAAGTCGTGGAAAGTATCAAATCGCATTTGAATTGATTGAAGAGTTCCCTGCCATGTGTCCCGACGGTGAACTTACAAAGAGGTTTGCGGAACTTCTTCAAAACGATATTATGGAGAACAAGGTAAACTGGCTCTGGAGTCACAAAAGATGGAAGACGAGATTTTGAAAATGGTTGTCAGAAGAAAAGTTGCAGGATTTCATCTGATGTTATGCCATTGAAGTATTCATTTACAGGTAATTGTGCGAGGCGTTCTGAAATGGCCTCCATAGTGTGTGCAGTTCCGGAAAGGGCCTCAATGAACTCCTCTGTAGGACGTGTAAAGAAGTAATCCCCGTGAATCTCCATTGCTGTGATGATGCCTCCGTTTGTTGTAATGGAAAACTCAACAAGCCCCCCGGAAAATTTTTTGATGTTGTTGATGCTGTATGCGGGGGAGTGTCCGAAGTTCCAGTTGTCGGTGGCATATTTGGTGTTGCGGAGTTCCTCTATTGCTGCAAGGTCCTCTTTTGTGTAGGTGTATTTCACTATTGCTTCTGGCCTCTGCTCAACGTTGTTCATATTTGCGTAGGGTGATGTCTCTGCAGTTCCCTTGGCAGCATCACTTTTGCAGGCCTCAATATTGGCAAAATATCCGGTTTTGGTGCCGGTCCCGTTGGGAGCAGGGGAATTATATTTGCTGCAGATATAGTTGCCCAAATACTCCTGGAACATATCAAGGGTCATGGCTTGCGGCAGGTGGCTGCTGATGTTTGTTACGCGGCTTCTGGTTGATTGTACTGCCTTTCCAATGAATTTTTCAGGACGGCTTTTGAGCGCCTGTCCCAAATTGCCCATATCGGCATCAAAAAGCAGTGTGCCATGTTGGAGTATGCGCTCCTTGTAGATGCATATTGCGTTTCCGGAGAATTTCTTGCCATCAATCAGCAAGTCATTGCGTCCCTCAATGACGGCCTTAACTCCCAATGAATTAAGGGCTTCCAGAATTGGGGCAGTAAAGCGTCTGAACATTGCACTGCTCTCCTCCATACCCCTTTTCTGCTCAATGAATGTGAAGTTGAGGTTGCCCAAATCATGAAATACTGCACCTCCTCCTGTCAGCCTCCTGACAACTTTTATATTATTCCTCTTGACGTACTCATAATCGATCTCTGCCAGGGCATTCTGATAGTGTCCTATTATTATTGAGTTGCTGTTACGCCAAAGCCTGAAGATAGGGCATGTGAAATTCTTGAGAAGGTACTCTTCTGCCGCCAGGTTCCAGTAGGGGTCTGTGTTCGTATCAGTGATGTAGAGCATGCTGTTCTCCTCTTTTGCCCAAAGTTATTCCTTTATGTTGCCGTTTGCGCACAAATCTTTGCCCCAGGGGGTAAGTTTCATTTTCCTGAAGAGTTGCACCAGCAGTTTGAATACAAGGTATCCTACGAGCATGCCAAAGAGGGCACCGCATATTACATCCAGGGGAAAGTGTTTTCCTACATATACCCTGCTGTATCCTACGGCTGCTGCCCACAAGTATATAAATATGGTATACCACCTCTTCTTTACAATAAGTGATGTGACGGTTGCAAGCCCAAACAGGTTGGAGGCATGGCTCGAGACAAAACCGAACTGTCCGCCCTTGTACTCAAGCATTCTTACAAGGTGGCCTATCTCGGGATCCCAGGCAGGACGCAGACGCTGGACAGTCTGTTTGAAGAGGGCTACAGAGAGGGAGTCGCAAAGTGCAAATGTAAGAAGTACAGCAGCCACCATTATAATGATGGTCTTTGGACTCTTTCTCCATTGGTATATAATAAGAGCAAGTATACCGGCGTAGATTGGAATACCGGTATACTTGTGTGATATCAAAGGCATGAGAAAATCAAGGAGTGCATTTGTGCATCCGTTGATTGAGAGCATGAGCCCCTTGTCAAATTCAACTATAGCATCAAGCATCAGGTCTCCTCCTTGGGCTTAAAAATTCTCTTCGTTGAGTATTTTCCATATCAGATCCTTCAACTCCTTTATACCCTCATTTGCAACAGAGGAGATGAATATATGCGGAATCTTTCTTGGCAAGTGACGGCGTATCTCCTTCTTGAGTTCATCATCAAGCATGTCTGATTTGGAGATTGCCAGTATGCGCTGCTTGTTCAGAAGTTCGGGGTTGAACTTCTTGAGTTCCTTGAGCAGGATCCTGTATTCATCCTTTATCTCCTTGCTGTCTGCCGGAACAAGGAACAGAAGTATGGAGTTTCTTTCAATGTGCCTCAAGAATCTGTGACCAAGACCTTTGCCTTCTGCTGCACCCTCAATGATACCTGGAATGTCAGCCATTACAAATGATTTGTCATCGTAATAGTTGACAATTCCTATGCTTGGCTCAAGGGTGGTAAATGCATAGTCGGCAATTTTAGGTTTGGCTGCAGATACTGTGGAGAGCAATGTCGATTTTCCCGCATTGGGGAAACCTACAAGTCCTACATCTGCGAGTATCTTGAGTTCAAGGATAAACCATCCCTCAACATGCTCTTCTCCGGGTTGGGCAAAGCGTGGCGTCTGGTTGGTTGCACTCTTGAAGTTTGCATTGCCAAGACCTCCACGGCCACCCTTTACAATAATCTTCTCCTCACCTGGCTCGGTTATTTCAAAGAGCACTTCGCCGGTTTCGGCATCCTTGGCAACTGTGCCGAGTGGAACCTCAAGGTAGATGTCCTTTCCGTTTGCACCTTTGCACAATGCCCCGCTTCCGCTCTCTCCCGGTTCTGCCTTTATGTGTTTGCGGTACTTGAGATGTATGAGGGTCCAATATTGCGGATTGCCTCTGAGGATGATATGGCCTCCGCGTCCGCCGTCGCCTCCGTCGGGGCCACCTTTAGGTATATATTTCTCCCTACGCATATGCGTAGAGCCGTTACCGCCGTCGCCGGAAGCAAGGAAGAGTTTTACGTAATCCACAAAATTTGAATTTCCCATATATCTTTCTTTTTAATTCTGCATTTTCAGATAAATCTCCTTTATCTCAGGCCTCAGCAAGTTGCTGTATATCTTCTTACCGGCCGACGGCAATATCATTACATCAATGAAGATATTTTCTCAAAAATATCCTCTATGGTACCCTCTCCGCAAATCTCGTTGTATTTGCCCAGATTCTTATAGAACTCTATAAGCGGCTCTGTCTTTTTATGGTATGTGTTTATCCTGTTCTGGATGGTCTCTGCATTGGCGTCATCCTTGCGGCCCTCAATGTTGGCCCTGTGCTGGATACGCTCAAATACAAGTTTGTCACTTATTATTATTGAAAGAACCTTGGTAACCTCTTGCGATCTTTTTTGGAGCATTTTCTCAAGAACCTCTGCTTGTGCAACAGTTCTCGGGAAACCGTCAAAGATGAAACCCTTTACGTGAGGGTTGTTCTCAATCTCATTCTCAATCATCTGCTCAACAATGGCATCGTCAACAAAGTTTCCATTGTCTATCAAAGCCTTGGCAATTTTGCCCAATTCACTCTCTTTTGCAATCTCTTGCCTCAACAGGTCTCCGGTAGAAACATGGTGAAGATTATATTTCTCCACCATAAGTTTTGCCTGAGTACCTTTCCCTGCCCCTGGAGGGCCAAATAAAATGTAGTATCTCATTATCAAATCAATGTTCGTCTATGACGTAAATATCTTTGTATTGTCTGCCCAATTGGTCATAGTCAAGTCCATATCCCACAATGAAATCATTTGGAATGGAGTTGGCTATGTAGTCAATGGGAATATTTTTTGAGTAGGAGCCCGGTTTGTACATAAGGGTACACACCTTTACATCTGCGGCGCCTGCATTTGTAAGAATCTTGTGCAGTTCCTCAATAGTTCCACCGGTATCCACTATATCCTCCACTATTACAACAGTTTTTCCCTCAACGCTCCTGGTAAGTCCCATTATCTGCTTGACACAGCCTGTTGACTCTGTGCCTTGGTATGAAGCAAGTTTTATGAAAACAATGTCGCACTGGAATCTGATTTTCTGCATCAGAGATGCTGTAAACATGAACGAACCGTTGAGCACACTCAAGAATATAGGAGTATCAACATCTTTCATGTCGGAATTCAACTGGTCTGCGACTCTCTGTACAGACTCTTCGATTTTCTCGAAAGGCATGTACAGCCTGAAATATTTGTCGTGTACTTTTATTCTTTCCATATTGCTTGCTTTACAAATAGACCAAATTGAGGGATTTTAATTTGGCACTGCAAAAATATGTATTAATTTTGTTTATCACAATTTAAAATGTACAGATATGACACCTCTTGTAAGTATAATTATGGGAAGCACCTCCGATATGAAGGTAATGGAGCAGGCTGCCCAATTTTTGAATGAAATGCATATACCGTTTGAAATCAATGCCCTTTCTGCTCACCGTGTACCCGAATTGGTTGCAGATTTTGCCATCAATGCACATAAAAGGGGAGTCAAGGTGATAATTGCCGGAGCGGGCGGTGCTGCCCATTTGCCGGGAGTGATAGCGGCATCAACTCCTCTTCCCGTAATTGGAGTGCCTATAAAGTCGAGCAACTCAATGGACGGATGGGATTCAGTCCTCTCTATCCTTCAGATGCCAAGCGGAATTCCTGTTGCAACTGTTGCTCTTGACGGAGCCAAAAATGCAGCCATACTTGCAGTGCAGATGCTTTCTGTAGCGGATCCCGAACTGTTTGCAAGGTTCCAGGAATTCAAGGCCGATCTTGCCTCAAAAATAGCAAAGGCAAACAAGGAACTTGCTCAAATCAAATACGAATACAAGACCAATTAAACGTTTAAAACGGCTTACAGACACTTTTTGTCTTTTGTCCGTGCGTAAATTTACCCTTTTGCAGGGTTATTGAAAATAGTCCCTTTATAATTGCACAAAAAATGCGGTTATGAAGGGACTCTTTGTTTTAGGCATGTATCTGGCGCTTCCGCTGCCCGGAGTTTCATGCGCTTGGGCAGAGCATGATGTGCTTGATGTTACTGCAGGGAGAGGTAATTTTATTGAAGTGCCGGCAGGTGGGGCAAGTGCAGCGGGGTGTGAACATGAATGTATGCCGACAGTGGAATATGTGTGCGGAAGCGGTAATACCTCCGGAACGGAATGTGAAACCTCCAATCCGTTTAAAAGAGAGAACCCGCCTGCCGGTAAATGCAAAACAGAAAGTTCTATTGAGGATTATGGAGGTCTGGTAGAAAATGGAGATAGCGCCGGCAAAAGGGCTTTGGCACGTATTGCCTTTTTTATAGAGGAGGCCCTTACTGAATCGGCAACAGAGGATGGTGTAGGTCTAGGGGAGCATGCCATGGGCATGGCCATGGAGCATTTTGAGGGATTGCTGCGGAATCCTCTTCCAATAAATTATGCGTCGGCAGGAGAACTGGAGACTCTTCTGGTATTGTCGGGATTTCAGATAGAGAGTATTCTCAATTACAGGGAAAGGAGTGGCAAAATATTGAGTGCGGCCGAGTTGGGACTGATTCACGGATTTGATGAAAATGCAGTGGAGGTCATACTTCCGTTCATAACATTTGGTGAGCGTGGAGGTATTGGTACCCTTGTGCCGGAGTTCAGTTCTGTAAAGGAGTTTCTTGAAGTGTGTGACTCCAGGCTCTATGTGAAGAGCATGCGAAATCTGCACCCCGATCCAATGTTTGCACCAATAACGCAAGATGAGTTTTTGAAGAGTCCGGATTCGCGTTACTTGGGCACACCATACTATATGCAGATCAAGTTCAGAACAGGATTTGGGGATAAGGTTGAGACAGGTTTTACACTTGAGAATGATATTGGCGAGCGGCTTTTTCCCAAGGGTGGCCCCCCGGTTGACTTTTTTTCATTCCATGTGAGTCTGGGCAATATGGGAAAGGTAAAGAGAGTCATTGCAGGTGATTACAATGCCAGGTTCGGACAGGGGCTCATATTGTGGAACTCATTCTCATTGAACAGTATAGGAACGCCTTCTGCATTATGTAAAAAGGGGAGCGCATTCCTTCCCTTTACATCAACTGCGGAGAGCGGATTCTTCAGAGGTGCTGCTGCCTCGTTGTCTTTCGGCAAACTGGATTTGAATGCAATGTTCTCCTGCAGCAGGCTTGATGCCCGTATTGAAGGCAATTGCTACACCTCAATAGTTGATGACGGCAAACACAATACAATCACTTCGGCAGAGTACAGGAAGAGCATGAGGGAGACGGTAGGCGGATTGAATCTCTCGTATATGTTCAGAAATTTGAAAATCGGAGTCTCCTCTGTAGTGTATGGGTATGACAAATCCAACGGCAGGAGCATAAAGGAGTACAACAGATACCAGATGTATGATGGCTTATGGGGTAACACATCTTTTGATTATTATGCCGTATGGGGCAATGTAAGGCTGTTTGGAGAAATGGCAATTGATTTTGGTGGAAGCGGGGCCTTTCTGGCCGGTGCGCACTTCCCGATTGGCGGCAGGGTCGAGTGTGGCATTATGGCCCGGGCATATTCAAAGAGTTATATTGCACCGCATGCCTCTGCCTACAGTACTCTCTCAACTGTCTCAAACCAGAGAGGAGCAGTTGTTAACGTGAGGTATACTCCATTCAAGTGGCTTGCCCTGACATACTTTGGGGAGTACGTGCATTATCCCTGGGTAAGGTACAACATAGATGGGCCCTCCTCCATGGTAAAGAACTCTCTCAAAGGTGTGGTTGATATGGAGAGGTGCAACGGATATGTGAGCCTCACACATGCATACTACAGCCATAATGCACTGAATAAGTTCCAAATCAAATCAAAGTTCTCATACAAGTTGTCGGAAAATGCAGGAGGTACCCTTCATGCGGCAGTGGTCAATGCCGGCAAGACAGGGTATGAGTTTGGGACAGACTGGAGAGTGAAACTCTTCCGGGAGGTGTTGGCAATCTCTTCCGGCGCCTGCTATTTTGATTGTATGGACTGGAAGGGCAGATTGTACATTTATGAAAAGGACCTCCCGTACACCTACAGCAACAGACTGCTGTATGGCAGGGGCATGTCGCTCTATCTGCTGGTGGAGTGCCGTATATGCAGGTCGATGGATCTCTATGTAAAAAATGGGACCCGCTGTTATTTCTCCGATAACAGCGGATCCCAATCAGAATTGAAACTGGCAATGAAAGTGAGTTTCTAAAGTTTTCTTACTTTCAGTTTTTTGCCGGGGTATATCTTTGAATTCTTGGTCAATCCATTAAGTTTTAAAAGTGTATTGAGGCTTACTCCGCATTTGTATGATATTCCCGACAAAGTATCGCCCTTCCTGATAGTATAGTATTCATAGCCACCGCTCTTGGTTGTGGTTGCTTTTGAACCCGATGAGGATACTGATGGGCCTGCACCGTTCCTGTAGATGACAAGTCTCTGTCCGGGCCTGATGATGCTCCTTTGAGTAAGTCCGTTCCATCTGAGCAGATTCTTGAGGCTTACCCTGTATTTGCCTGCTATACCACCCAAAGTCTCGCCAGATCTCACTTTATGGTATATCTTGGTGCTCTGGCTCTCGGCTTGCGCCTGCTTGATCTTGTTGTATACTATAGGGTTGAAATAGACACTGTCCTTGTAAGTGTAGATGGAGTCCTGCTTGTCAATGAATGGTGCTGTATAGTTGTATGGAAGTCTCAGGATATACTCCTTCTCGTTGCCGGGAATAATGTCGTGTACATATTGTGGGTTGAGGAGTCTGAGGTTCTCTACAGAAATGCCTATGTTGTGGGCAATCTGCTCAAAGTGAAGGTTCTTTCTGATTGCAAAAGTATCTACATGGGCAGGCATCTTTACAGGGGCTTCCGGTGTAAGGTACGGATACTCATTGTGGTAACTCAAAAGATAGAGGGCTCCAACAAATGCGGGTACATAACCGCGTGTCTCCCTTGGAAGATATGGGTAGATGTCCCAGAACTCTTTGGAACCGCCAGCCCTCCTGATGGCCTTGTTCACGTTGCCCGATCCGCAGTTGTATGATGAGATGGCCAATGCCCAGTCTCCAAAAATTGTATATGCGTCACGGAGATATTTTGCAGCGGCATGTGTTGCCTGAATAGGGTCAAGACGCTCATCCACGTATGAGTTGATGTTCAGGTTGTATTGCAGTGCAGTCCTGTACATGAATTGCCACATTCCTTTTGCCCTTGCTCTTGACACCGCTACTGGGTTAAGTCCGGATTCTATGATTGCCATGGCCTTGAGTTCTTTTGGAAGGCCGTAATAGTCGAATATCTCTTCAAAGATTGGAAGATAGTATTCACTCAATGCCAACACCTTCTTTGAAAATGTAGGCATCTTCTCGGTATAGGCAATAATCTGGTTCCTTACGATATGATTGTACGGAATTGGGATGAATGAATTCATCTTCTTTATTTTTTCAATATATACGGAGTCAGGTATGTTGGAGAAGAACTCGACGCTGTCGGACTCTATGATATACCTCTCCATAGGAATGTTGCGCTCGTTGTACCAAATGCTCAAAAGGCTGTCGGGATTGGAGCCGGGGGTGGCATCCTGAAATATAAGACTGTCAATAAGTGAAAACTCTTCATAAGATACAGTATTGTCTTGATAATCTGTTGTATCTGACAACTCTATTGCACCTCCCTCAATTATGCCTTTGAGTGAATCAACCTGCCGGGTAAGCAATTCGATCTGCTGTTTGAGCAGTTTCTTGTTCTCTTTAGGCTTCAAAAACTGGGCTTGGGCAATGGCAGGGGCCATTAATGAAATGAGGAGTATTGCTGTCAGTCTGTTCTTTAGGGACATTGGTCTGTGGTTTAAAGTTTAAAATTTAAGATTCATTTGAAGGCCAATTGCTTGGCTGTAGTAGTTGTTGTTGAATGTTGTAACGGATGTTGCCGGTTCAATGATGGCGGGCTCAACGTTGAATGTAATGTCATCCGAAACATCAAAATCATTGAAATGGGCAAAGACATTTGCATCAATGATATTCAGCACGTATACAAGTGCTGTGGCAATGATGGAGTAGTCGCGGTAGCGTCTGAACTTGTCCCTGTACCATATCATGTTCTCCTTTGAGAGGGAACCGGTATATTCGCTGTCGGGGCTGGAGGCCTCAATGTACATGTTCTTGTAACGTTTGTACTGCTGCTGGTTGGAGACCCAACAGTATCCCGATATCGCAAAACCTCCATAGAAGATGGGTATCTTCCAGTAGTCACCGTTGTAGGCCTGTCCGAGACCCGGCAACAGTGCAGAGTAGAGGGAGGCTCTGGCAGGAAGGGGATTCTGGCTGCTCTTGTATGAGATCACTCCGTCAAGAATGCTGGCATAGTAGGAGAGTGCTGCGCCCGCTATCATTGCTGTTCTCAGATTCTTGTCGCTCTTCTTGCCGCTTCTCTGGTAACTCACGTTGCTGGCAATGGCTCCACCTACGAATCCGCCCATCGCCCCATAATATATAGGGAGTTTCCAGTATTGGCGGTTGTAGATCTGGGCAGTGCCGGGAAGGACTACAGAACCGCCGAACATATGCACTATCTTTAGCGTATCTTTATGGGCAAGCCCTCTGAAATAGCCTTTGACTGTGAATGACGGCTCCTCTGCAGGCACACCCTCCTGGTTCTGTTGGTCAGCAGCATTGGTGCCGTTGCTGGCGCCCGGAACATTTGCTGCGGAGAATGACCCGGTTGTGATGTTCCTGTTCTGGGCAAAGGCATCCGTTGCGGCATTCAATAGAAGTGCAACAACCAAAAAAAGTATGAGTTTATTGTAATGCACGCTTGTATCCTTTATATGTTATTCTCTTCCAATGCTTTGAGGAAATTGTCCATTTCAATGTCAGACGAGAACCGTATGGTAAGTTCGCCCTCCCCTTTAGGGTTGCGTTTGATTGAAATGTTGTTGTTGAAATATTTTCCGAGAGTCTCGATTACTTTGAAATAGTTGTCGGGAAGTTCAATTACCTCCTTCTCCTTTTTCTCCTTCTTGCCCTCATTCAATTTCTGTATTTTTGCCTCTATCTGCCTTACCGACAAATCCTGCTCAATTATCTGGTTGGCCAGTTTGAGTTGCATCTTGGGATTTTCAATGCCCAAAAGTGACTTGGCATG
>SUYU01000026.1 GCA_015060245.1 Bacteroidales bacterium | reverse complement strand
GTAGAGGTTGACGTCACGCTTGAATCAGGAGGATTTGGCAGAGCCTCTGTTCCGTCGGGAGCATCAAAGGGTTCTAATGAAGCACTGGAATTGAGGGATGAGGAGAGTACCCGTTATGGCGGCAAGGGAGTGACCAAAGCGGTCAACAATGTAAACAGAATTATCGCTCCAAGGCTTATTGGGTTCAATGCCTGCAATCAGAGGGAACTGGATGATATTCTGGTAAGCCTCGACAATACTCCCGACAAATCACGTCTTGGCGCCAATGCCATCCTGGGTGTATCTCTGGCCGCCGCAAGGGCTGCAGCATCACACTTTGGCATGCCGCTGTTCAGATATTTGGGAGGAACCAATGCCCATGTGCTCCCGATGCCTATGATGAACATCATCAATGGAGGCTCCCATTCAGATGCCCCCATTGCATTCCAGGAGTTCATGATAAGGCCCGTTGGTGCAGCCACAATAAAGGAGGCAGTTGAGATGGGAGCAAACATTTTCCATACACTCAAGGGTGTGCTCAAAAAGGCAGGATACAATACGTCGGTTGGTGACGAAGGAGGCTTTGCTCCGTTGCTTGCAAGTGCAGAGGAGGCTCTCAACTTCATTTTGAAGGCAATCCAGAATGCAGGATATATCCCGTCAAAAGATGTGACCATAGCACTTGATTGTGCAGCATCCGAGTTCTACCGGTCTGGAAAAATCTACGATTACACGATTTTTGAGGGAGAGAGGGGTTTTAAACTCACTTCTGAAGAGCAAGTGAACTATCTGGAATCACTTATAGAGAGATACCCAATTGACTCAATAGAGGATGGCATGGCCGAGAATGACTGGGAAGGATGGAGACTCCTTACAGAACGTATTGGTGACAGATGCCAACTTGTAGGTGATGATCTCTTTGTAACAAACATGAAATATATACGGAAGGGGATTGAACGCAATTGTGCCAATGCAGTCCTCATAAAGATGAACCAGATTGGCACAATAACCGAAACTCTTGACGCAATTGACCTGGCCAGAAAAAATGGCTACAGAGCCATTGTCTCGCACCGTTCAGGCGAAACGGAAGATACCTCAATTGCTGATATAGCGGTTGCAACAAACTGCGGCCAGATAAAGACAGGCTCACTGAGCCGCACGGAGCGCATTGCAAAGTACAACCGTCTCATAAGGATTGAAGAGATGCTCCAGTAATCCTTGTTTACAATGCTATTGCAGATAGGCAGAAACCTCACCGCTTATCTGCAATAGTGATATTTCACACAATTTTGTGTTGTATCTTGCAGTAAGTATACGCTCCTCGGCATCAAGAAGACTCTTCTGCGCCTCCCTCATCTCTATTCCCGACAAATCTCCCAGCATGTATCTCTCCATTGCAATTTCGTGATTGTCTTTTGCAGCGACCAGATTCTCCTTCTCAAGTTGAAGAATCTGCAGGTTATTCTGGTAGGCATGCCATATAGTATACAACTGGGCCTTGAGAGACTGTTCTATATCGGTCTGCTCAAGTTCCACATTCTCAATATTTATTCTGGCATTGCGTCTCTGCATCCTTGCATTGTTGCCGTCAAAGATATTTATACCCAATGTGGCACCAAAGTCAAAGCCCAGGGTACCTCTGTGGTAATTTGTGCCTTTGTTGTACTTGTTCAGTGTATATCCGTAACCGGCATTCAGTCTCAAATAGGGATAACTTTGAGAAACATTACGCTTGTAGTCAAGTTCCGCTATCCGGCTATTCTTCTTTGCATAGAGCAACTCTGTATTGTTGGCAAGCATTGACTCCATAAGATGGTCAAAATCAAGATCCTTGTTCACATCAATGACCGTATCCTGAACAAGAACCTGCGCATTTAGCATCTCCTCCGCCAACAATTCGTTCAGCGCAATGGCAGAACTCTGCAGAGCCTCGTGCTGTTTTACAAAGTTTGAACTGTCGGAATTGAAATCGACCTTTGCCTGCTGATAATCAAGTCCCGAGAAGTTTCCAATGATATATCTCTGCTCAACAATCCTCAAACGCTCCTTTGAGAGCGCAACAGCATACTCAAAATTCTTCAGGCGTATGATCTGCTGTATGTAATTATAGTACTCTGCTGTAAATCCGGCAATGAAATCCTCTATTGCCATACGGGTC
This sequence comes from Bacteroidales bacterium, assembly GCA_015060245.1. Taxonomy (GTDB): domain Bacteria; phylum Bacteroidota; class Bacteroidia; order Bacteroidales; family UBA932; genus Egerieousia. The sequence goes on along the minus strand of SUYU01000026.1, from coordinate 14,583 downwards.
TTCAATTCTCCCTGTGCCTGCAACTCCTTGAGTCTCTTGTAGGAGGCCATTACATTGAAGCCTTCAAAGATTGTCCAGTTCAAATCAAGCCCGGCATCAATGGTAGTGTTGAAGATATTGTTCTCCTCAATTACAGATTTGTCTGCCCTCAACTTTGTCTCGGCATCCTGGGCACTGCCCCGGTAACTTCCCTGAAGATCGAGGGATGGCCAGAATCCTGCATTTCCAAGAGTTGCATTATTGTCAGAAATCTTCTGCTCATTACGCACTATTTTAAGGGAATAGTTTTTCTCTATACCCTCAACAAGGCACTCCTGCAACGTATATATCCTCTGGAAAGTTGACATACCGCCATTGCGGAGTGCTCCGTTTGAAACAACCTCATTCACCTGTTGATCCGCAACGGCAGTCTGCGCATAGAGAGCCCCCGTACCCAAAATGGAGAGGGCACATGCCGCTGCAACAAATAATATTCTATTGATTTTCATCTCCACACAAATTTATTTTTTCAAACTTCTGTCGGTTGCTATATAACTGTAGATAGCAGGGACAACATACATTGTAAGTATTGTTGAAACCAACATTCCGCCAACAACGGTAACACCCATGGCAATACGCTGGTTACATCCCTCACCGCCTGCAAATGCCAAAGGAAGCAGACCAAGGATAGTTGAGGTACTTGTCATGAGGATAGGGCGCAGACGCTGCAATGAAGCCTCCTTTATTGCCTGCATCTTTGCCACTCCGGCCTCCTGTTTCTGGTTGGCAAACTCCACAATGAGAATACCGTTCTTGGCTACAAGTCCAATCAGCATGATTATACCAATCTGGCTGAAGATATTCATGGTCACTCCTCCAAAATACATGAAAGCAAGCGCTCCGGCCACAGCCAAAGGTACAGTAAGCATAATGATTACAGGATCCTTGAAACTCTCGAACTGGGCAGCAAGAATCAGATAAATAAGCACAATTGCCAGAATAAATGCAAACATCAGGCTTGAAGAACTCTCCCTGTACTCCTTTGACTCTCCCGACAATGCTGTCCTGAATGAATCATCAAGCACCTCTTTGGCAATCTTGTCCATTTCGTCAAGACCCTGGCCTATTGTCTTGCCCTTGGCCAGACCTGCAGAGACTGTTGCCGAAACAAACCTGTTGTACCTGTACAATTTAGGAGGGGCAATGCCACCCGCCAACTCTACAAGGTTATCCATCTGCACCATATCTCCGTTGTCGGTCCTGATGTAAATCGATTTAAGGTTTGCCGGCGTATTGCGTTGCTGACGGTTGATCTCTCCCAGAATCTCATACTGTTTTCCGTTCATATAGAAATAACCCATACGCTGGCCGCTCAATCCATATTGGAGCACCTGGGCAATGTTACGTGTACTTACGCCCATTGTGTTTGCCTTGTCCCTGTCAATGCTGATGCGCACCTCCGGTTTGCTGAATTTCAAGTCAACATCAGCCATCTGGAATACCGGATTCTCATAAACCTTTGCAAGGAACTGCGGCAAAACCTTCTGCAATTTCTCAATGCTGGTAGTCTGGAGAACATACTGGACAGGCATACCGCCTCTTCTGCCGCCAAACGAAGATGACTGCTGCACAAAAGACCTTGCCTTGGTCTTCTTTCTGATGGCTTGCGACAATCTTTCGGCCACCTCCATCTGGGTATAATCCCTCTCCTTTATATCCTTGAGTATAATGCTCAAGTTTCCGCTACCGCTTGACACGCGTGCCGTAATTGCCTTTGCATCGGGCACCAATGAGTCTACAAGCCTGTTTATATCCTCTGTATAATCCCTTATATACTCATAGGTAATACCCTCGGCTCCGCTGGTTCTCACATTGATCTGTGAACGGTCCTCAAGAGGAGCAGTCTCTGCAGGAATTATATTCCACAAATAGACAATCACTCCCAAAGTGACGGCAACGAAAGGAAGCATGATCCATCTGCGCGCCATAAGCCTCTCCAGTGAACTGAAGTACCAGTTGTTCAATGCCACAAAGAAAGGTTCTGTCTTCTCATAGAACCACCCCTTTTTCTCCCTCTTCACAAGGAGTTTTGTTGCAAGCATCGGTGTAAAGGTAAGAGCCGTGAATGAGGAGATTATGACAGATCCCGACACCACTATACTGAACTCCCTGAAGAGTCTTCCGGTCATACCCTCCATAAAGACTATCGGGAAGAATACGGCAACCAGAGTTACAGTGGTTGAGATTACAGCAAAGAATATCTCCTTTGCACCCTCAATTCCTGCCTGTACGGGCTCCATCCCCTTCTCAATCCTCACATAGATATTCTCGGTCATTACTATGGCATCATCAACCACCAGACCTACTGCCAGAACTACCGCCAGCATAGAGAGCACATTTATTGAGAAACCGGCAATATACATTATGAAGAATGCTCCAATGAGGGAGACAGGAATCACAATACATGGCACAAGTGTAACACGCCAGTCCCTCAAGAAGAGGAAGATGATTATTATAACCAGAATGAAGGCCACATAAACGGTCTCCTCCACCTCTGCTATTGAGGCTCTGATGAAACGGGTATTGTCAAAGCCGTAGGAATAGGTCACATCTTCAGGAAGATCCTTCTTCATCCTCTCCATTCTCTCGTAAACGGCATCGGCAATCTCAATATGGTTGGCACCCGGCTGAGGAACAACAACAACACCCACCATAGGAATACCGTTCATCTTCATGTAACTCTTTATATCGGCAGGACCCAACTCTGCCCTGCCCACATCGCTGAACCTGACAATTTTGCCATCCTGTTCCTTGATGACAAGATCATTGAACTCCTGTGCAGTATGCATAAGGCCCAATGTCCTGATTGTAAGTTCGGTTGTATTTCCCTCAATACTTCCCGACGGCAACTCCACATTCTCCCTGTCCACTGCATTCTTGATATCCATTGGAGTAATTCCGTAACCAGACATCTTCACAGGATCGAGCCACAGCCTCATTGAGTATTTCTTTTCTCCCCAAATGCTCACACCGCTCACATCAGAAATTGTCTGCAACTGCTCCTTTACAGTAAGGTCGGCAATCTCGCTCAACTCAAGCAATGAGCGCTTGTCGCTCTGCAGGGCCACCATAAGGATAGGCATGGCATCGGCATCAGCCTTGGAAACGATCGGAGGGTCACAATCCCTCGGCAAAAATCTCTGCGCACGTGACACTTTATCCCTCACGTCATTGGCTGCTGTCTCCAGATCAACGGAGAGTTCAAACTCCACTGTAATCCGGCATGAACCCTGCTGGCTCACGCTTGACAATGAACGGATGCCGGGGATACCGTTGATATTCTGTTCAAGAGGCTCTGTAATCTGGTTTTCAATAACATCTGCATTTGCTCCCGGATATGAGCATTGCACAGAGATAATGGGATTATCCACAGATGGATACTCCCTCACTCCCAAATAACTGTAACCGATAAATCCGAAAAGGAGGATTATGAGGGTAAGCACAGTTGAGAGAACCGGTCTGCGTATACTTAATTCAGAAATGTTCATAGGGCACCCTAGTCAATATTGTCCAACACTACAGGCAATCCCATACGCAACTGGAGGGTACCCGAAACAATTACTGTATCACCCTGTTTCAAGCCATCTATAATCTGGACTGCACCATCGGTCCTGATACCTGTAACTACAGATACAGGTTGTGCCTTTCCACTCTTGTAGAGGTAAAGTTTGTCCACACCCATCTCCGGCACAATTGCCTCAGAAGGAACAATTATGGCATTCTCAATCCTCTGCTTTTCAAGATTTACAGAGGCATAGCGTCCTGCCAGTGCAGCACCTTTGGGGTTATCATACAAAGCCCTTACAGTAAGTGTGTGGGTTGTAGGATCAATCATTGACTCCTTGGCATAAACTTTTGCATTGAACTGGTCCAACTCACCGGTCAAGGAGAACTTTACATTATATCCTACCTTCACGTCATCGGCATATCTCTCAGGAACTGCAAATTCAACTTTGATTGGAGAGATCTTGGCAAGTTTTGCCACTATTACCGACGGCGATGCGTAGGCACCCACACTCACACCCCTCAAACCAATGACACCGTCAAACGGAGCCCTCAACTCGGTCTGCTCAATATTGGCCTTTACCATCTCTATTTCTGCGTTAAGAGTAGCAAGATCGGTCTTTACCTGCTCATACGCCTCCTGGCTCACTGCATCTTTCTGCAAAAGTTTGCTCTGGCGGTAAACACGGTCCTCCGCCAGTTTTACCTGCGATGTAAGTTTGTGGAGTTGCGCCTGGAGAGGTTTGTCATTGACCTTTGCCAAAAGTTCGCCCTTCCTCACAAAGGAGCCCTCCTTGAAATTGATTTCCACAATCTTTCCGGATGTTTCAAACGAGAGATCCACCTCCTCATCGGGCAACAGGCTTCCGTTTATAAAAATTTCATCAGAAACAGTCTGAGGTTTCACCACAACTGCATTTACATTGAGGGTTGACTTTCTTGAGGTTGTCTTTACAACCTTGTCGGCAGCCGCAAGTTCCTCGTTTGTCTTTGGAAGTTGGGAGTATACACCCCATCCGGCCAGTGCTATAAGGGCCAAAGCCACAAGGCCCCATTTTAGTTTTTTGTTCATCATCAAATCGGGTTAAACAGAGTACATCAATAGAGTTTGACTTAAAAAAAAGGCAAAGGTTTAAAGGAGTATCAAACAAATCTCAAAACTCCACCTTGCTCACCTACGCACATCTCAACCTCTCGTCCAAGGTAGATGCTTGCGTTGGGATGCTCATGTCCACAAGGGAAATTGAACATTACAGGAATGCCAAGAGGGGCAGTATACTCATGGATAAGGTCATATACACTTCTCTGCCACTGATCCTCCTCCCGAGTATCTGTAAAATACCCTACCACGATGCCTTTGCATTTGGCAAGGTGGCCGCACTCGCGAAGATGCCACAATTTGCTGTCAATGGTATACATTCTCTCATCGATATCCTCTATGAACAGGATTGTAGGCTCATCAAAATTGTTGTCATTTGGAGTTGCAATAAGATTTCTCATTAGTGTAAGATTGCCTCCAATCAAACGTCCGCGCGCAGAGCCGAATGTATTATATCGGCTCGGATTGGTAGTATACGCTGCCACCTCTCCAAAGAGTGCATTTTTGAGCGAATTCTGTGAAAAACCGTCAAACTCCTCAGTAAAGGTACCGGTCATTGCCCCGTGTATTGACTCAATGCCCATCTTCTGGAGTGCATAGTGGAGAATGGTTATGTCGCTGTAGCCCACAAGCCACTTCGGATTCTCCTTGAATGCCCCAAGATCAAGATTTTTGATTGTGTGCATGGTACCATATCCGCCTCGTATTGATATTATGGCCTTGACCTCTTTGTCTGCAATCATGGCTGCAAGGTCATCCGCTCTCTGCTTGTGTGTTCCGGCAAAATCACCGGGATATTTTGCTGTTATGTTCTCTCCAATCTTCACTTTCAATCCCCAACTCTCAAGTTGCTCTTTCCAATTTGCCGCCAACTGGGCATCAGACGGTGCCGACGCAATTGCTATAACGGCCACCGTATCACCTTGTTTCAAAAATTCAGGTCTCATATCAATTGTATATTTCTATTCTTTTTTTCGTTATGTACAAGTTTTGCAAATTATCAGACTTGCCTTTACAGGTTCAAACCAAGGCCATAGGCCACCTCTTAAAGTTGCCTGTTGAAACTTATTGCCGAAGCAAGTTCATACCCCTCATCATACAGGGCCCTCAACTTGCCTGCATCTTTCTCTATTCTCTCTACCTCCAAAGGCCTTTCGGGTCTTATTACAAGCATTTCACCCCTCTCCTCCATCTCTTCTATATAATCCAATGTCCTGTTGTAAACCGCATTGCGGTTTGCTATGGCCTCTCTCAACCTGGGATATTTACGGTAAAATACCTTCAGCAGAGGCTGGTTCTTGATTGGCTTGCGGTATCCCCGGTTTCGTGTAAGTACAACGCAGTTGTTGGTATATCCGAGTTGTCGGGAATACAATACCGGAATTGAATCTGCTATGCCTCCGTCAAGCATTGGAATGCCGTCGACATAACTGATCGGGCTCACAAATGGGAGACTGCTCGACGCCCTTACTATATCCATTACACGCTCCTTGCTCTGCTTCTCCTCAAAGTAGTTTGCCTCTCCGGTAATGCAATTTGTAGTTACCATTGCAAAACGCTCGCTGCTGCCAAAGTAGGCCGGGTAGTCATATGGTATTATCTTCTCCGGAAAATCTTCAAACAACAACTTGAAATCCATAATGTTCCGTTGTGTAAAAATATATTTGAAACCTACATAACGGTACTTTTCAAGCAGGTCTATATTGCTGAATTTTGCCCTTCCCTTCTGCCCCGACATATATGAAAGCCCATTGCATGCACCGGCACTCACCCCTATGGAAAAGGGGAAGCGTATCCCTCGCTCCATAAAATTGTCAAGAACCCCACATGTAAAGACACCCCTCATTCCTCCACCCTCCAGAATGAGTGAACTTTTATCGTTCAGATTATATGTTTTTTCAACCATTCCTTTCTCCTTTCTTCCGTTCTCTTTCACCATTTTACACTCTTTGATTCTCAGACTCTTCAATTTTTCAGTTCTTCAACTCTCCACTTCTTCAATTCTCCAACTCTCCAATTCTTCAACTCTTCAACTCTTCAACTTTCACTTCTCCAACTCTTTGATCATTCAAGATCATTCAATCATTCAATTTTCCACTACTCAATCCCACTATTCCCAGTTTTTCAACTCACTTTACTCCCGACACTCTTCCCGTTCAAAAGTGCCCCGTCAGCCCCTCTCCTACTCCATCTCAACTATCTCATCCCAACTCTTCCACATGAAGAATGGATAGTGTGGTGCATCAATATAGTCAATTCTGAATCCGGCAGAGGCTACCCTCCCGGTACTCACTCGGCCCAAATCATACTCTGTCCAGAACCTGGTCTGGTGTTTTGCAGGTATGATTGTATCTTTTGTGCCTATAATGACCCTGTTCCAGAAAATTGAGTTGGATACAGTAAAATTCTGCTTGATTGCAACAAGTTCATTGAGCAGGTCTTCAAGTCCCCTCTGCGGTGCCTGTGACATATATCTTGTATAAACAGCCTTGCTGCCGCACATCTTGCGGTTGAACTTCTCCAGTCTAGGTGAGTTGGCTGCCGTACAGTCATTGGCCACATCCTCCTTGAACCCCTCAAGAGTATTGTTGAACATTCTCTGGCTCAATCCCCAAGTATTGCTTATCGGGAAGAGTGTACCATTCACGGCAATACACCTGCGCATTCTCTTCAGCAGCCTCAATATCTTGAATCGGCCCTGCGTACCCAGGTGGTGGAAATAGAGTTCAAATGTAAGTGAGGCCATCCAGACACCGGTCCCCCACGCAACTACATTAATCTCCGAATAGCGTTTGAAAGCGTTTGCGAAAGGATATTCAGGTCCGCTCTTCTCAATACCGCTACCAAATCCGAGGGAACTTCCCGGAGTGTTTTGGGTATAATTGTAGCACACTATCACATCATATTTTTCACCTGACAGATGGGATAAAGCATTCCAGTCACTTCCCCATCCTGAAAAAACAAGAATCAGTTTGTCCGACTTGTTGTTATAGAATTTACTTTCCATCAGGAGGCAATTTATATCATACAAATGTAGAAATTTATTCAAAACAATGTTCCGGCATTTTTGTAAAATGGAGCAGTACAATATATATTTTTTTTAGTTTGCATTAATTTGCATATTTTTGCATGTTATTTATTAGAAATTTATGAGTGAGAATAGTTTATTGAACAAGATAGAGGGTCTGCACGCAAAATTCGCCTCTATTCAGGAACAGATTTCAGACCCTGCAGTAATGGGGGACATGAAAAAGTATGTTCAGTTGAATAAGGAGTACAAGGAACTTGCACCAATTCTTGAGGCTGGAGCAAAATACAAGAAGATGGTTGAGGATTATGACTCGGCAAAAGAGATCCTTCAGATTGAAAAGGATGAGGAGTTGAGGGAGATGGCAAAAGAGGAACTTGCCGTATTGGAAGAGGAGTTGCCTAAAATGGAGGAGACCATCAAATTGTTGCTTATTCCGGCCGATCCGCAGGATGCCAAGAATGCAATCATTGAGATACGTGGAGGTACAGGTGGTGACGAGGCTTCAATCTTTGCAGGTGACCTCTTCAGGATGTATGCAAAATATATTGAAAAGCGCGGCTGGAAGATGGAGATTACAAGCCAGAATGAGGGTGCAGCCGGTGGTTTCAAGGAGATTATATGCAAAGTGAGCGGCGAGGGCGTTTACGGAGTATTGAAATATGAGAGCGGTGTGCACCGTGTGCAGCGTGTGCCCCAGACCGAGACTCAAGGCAGGGTACATACCTCTGCAGCATCTGTGGCAGTATTGCCTGAGGCAGATGAGTTTGATATTGAGTTGAACGAAAAGGATATCAGAAAAGACACATTCTGTTCATCAGGCCCCGGAGGACAATCAGTGAACACAACCTATTCTGCCATCCGACTTACACACATCCCGAGCGGACTTGTTGTACAGTGCCAGGATGAGAAGAGCCAGTTGAAGAACTACGACAAGGCATTGCAGGAGTTGAGAACCCGTCTCTACAACCTTGAGTATGAGAAATACCTCAATGAGATTTCTGCAAAAAGAAAAACCATGGTATCTACCGGTGACCGTTCTGCAAAGATCCGTACTTACAACTATCCTCAAAGTAGGGTTACTGACCACAGGATAAACTGGACAATGTATAACCTTCCTGTCTTTATGGACGGTGAAATCCAGGAGGTTATTGACCAACTTCAGATTGCCGAGAACGCAGAGCGTCTGAAAGAGAGCGAGGAGTAGCCATCAACAAAGCAGATGAAATGTCATCTCAAATAATGGTATTTATAAAAACTGGCCTTAAGGTCAGTTTTTTTATTTCCCGACATCGCCTGTGAGCATATAAATTTTAGAATATTTTTTGTAATTTTACCTGTTGCAATGCTCCAGAATGGAGATTTCTGCCAAATTGTAGAAAAAGTAAGGCAGCCTCCGGGAGCATTCAGCCACGTCATTTCGGGCAATCTGTTGATACAGAGACTCCGGAATCTTTAGAATTACATTTAACACCATTTAAAGCATATAAAACATGACTCTTCCTATTACTGACCCCACTTGGATATTCTTTCTGGTAATGATCATCATCCTTTTTGCCCCAATGATTCTGGAGAGACTCCGCATTCCGCATATAATTGGAATGATCCTGGCAGGTGTGCTTGTGGGCGAGTATGGCTTCAATATTCTTGAACGCGACAGCAGTTTTGAACTTTTCGGAAAAGTCGGGCTCTATTATATCATGTTTCTGGCAGGACTTGAGATGGATATGGAGGATTTCAAAAAGAACAAGAGCAAAGGAGTTGTTTTTGGTCTTCTTACCTTCATAATCCCGATGGTCCTTGGTACCTGGAGCAGCATGGAACTCCTTGGATACGGGCTGACCACATCAATACTCCTTGCCAGCATGTACGCATCACACACTCTTGTAACTTACCCAATTATAAGCAGATACGGCCTTTCAAGATTAAGGAGCGTAAACATTACAATTGGAGGTACCGTTGTTACCGTAACCCTCGCCCTGCTTATTCTTGCTATTATAAGCGGTATGTTCAAAGGTGAATCAGACAGCATGTTCTGGATAATGATGGGAGTTAAAGTTACCATCTTGACCCTCATTATAATATTTGTTTTTCCTCTTATTGGAAGAATTTTCTTCAGGAACTACTCCGACAATATAATGCAGTTTGTCTTTGTGCTTGCAATGGTCTTCCTTGGAGGAGGTCTTATGGCCATGGTTGGCATGGAGGGCATTCTTGGCGCGTTCCTTACAGGTATTGCGCTCAACAGGCTCATTCCGCACGTATCACCTCTTATGAACAGGCTTGAATTTGTAGGCAACGCCCTCTTCATTCCCTACTTCCTTATAGGAGTGGGTATGATCATTGACGTAAACAGTATGCTTACCGGCGGTCAGGCACTTAAAGTAGCCATTGTAATGACTGCAGTTGCCACATTCAGCAAATGGCTCGCAGCCTTTTTCACCCAAAAGATCTACAAAATGAGCAGCAATGAGCGAAACATGATCTTTGGATTGAGCAATGCACAGGCTGCTGCGACTTTGGCTGCTGTTCTTGTCGGCAACAAGATAATAATGGAGAATGGTGAGAAACTTCTCAACGACGATGTGCTCAACGGCACTGTTGTAATGATTCTCTTTACCTGCATTATAAGTTCTCTGGCCACAGAGAGGTCTGCCCGCAAATTTGCACTTGACGAGAAACTCCAGTTTGCAGAAAAGGAGGAGGACAAGAGTGCCGAGATGGAACAGATACTTATTCCGGTGGCAAATCCTGAAACTACAGAGAACCTCGTAAACCTTGCTCTGATGCTCAAGGAGAGCAAACAAGGCAACCCGCTTGTGGCCCTCAATGTTGTTACAGGAAGTTCCAATATAAAGGACCGCAAACAGATAGGGCAAAAGAATCTTGAGAAGGCCGCCATGATTGCGGCTGCGGCTGATGTTAAAGTAAATACGGTCACACGTTATGATATTAATGTGGCAAGTGGAATTACCCACACAATCCATGAATACAGTGCAACAAACATTGTTCTTGGACTCCACTACAAGGCCAATATCATTGACTCCTTCTTTGGTTCGCTTACTGAGAGTCTGCTCAAAGGCACCTTCAGGCAGGTACTTATTGCCAGATATCTTGTTCCCGCAAATACAATCAGCAGAATCCACGTTGCTGTACCGCCAAAGGCCGAATATGAGACAGGATTTGTAAAGTGGCTTGAGAGCCTTGGCCGAATGGCATCCCAACTTGCCTGCAATATATGTTTTTACAGCAATGAGGCTACAATGTCTTATATAAAGGAGGTATTCCAGAGAGGTCCTGCGGCCAATCTGGCATTCTACAACTATAAGATTGAGTGGTGTGACTTTTCAAAAATCCGTGAGCAGGTACACTCATCACACCTCTTTGTGGTTGTAAGCGCACGTAAAGGCACACTCTCTTATGATGCCTCCTTTGAGAGAATGCCGGCACAGTTGGCCAGGAACTTTGCCGACAACAGCATGGTTGTAATATATCCCGAACAGTTTGAACAGGGCGAATATATCTCATTCTCTGACCCATTGGGGCATAATGAGTCTCAACACTACGACAAGGCACGCGAATGGGTTACCGACATGTTCAAGGATAAGACACCTGAACATTAGCGGAGGAGATTTAATCCTGCTTGAAATTGCTGCTTGCGACATAAAGGATTGCTACTGCAACACAATGCAACACAATGCAACACAATGCAACACAATTCAAAAATTAAAGATGTCAACAATAAAATGAATAAAAAAACAAATGATAACCAACTACAATATTATGAAAAGAATTGCCCTACTGACAGCCATGTCAATAATCTCCGTATACCAGGCACTTGCCTGTACCAACCTGCTTGTTTCAAAAGGCGCGAGCAAGGACGGATCAGTAATGGTGAGTTATGCGGCTGACTCACATACACGTTACGGCACCCTCGTATTCATGCCTGGAGGAAAACATCACAAAGGTGAAATGATAGAGGTACGCGAATGGGGCAAGGAGAGGTTTCTGGGATACATACCACAGGTTCCATACACATACAATGTAATAGGAAATATGAATGAGCACCAGGTGCTTATTGGAGAATCTACCTGGGGCGGCCTTCCCGAACTTATTGACACTACAGCAATACTCGATTACGGTTCACTTATCTACATAACCCTTCAGCGCGCTTCTACTGCACGCCAGGCGATTGAAATTTTCACATCTCTTCTTGACCAGTACGGATATGCTTCAAGCGGTGAATCAATCTCATTTGCCGACCCTAATGAAGTTTGGTTCATGGATATAATTGCCCGCAAACCAAAATATGTAAATGGAGAGAATACCAACAAAGGGGCAGTATGGGTTGCCGTACGTATTCCCGACGGCTGTATCTCTGCCCATGCCAACGCCGCAAGAATAACCACATTCCCTTTGAATGACCCTGAGAATTGCCTCTACTCAAAAGATGTGATTACCCAGGCAAGGGAGATGGGCCTGTTCAGCGGAAAAGATGAGGAGTTCAGTTTTGCAGACACATACGGTCCGCTTGATTTCTCTGGAATGAGATCATGCGAGGCACGCGTTTGGAGTTTCTTTAAAAAACATGGAGCCGAAGATATGGACAAATATATTGACCTTGCGCGCGGTGAAAACCCCAAAAACAGGATGCCTCTCTACGTAAAGGCCAAAGAAAAACTGAGCGTAAAGGATGTTGCAGACATGATGCGCGACCACTATGAAGGAACAGAGTTTGACATGACCAAAGGAATTGGAGCAGGCGGCAATGAAGTTCCATACCGCTGGCGTCCTTCATCAATAGAGATAGATGGCAAAAAGGCTCACAACGAGCGCGCCATAGCAACCCAGCAGACCGGTTTCTGGTTTGTAGGCCAATGCAGGGGATGGCTGCCAAACCACATTGGCGGCCTCTTCTGGTTTGCTGTAGATGATGCCGGCACAGCCCCTTTAAGTCCCTTCTACGCATGTTCTACCGAAATTTCGGACCACTACAGACTTGGCAACGGCTCAATGCTTGAGTACTCCCCTACCTCAATGTTCTGGCTCCAGAACAGGATAGCCCAATTTGCCTATCTCAGATATAACCATATTGGCAAAGAGGTTAGAGAGAGAGTTGATGAACATGAACTCAATATGATTAAGGCAGTTGCTGCCGCAGACGCACAAGCCCTTGCTGCAAAACAGAAAAAAGCAGTGGAGATGCTTACAGAGTTCTCCGTAAACCAGGCCAATGCTCTCTTCAAGAAGTGGAAGGCACTTGACGAGTACCTGCTTGTAAAATATATGGATGGAAATACCAAACATCAGAATCCCGACGGCACCTTCAAGAACAACGGCCACTCAACCAAGATTCCGCCACAACCGATGTTCCCGGGTTATTCCGACACATACAAGAGAGCGGTTGTGAATGAGCAAAAGAGGTGATATTTTACTCCAAAGAGGCTGACTCAACAGGCTCCTCATCATACAGCGAATCCTTGTCAGAGCGTAATATAACAAGGATTTGCTGTTCATAGAGTGAATTTATTGAATTAAAGATTATTTTTCAAACCCAGTTTTTACTTTTCAAAACATACTGCAGCCCATCCGTCTTTTGACATCTCTGCAATATATCGGAGACCATTCTTTTCGGCCTCGGCCTTGAGCATTGGTATATCCTCAACATAAAAACCGCTCACAACAAGAAGGCCTCCTGTAAAGTTTGAGGAATCACCTTCTGCCGGAGTTGACATAATTGCCCGGTCACTCTCTGATGCAGCCAGGGCAACCTCTGCACTCTTTTTCCTTGATTTGACCCTCCTTGAGAATGAAACCTCTTCTGTACTTCTCAAACCTCTTGCGTATGTTGCCATATCGTCAAGCAAGATGTTTCGGTTGATGTTGGCAAGAATTAGGTCATACTTTGAGGCCTGGATCAAAGAGGCATCACCATAAAGGATTGTAGTGGCCCTGTGCATCCTGTTTTTCCAGACATTTTCCTTGGCAGAATTTACCGCAGCAATATCCACATCTATTGCATGGACAGCCCTCACTGCGCCCATCTTGGCCGCCAAAATTGCCAGAATGCCGGTACCCGTTCCCATATCAAGCACCTGAAGTCCCCTCAAATGCTTCTCCTTGGCCCCGGTCTGCGCTGCGCGCCACTCTCCTATCTTGAAGAGCCACTTTACCATAAGTTCCGTGGTCTGGTGATGGCCGGTACCAAAAGCCATACGCGGCTCAATTGTGATATTGTATCTTGTCAATGGAAGCCCCTTATGGAAACTTGCCTTTATTGTACACTCATTGTCAATGACAATGGGCTCAAAATTTGACTCCCACACCTTGTTCCAGTTCTCATCCTGAACCAGATTCGCACTCCAATCCACCTTGAAGCCGCTTGTCCGGTCAAAGAAACTCAACATGCACTTGAGATGATGTGCCGAGAAATCCTCCTTTTTAATATATCCTTTCAAAAATGGCTCTTCAACAGTAAAACTCTCAAAACCAAGTTCCTCAACGGTTGCCATCACAATCTCCGCACTCTCCTCGCTAAAAGGAGCAATCTGCATACTCACTTCTATATAACTCATCCTACAAAAGTATTACTCAACAAAAATACCGAATTACAAAATGGTGCACATCCATTCGGTTGCACACCACAAATTTAAAAAGAATGGGGTTGATTTACAAGTTTACATAATAAAAGGAAATGCTATGACTCTCTACAACTTTCTTACACTTTTCGGGCCGGATAATGCTGCATGGTCATATCGCTGCAAATTTAATTCTTGAATTCAGGGGCTTACATTCAAGTATAAAATGCGACTGATGGTTTGAAATTTTGGGAGAGGGTTAAGTTATTAACATAAAAGGGACCTCAGTAAACCTGAAGCCCCTCCAAATAAAGGAAGATATTTCTTAACTTACC
>SUYU01000012.1 GCA_015060245.1 Bacteroidales bacterium | reverse complement strand
TCTCTCGTCTCGTTTTTGACATAAAATAATAAATTAGATGAAACGCGTTTCATCTAATTTACTACATCTTTCTATTTATCAATATGTTATATAGGGTATCACCAACCGTTTTTGTCCACATTACCGAAAAGAACCAACGTGACCAGCCTGAAACAGAAGCGTACTAAAACAAAAAAAGAGCCCTGCTTTCGCAGACCTCCAAAACACTTAAAAATACACTATGAAAACTTTAATCTCAAAAAGTGGTGGGAGCAATAGGATTCGAACCTATGACCCTCTGCTTGTAAGGCAGATGCTCTAAACCAGCTGAGCTATGCTCCCGAATCGTGACCACTACGGTCCAATTACAAGAAAACTTTTTAAGAACTTGTTTTTGTGGGAGCAATAGGATTCGAACCTATGACCCTCTGCTTGTAAGGCAGATGCTCTAAACCAGCTGAGCTATGCTCCCTTTAACCCATCGTTTCCGTTTGGGATTGCAAAGGTAGACATTATTTTTAATTCTCCAAAAAAAAATTAAAAAAATAATATTTTTTACCTTCTGCCATCAAAAAACTCTATTGCTTCCGCCACAACAAAAGTACTTCCACCTATAAATACCATATCAGTTTCAGACAAATCTGCCCTGGCCGACACTTCATCCATATAGTGCTGCATATTCATACCAATATTGCCGTCATGCACGGCACTCCCTTCAAAACCCATAGCCGCCATTCTCTCCTTCAACTTATCTGCAGGCAATGACCTCGTTCCCCTTGCGTTCACAAACCGGTACTGGACAACACCCTCGCCACAACCGCCTGCTACACCGGATTTTGGCAAATATTCCGATATGGAATCAAGATCCTTGTCGGCAACAACGCCAAAAAACATTACAAGTCTTTTAAACCTGCCCTGGACAAACCTTTCCATTATCTGTTTACCTAACAATTTGAATCCATGAGAGTTATGACCAGTATCACACACAATAAAAGGCTTCTTGCCCAACACTTCCCACCTTCCTCTGAGACCTGTCAATTTTGCTGCGCCATGTATAGCCGCAACAACATCCTCAAGAATCTCCTTCTCCTTCCCGACAGCGGAAAAACCTCCTGCCTCTTCACTCTCACTGGAATAACCTTTGGCTTGATGCATATCATTATCTGCAGACAACAAATCATCTGCCGACAATACATTACCGCATAATATCCCCTCATTTACAATCGGGCCATTATCTGCACTCAACCTCTCATCTGATGTCAGTCCATTGCATTGAGTTCCAATCCACAATTCAACCGCAGCGGTTACGCTCTTTATATTTTTATCCTGACATGCACCCTGCAAATCAAGACTCTGCAAATCAAGTCCATAACGGAGCAGCAGTCTGCTCTGATATTTTTCAGCCCACACCAGTGGTGCGCCACACTCTTGAGCCTTTTTTACAAAGACATTACCTACACCAGACTCCTCCCCTATAACAACCGGCACAGATGGTTTTATGATTCCCGCCTTTTCCAGCGCAATCGACTCCGGTTCAGAGCCAAGGAAATCACAATGGTCAAGTCCTATATTGGTAATGACGCTCAACTGCGGTGTCAGGATATTGGTAGAGTCGAGCCTGCCGCCCAAACCGCACTCCACCACTGCTACATCAACTCCAGAATGGGCAAACCAGGCAAAGGCCATTGCTGTGGTTATCTCAAAGAAAGAGGCTCCAATCTCCTCAAAACGACGTTTGTAGAGCATTATGAAATTATAGACGAACTCCTCAGTAATCATCTGGAACCCTTCATCGGATGAGACTTTTATCCTCTCCCTGAAATCAACCAGATGGGGCGAGGTATAGAGTCCTACTTTCAGTTTGCGCGAAGTGATGTAATCTGATTCATTTCCACACTCTTCAGCCGGAGTCTTGTCATCTTTGCCGCACCACTTTACAGCACAGCGTGGAATCCGGCTCAATGCAGCCGCAATCATGTGGCTTGTGGAGCCTTTGCCGTTTGTCCCTGCCACATGGATTGATCTGAATTGAAGATGCGGATTTCCGCACGCCTGCGCCAAAAGCGCCATACCCTCAATACCCGGCTTGTACGCACCGGCACCAACCTTCTGGAACGACGGGAACCTGTTGAAGATATAATCAATCTCCTTCTTATACTCTTGCTCGGTCATAATTCAAATTCATAAAAAGCACCTTGTGAAGCCATCTGAAACAGCACATCGGCATATTACCCTCCACTCGGTCCAAATGAAAAACTGCAACAAAAATAAGAATTTTATCTTCAAGTAGTGATTATTTGGCACATACTCCGTTTCTTTGAAAAAAAATTAGTAATTTTACCTTTTTGAAAATTACAATAAAACCATATAACAATCTATGATTCTTTTCTTTAGAGCAGGCAACGGGCCTGTCATCGCTGTAAAGGCAGCATTGGAACTTTCATCGGAGAACATCTGTGCTCTGGAGTGGCTCTTCGGCAATGCGGAATTAATGGCAAGCGCAGACCGCGCAATAGAGTGCATCAAAGGCAACTTTGTCGGACCAAGAAGGGAGATGATCACACCTTGGAGTACCACAGCCGTTGAGATTACACAAAACATGAACATAACAGGAATTGAGAGAATAGAGGAATTTTTTGAGGTTGAATCAAAAGATGTGCAGTATGACAAGATGTTGCAGCGTTTCTACACCTCTCTTGACCAGGATATATTTACAATTGACAAGCAGCCTGAGCCTGTTGTATACATATCTGATTCAGAACTGGAGGCTTACAACCAACAGGAGGGTCTTGCCCTTAACCCAGAAGAGATTGAGTATTTGAAGGGCTTGAGCAAGAAGATAGGCAGGGGCCTTACCGACAGTGAGGTGTTCGGTTTTTCACAGGTAAACAGTGAGCACTGCCGCCATAAAATTTTCAACGGAGTCTTTATCATCGACGGCAAGGAGATGGAGAGTTCACTCTTCAAGATGATCAAAAAGACAAGCCAGGAGAATCCTAACCTTATTGTGAGCGCATATAAAGACAACTGTGCATTCATTGACGGTCCCCAAATCAAGATGTTCCATCCGGCAAGCGGAAGCAAGCCTGACTTCTACATAACAAAAGATGAGAAGACTGTAATAAGCCTAAAGGCCGAAACACACAACTTTCCTACAACCGTTGAGCCTTTCAACGGTGCAGCAACAGGAAGTGGCGGTGAGATCAGGGACAGGATCGCAGGAGGAAAAGGAAGTTTCCCTATAGCCGGTACCGCTGTCTACATGACTTCATACACCCGTTTCAACGACAAGATTGAGGCAAATCCGGGTATCAACAAGGAGGAGACCTGTGCGTCACTTGCGGCAACAATGGAGGATGCTTCATGCGTAGAGGCACTCAAGACAGAGAGAACCTGGGAGAAATCAGAACCAAGAGAGTGGTTGTACCAGACTCCACAGGAGATTCTTACAAAGGCCAGCAACGGTGCGAGCGACTTCGGCAACAAGTTCGGCCAATGTGTAATTTGCGGTAGCCTTTTGACATTGGAGCAGGAGAAGACAGATTGTCGTGATACAAATTGTGCAGCATACAATACTCCTCAATTCGGTTTTGACAAAGTGATAATGCTTGCCGGAGGTGTAGGTTATGCAAAACAGCGTGATGCCTTGAAAGAGACCCCTGCTGTTGGAGACAAGGTTGTGCTTCTTGGTGGTGACAACTACCGTATCGGCATGGGTGGTGGAGCAGTAAGTTCCGTAAATACAGGCCAATATGCAAACGCCATTGAGTTGAATGCAATCCAGCGTTCAAATCCGGAGATGCAGAAGAGGGCATACAATGCAATCCGTTCAATCGCAGAGAGCAGCAACAATACCATTATAAGTGTACACGACCATGGCGCCGGAGGACACTTGAACTGCCTTTCCGAACTTGTTGAGGAGACCGGTGGAAACATTGATATAAGCAAATTGCCTGTCGGCGACCCTACTTTAAGTTTGAAGGAGATTATAGGAAACGAGAGCCAGGAGCGTATGGGTCTTGTAATGAAAGAGCAGGATGTTGCTGAACTTAAAGCAATTGCTGAGAGAGAGAGGGCTCCGATGTATGTAATTGGCGAGACAACCGGCAACCACAACTTCACACTCAAGAACGAGAAGACCGGCGAGGCAGCCATTGACCTTCAGATGAAGGATATGTTTGGCTCTGCTCCTAAAACATATATGACAGACGAGACTTCGGACTATGCATTTGAGGCAATTGAGCCTGCAAAAGAGAGCAAAGAGTTTGAAGAGCATCTCAAACAGGTTCTTCAATTGGAGAGCGTAGCATGTAAGGATTGGCTTACAAATAAAGTTGACCGTTCGGTTACAGGTCTTATTGCCGGACAGCAGTGTACCGGTGAAATCCAATTGCCTTTGAACAACCTTGGTGTTACAGCAATCGGATATGACAACAAGGAGGGTATTGCAACTTCAATAGGCCACGCACCGCTTGTTGCGCTGATTGACCCTGCAGCAGGTTCACGTATGGCTATTGCCGAGGCTTTGACAAATGTTGTATGGACACCTCTTGAGGGTGGTCTCAAGGGAGTCTCTTTGAGCGCAAACTGGATGTGGCCATGCCGCAACAAGGGTGAGAATGCACGTCTGTACAGGGCTGTAAAAGGCGCGAGCGACTTTGCAATTGCATTGAACATCAACATTCCTACAGGTAAAGACTCAATGAGCATGACCCAGACATATCCTAACGGAGAGAAGGTATTGTCACCGGGTACACTCATCATCTCTACCGTAGCCCCTGTAAAGGATATATATAATATTGTAAAACCTGACTTGAAACCTGTTCCCGACAGCAAGATCATTTACATTCCTTTTGCATGCAACAACGCAGGCGAACCACAGTTCAACCTTGGAGGTTCGGCATATGCACAGATCGTGAACAAGATAGGAAACCAGGCTCCAGATATTGAGAATCCCGACTACTTTGCAAAATGTTTTGCTGCTGTGCAGGAGTTGATTTCAAAGAATATGGTTCTTGCCGGACATGACGTGTCTGCCGGCGGTATAATCACCACAGCACTTGAAATGTGTTTTGCAAATACAAAAGGCGGCATAAGGATTACAGCATCTCCTGATTGCGGAAAAGCATTGGCTTCTGCCGATCTTGAAAGGGTAATGTTCTCCGAGAACCCAGGAGTACTTCTTCAGGTAAAATCTGAAGATGTTGAGAAGATTGTTTCAATGATTGATGTCAAGGCCTATGTAATTGGTGAGACTACAAATGAGAGAAGCATTGAGATTCTCCTTGAGGGCTCTGCTCCTGCTCTTCTTGACATTGACAAATTGAGGGATCTATGGTTCAAGACCTCATATCTGTTTGATATCCGTCAGGTTGGAGAGGAGTGTGCAAAAGAGAGATTCCAGAACTATAAAAAACAGCCGTTGGTTTACAGTTTCCCTGCATCATTTACAGGAAAACTCGACAACGCTGCATACAAATGGCCTGCAGAGGAGAATAGGCCTGTGGCTGCAATCATCCGCGAGAAGGGTTCTAATGGTGACAGAGAGATGGCTTGGGCTCTATATATGGCAGGATTCAATGTCAAGGATGTTCATATGACAGACCTTATCAGCGGAAGGGAGACACTTGAACAGATACAGATGATAGTATTTGTGGGAGGCTTCTCAAATGCCGACACCCTTGGCTCAGCCAAAGGTTGGGCAGGTGCTTTCCTATACAACGAGAAGGCAAAAGCGGCCCTTGACAAATTCTATGCGCGCAAGGATACTTTGAGCCTTGGTGTGTGCAACGGTTGCCAGTTGATGGCAGAGTTGGGTCTTATCACGCCTCAAAACAGGGAGATATCTCCAAAAATGTTGCATAACACATCGCACAAATATGAGAGCAACTTTGTTGGAGTAACTATAGAAGACTCACCAAGCGTATTGTTGAACTCATTGAAAGGAAGCAAACTCGGAATTTGGGTTGCCCACGGAGAGGGTAAATTCGGATTCCCTGTACAACAGGCCCAAGGCTTCGGTTTCAACAACGAAGAGGGCAAACCTCAATATGACTGGTCCGACTTTAAGGTTGCATTGAGATATACCCACAACGGATACCCAGCCAACCCTAACGGTTCACCACAGGGCATTGCCGGTATCTGCAGCACAGACGGACGCCACCTTGCAATGATGCCTCATCCGGAGAGATGTCTCCGTCCATGGAACTGGGCATACTATCCACAAGCCGATGCAAATGGGGCGTATGTAGGTTCTCAACCTGATTGCGGAAATGAGATGACTCCATGGATTGAGTTGTTCATTAACGGAAGAATCTGGTGCCAAGAGCAGAAATAGTTTAAAATGATAATTCAAGGCTGGTCCAAATTCAATTTTGAGCCAGCCTTCTTTAAATTCAATATTATGGAAAAGTTGCCAAAAATCTTTGTGCTGGATACAAATGTTATCCTACACGACCACAATGCCATCTACAATTTTCAGGAAAATGACCTTGTAATTCCAATTGCAGTGCTTGAAGAACTCGACAAGTTCAAAAAGGGCAATGACGCCATAAACTACAATGCAAGGGAGTTTGTAAGGGCTATTGACAAGATCTCTGATCCGCGCCTGTTCAACAGCAACAAGGGGTTTCCGCTTGGCAAAGGACGAGGCAGGCTCTCCATTGAGATAAACCATCCTTTTCCGCCAGAACTTGAAGGATGCTTTATGGATGATGTACAGGATCACAGGATACTCTCAACAACAATCTGGATAAAGAACAAATATCCGGAGCGCACAGTAGGGCTTGTTACCAAAGATGTAAATTTGAGGATGAAGGCCAGAGCCCTCCAATTGCTTGCTCAAGACTACTTGACAGACCATATCGTAGAGGAGAAGGTTGCCAAGAATGAAGCCCGCATAATAAGCGTCAAGGGTCTTGCCAACGATATGATTGACCGTATAGAGAACGAAGGTGTAACAGCCAAGGAACTCAAATATAAGAAGGTGGCAAGCAACCAACTATACAAATTCAGGCGTACACCTCAAGTCAAAGGGGAGAAACTGCCACCTGTATTGGCCAGATACCACTCCGACTCAGATACCATAAAAGGCATCAATTGCGAAGTTTCGGCATACGGCATCAAACCAAGGAATGACGAGCAGGCTCTTGCAATGGACCTTATCATGGATCCCAATATCAAACTTATAGCACTAACAGGCACAGCAGGTACAGGAAAGACCCTTCTTGCACTCGCCGGAGCCCTTGAGCAGTCTGATATGTATGACCAGATATTGCTGGCACGTCCGGTAATACCTCTCCAGAACCAGGAGATAGGCTTTTTGCCTGGCGACGCACAACAGAAAGTTGGACCATATATGCTTCCTCTCTACGACAACCTTGCCGTAATAAGAAAAATTTCAGAGATACCAGCAGGGAAAATATAAAGATTGAGGATATGCTCCGCCGGGAAAAACTGCTCATCTCCCCTCTCGCCTACATAAGGGGCCGTAGCCTCTCAAAGGTATTCTTCATAATTGACGAGGCGCAGAACCTCACACCACATGAGGTAAAAACTATAATTACCCGAGCCGGAGAGGGAACCAAAATAGTATTTACCGGTGATATTCACCAAATAGACCAGCCTTACCTCGACAGATGGTCCAACGGTCTAACCCACCTTACCGAAAAACTCTACGGCGAGGAACTCTTTGCAAGCATCAACCTAGTAAAAGGCGAACGTTCTGAACTCTCTGAATTGGCAGGACGGAAATTGTAGTAACAATTACCGGGAAAGTATCATAAAAATAGCCGCCAGAAAATCTGACGGCTATCTTTATTTATAATCTTGATTGATTATTTCTTCTCGTAAGATTTGATTGCAGCCTGAGCAGCAGCCAAACGTGCGATAGGAACGCGGAATGGAGAACATGAAACATAGTTCATACCAATCTTATGGCAGAATGCCACAGACTCAGGATCACCACCGTGCTCACCGCAAATACCAACTTTCAAGTTAGCATTTGTAGATCTACCGCCTTTGATACCCATCTCAACCAACTTGCCTACTGAATCCTGGTCAAGTGTCTGGAATGGATCTGCAGGAAGAATCTTCTTGCCCAAGTAGTCACCCATGAAACCACCGATATCATCGCGTGAGAAACCGAATGTCATCTGAGTAAGGTCATTTGTACCGAATGAGAAGAACTGTGCAGTCTTGGCCATCTCGTCAGCCATGATTGCTGCTCTTGGAATCTCAATCATTGTTCCGTATAGATATTTGATTGTCAAACCGAACTCCTTCTCAACAGCAGCGTGAACCTCATCACAAATTGCTTTCTGGAAATCCAACTCTTTTACAGAAACAGTTACAGGAACCATAATCTCAGGTTGAGGTTTCAAGCCCTCTTTCATCAACTCTGCAGTAGCAGTGAAGATAGCGCGGAACTGCATCTCTGAAATCTCAGGATATGTAACACCAAGACGTACACCACGGTGACCCATCATAGGGTTAACCTCATGCAAGCCCTCGCCACGTTTTCTGATATCCTCTGGAGTAATGCCGAACTCTGCAGCCATCTCCTCGATCTTCTCTTTGGTTTGAGGAACGAACTCATGCAAAGGCGGATCCAATAGACGGAAAGTAACAGGTTTGCCGTCAAGAACCTTCATAGTGCCTTTAACTGCCTCTTTTACGTATGGCTCAAGTTCAGAAAGTGCCTGTCTTCTCTCAGCCTCTGTATTTGAAAGGATCATCTTTCTTAGTTTAGAAAGCGGAGCCTCAGAGTTCTCACCGTAGAACATATGCTCGATACGGAACAAACCAATACCCTCAGCACCAAAGTTGATTGCAGTCTGTGCATCCTGTGGGTTATCAGCATTTGTCCTTACACCAAGTACACGGTATTTGTCAACGATGTTCATGTACTCAACGAAACGAGGATTCTCAGAAGCATCCATAGTGTCAATAGCAACGTCATATACATAACCCTTGCTACCGTTCAAACTGAAAATGTCACCCTCATTGTATACTTTGTCACCGATAGTCATTGTTCTGTTAAGCATGTTGATATGCAAAGCATCACAACCTACAATACAGCATTTACCCCAACCACGGGCAACAAGTGCAGCGTGAGAAGTCATACCGCCACGTGCAGTCAAAAGACCGTCAGCAGCACGCATACCCTCTACATCCTCCGGGTTGGTCTCCTCTCTTACAAGGATAACTTTCTCTTTTCTTGCAGCAGCCTCAACAGCATCCTCTGCAGTGAAAACGATCTTACCTACTGCGCCACCAGGACCTGCAGGAAGACCTTGTGCAATAACAACACCCTTCTTCTCAGCCGCAGGGTTAAGGATTGGGTGCAACAACTCGTCCAACTGATTAGGAGCCACTCTCAAAACAGCAGTCTTCTCATCGATAAGACCCTCATGCAACATATCCATTGCCATATTCAAGGCTGCAAGACCTGTTCTCTTACCTACACGGCACTGAAGCATCCATAGTTTGCCATCCTGAATTGTAAACTCAATATCCTGCATATCATGGAAGTGGTGCTCCAAGTTCTGCTGGATAGCATCCAACTCCTTGTATACCTCAGGCATTGCAGTCTCCAATGATGCAAGTTCCTTGTTGTGCTCATTCTTGGTAGCCTCGTTCAATGGGTTAGGAGTTCTGATACCTGCAACAACGTCCTCACCCTGTGCATTGATCAACCACTCGCCATAGAACTTGTTCTCACCGGTAGCAGGGTTTCTTGAGAAAGCAACACCGGTTGCAGAGTTGTCACCCATATTACCGAATACCATTGACTGAACGTTTACTGCAGTACCCCAATCATCTGGAATACCCTCAATTCTTCTATATGCGATTGCACGTTTTCCGTTCCATGATTTGAACACAGCGCCAATACCGCCCCAAAGTTGCTCATAAGCATCATCAGGGAACGGTTTGCCCAACTCCTGTCTTACGCGAACTTTGAAGTCCTCACAAAGTTGTTGCAAATCCTCTACAGTAAGATCAGTATCTGAAGCATAGCCTTTCTCTTTCTTTACTTTGGCAAGCATTCTGTCCAATTGTACACGAATGCCATTACCCTCTTCAGGCTCAATACCCTCTGCTTTCTCCATTACTACGTCTGAGTACATCATAATCAAACGACGGTAAGCATCGTATACAAAGCGAGGATTGCCGGTTTTCTCAATTAGGCCCGGGATAGTTGCAGAACACAAACCGATGTTCAATACAGTCTCCATCATACCAGGCATAGAACTTCTCGCACCTGAACGGCAAGAAACCAACAGCGGTGATTTAGAATCACCAAACTTCATACCCATAATCTCCTCAGTAGCAGCCATTGCAGCATCTACCTCAGCCTTAAGTTCTGCAGGATATTGTGCACCCAATTTGTAGAACTCAGTACAGCAGTCTGTAGTGATTGTAAAACCTGCAGGTACAGGAATACCAAGTTTACACATTTCTGCAAGGTTTGCACCTTTACCACCCAAAAGGTTTCTCATTGAACCATCGCCTTCAGCATCTCTGCCGCCAAAGCGATAAACTCTCTTGATTTCTGACATAAATAGTTTAAATATTGTGTTTATAAAAAATTGTCATTTTGACAGATCCCAAAAAAACAAAAAATCGGGAAAATTTTTACGACTTTTTTTTGAGTTTACAAATATATTAAAAAATTGCGAAAAAAAAGATATCTGCGCAACAGATATTTTACTTTTTTTAGGGTAATCACAATTTATATATGTAACAACTTTGTTATACTACATAAGGGTCACCCACTTCACCCCAGGCAATATCTACACCTATCCCCTTAAGATTTCTCTCAAGAGACTCCTTTGTAGAGATTGCATCATCATTCACCCCCGGTTTTCCCTCATAGAGTTGGTAATTGCCCCTGGCTTCACGCTCTGTAATATTTGGCATTATCACATTTGCACCTGCAAGTACCGCCATTTCACGCCCGTTAGGATCAAGCACCTGCAGCGCAGTTGTAGCCGCTATATTTATATGGGGCATGAGCCTCCTCAAGCGGCGGACCATATCAATTGAGAGATCCAGTTTATCTTTGTCCGACATAAGCGCAAAGGGTCCCAAATCAACATCATTGCCATTCGTATCCTTTACAACCATGGTACCTTTTGCCTGAGCCTCAAGCACCATCCTGCCCAAAGGGGTATCCTTATGCGGAATATATGGCCCCATTCCAACCATATCAACCCCAAACTTCTTGAAAAAGGCGAGATCTTCGTCAAGATTTTCGGGCGTCTGGAAAGGGAGCCCAATCATTACTCCACTTCCTGTGATGAATCCTGTACTCTTGAGGTCACATAGGGCCGCCATTCTGCTCTCATAAGAGTGCATCTGCCTCTCCCCTATGCTTCCCGACGGATGTATTTTCCCATAAAGTTCCCTGTTTGACGCCTCAATCCTCAACAGATAACGGTGAGCCCCGGCCTTTTTCCACTCATTGTAAACCTCACGGGACTGCTCTCCAAGAGAGAGGGTAATTCCCAAGGGTGCTGCCGTGTAAGCGGAGGGCGCACCTGCGGAGGCCTCAAGATGCCTGATTTCCCATATCAGACGGGTTATTCTCTCCACAAAATTGCTGTCACACCTCTCACCACCCTGAAGCACCACACTGCCATAGCCGGCCTCAAGGGCAAAACGTGCCTCTGAAAGAATCTGGCGGTCTGTCAGTTCATATCTCTCCACATTGTGGTTGCCGCATCTTATGCCGCAATAGAGACAATTCTTGCGGCAGATGTTGGAGACCTCAATCAATCCCCTCAAAAAAACCTTTTTTGGCACACATCCGCCATCTGGCAAAAAGGTAAATCTCCCATTCATTACAAACTACTATACAAAAAGTGAAACACGATCCATAATACCGCCCAAATATGCAAGTGTCATTCCATAATTTACAACAGGTATTCCCTTCTCCTTGAGAAAACCTATCCTGTTTATCAGTTGCTTGCGTGTAACCATACATCCACCGCACTGTATGGCCAGCGCATAATTGTCAGATGCCGGAATCTCATCAAGCCCCGCAACAAACTCAAAATTTATATTCACCGGCACACCCCCATTCTTCGCAGTCAGGTATGATGTCAGCCTGCGAGGAATCTTGACCCTTCCAATATCCTCACATGTAGAGTGGTGGGTACACGACTCAAGTACAAGTACCTTGTCACCATCCTTCAGTGAATCAATACTCTTCATTCCACATATATAATCAAGGTATGGGCCCTTGGCCCTCGCCATAAGTATGCTGAAACTTGTAAGAGGAATCTCAGCAGGCAAGATCTGCTCCACCTCCTTGAATACCTGACTGTCGGTTACAACAAGGGTAATGGATTTTATATTCTTTTCTACATACCCGGCAAGTTCTTCAGGCTTCAGCACAACAGCCACTGCATTGTGGTCAAGAATATCACGTATTGCCATGACCTGCGGCAGAATCAGACGTCCTTGAGGCGCCTCTGAATCTACCGGACACACAAGCACAACCGTATCACGCTCCTTCACAATACCATGAAGTATGCTCTTCTCCTCATTGTTCTGTATATAGACAAGCAACTCCTTTATAATGAATGAAATGAGTTGCTCAACTGCATCATGTTGCTGCTGTTCATCAAGGATAGCCGCTGAAAATTCAACCACATCCAACCCATAGAGTGAATTGAGTTCCATTGCAAGGTCCACATCAAGAGGCACAATGTCTGACTGGCTGTGCACTGCCAATACCGGAATATCCCTTTTTCTCAACTCATCAAGGATATTTTTCTCCTCACTGGCAAATATGTTTCCTGCAAAGACCAGAATTCCCATATCAACCCTATCCATTACCGAGCGGGTCCCCTTTACACGCTGTTCTCCAAGTTGGCTCACATCGTCATATCCTGCAGTATCAATAAGATTACATGGCCCTATTTCAGGAATCTCCATACGCTTCTTGACCGCATCTGTTGTTGTTCCGGCGTTGGGAGAGACAATTGAGACCTGCTGTCCGGCCAACATATTTACAAGAGTGCTTTTTCCGACATTACACTTTCCAAAAATTCCGATGTTCCTCACTTTTACCATAATGCTTAATTTTTATTGTATGGTGCAAAATAAACAAATCAAATTTTATAATCCCGTCTGTAAGCGTTTATATACATTTCTAAACGTTTAGAGGCATGTTCTACAAACATTCCAAACTCTTCATATGCATCGATGCTTTTATAGGCAATCATAAATACATTCGGGCATCTGTTAAAGTTCGTTCAGACGTATCTGCAAACGTTTTGCAAAATATCAAAAAATAAAAACGTATACGTAGACATCTACAAACGTATAACAAAATTTAAAATTAAATAATTCTTCATAAAGTACCGCAAAAATATTTTTTTTCATAAAAGGATTGGAGGGCAAGCAGATAATTTTGTCGGGAAAAAAGGAGGAATTATGACAAACAATTTTTTTAAGGAGAACAAAAAAAATATCATTATGCTGTTGATACTGTCGGGCACTCTCTATTTAATTTATATCTTTGCCAAGTATTGGTCCGTTGCCGTTGAGGCGTTCCAGGACGGATGGAACAAATATTAAAGGTATAGTCTATGATTTTTACAAGAATTGACTCGACAAAACATCCTATGTTTGAAAAATGTCGTGAAATCTACTGCAATAACTTTCCGGAAAACGAACAGAGGGAGATTGATGAACAGGCAAGAATCCTGCAGGAATACCCCAATTACCATCTCTATGCCCTCTCGCCAAGGGAAGAGAAAGATACGGTTCTCGGGTTTATTGCATTCTGGCGTTTCAAGCACAGTTATTTTGGCGAGCATCTTGCCATAGACGACAAATACAAAGGTCTGGGATATGGTACAACTGCTATGGAGTTCCTTAAAGAGAAATCTGACCAGGAACGGGTTCCGCTGCTGCTTGAGGTTGAACCACCAAAGAGTGAGGCAGATATAAAAAGAATTGCATTCTACAACAGCCTTGACCTTGATATAAATGACATCAGGCACTATCAGCCACCGTTCCATAAAGGGGAGCAGCCTCTGGAACTGAAACTGATGACATACCCGTACCTTATTACCGAAAAGGAGTACAATATCTTCATGGAGGAGTACAAATCCATAATGCCCGATTTCAACGGAAACAACAAATTTGCGGCTCTTGGATTGAGTGGAAACATCGTTAGGGCCATTGCCTCACTGGGATTTGAACGCCCGACTCCAGTCCAGAAGGAGATAATACCTGTAATACTTGAAAACAGAAAAGATATTGTATGTCTTGCCCAGACAGGTACCGGAAAGACTGCTGCATTCGGACTTCCGGTGCTGCATAAAATTGAGGAAAGACTCAATGACAAGTTCGCTGACGCAGAGGAAAACAGAAATGATCCCGACAAGAAGTGGTATAGTTTTGCAGAGAAAAGGACACAGGTACTTATACTCTCCCCTACACGAGAATTGTGCAAACAGATAGCCCAGGATCTTACCAACTACTCCCAGTGCATTGATGGCATATCTGTGGTACCAGTATATGGTGGAGCCAATATTGAAGCACAAATACGTTTACTGCGGAAAACGCCCCAGATCATTGTCGCCACTCCCGGCCGTATGCTTGACCTGATAAACAAAAAGGCGGCAGACATATCGGGCATACATACTTTGGTTCTTGATGAAGCCGACGAAATGCTAAATATGGGCTTCAAGGATGAACTTGATGCGATTCTTGAATCCGCTCCTGACGGAAAAAGGACAATGCTCTTTTCGGCCACTCTTCCTGAAGAGGTTGAAGAGATTGCAAAAAGTTATATGAAAGAGTATGACATGGTTACCATTGGCGAGCGCAATTCCGGCTCTGACAATGTGGAGCACTACTACTATATGGTCCATGAAAAAGAGAGATATGCCGCTCTCAAACGCATAGCAGATTTTTATCCCGACATTTACGGAATAGTATTTTGCAGGACCAAAAAGGAGACCCAGGAGATAGCAGATTCCCTTATCAGAGACGGATATGATGCAGATGCATTGCACGGAGATCTTGCACAGGGACAGCGCGATATGGTTATGGGACGTTTCAAGAAGAGGCATCTTCACCTGCTTGTAGCAACAGATGTGGCAGCAAGAGGTATAGATGTAAACAACCTTACCCATGTAATCAATTACAACCTGCCTGACGAAGTTGAACAATACACACACAGAAGCGGACGTACAGGAAGGGCCGACAGAAACGGCATTTCAATTGCAATAATCAACACCAAGGAACTTCATAAAATAAAAAGGATTGAAGGTGTCATTGGCAAGAGTTTCAATAAAGCCAAAGTTCCGTCGGGAGCGGAAGTGTGTTCAAAACAACTTCTCTCACTTATTGATAAAATTGACAATATTACTGTAAGTGACGAGGCCGGCGAATACATATCTTTGGTTGAGCAGAAGTGGGAATCATTGAGCAAACAGGAGATTATTGAAAAATTTGTAGCCTGCGAGTTCAACAGATTCCTTGAATACTACAAGAATGCCCCGGATTTGAACATCCCTGAGAGAAAATCTGACCGTAAATCAAATGGTGAGAAACCGGATGACGGAAAGGGCAGAAAGGATGGAAAAAGAGCAAAAGGGGAGAAAGATACTAAAGGAGAGAGAGATGCGAAAGGTTCTAAAGAGGAAAAATCAAGGAACAGGAAGGGTCAGACCATGCTTTCTGATGAAATCATGCCGGGCAAGGCAGAGAAGGGTTTTACCTGGATAAAGATGAACATTGGCGATAAACAGAGGATTACAACAAGGCATATCATACGCATGATGACCTCTCTTGGCGTTGGAAAAAGGGGAATCGGCAAAATAGACATACGCAAGAGTACCTGCTATGTGAGCATTGCATCAAGAGCCGCCGATTATGTAGTTGAGCAGACCGACAATACTGAATACCGGGGCCATAAACTCAAGACATCAAAACTGTAAAACTTAAGGAATGGCGTATGGGGATGTTGATGTAAATGAAGATGAAAATGATAATATGGATGTATATGATGCTGCCGATGGGACATCGGGTAAACAGGGTTTTTCATCTTCTTTTTCTAATTCTTCAATAGGTTTTCAAGAAGAGGAAATCGAGAACGATAGTGAACGATTGGAAGAAAGAGAAGAAAACAATGAAAGAAATATTGATTTGTGGGGTGGAAGTCGCGCACACGCCATCAATGAAATTAATGGAACTATTGACGACTATTTCAAAATGTATAAATAGGTGTATTCAACCTACGAGTGTATTCAGAAAAATCGGCAGCCACTTAATTGCGACTGCCGTTTTTTGTATTCGGATTATTCAAAGGATTTTTTGGGAAATAGAATATTTTACATACCTTTGTTTTAACAAAATTGTTAAACAGTGTTGTTGAATTGTAAAATATATGGATAATCAAGAGAAGCAGAGTAAAGAGCAACAGATACTTGCAGCGGCGGAGCAGGAGTTTTTAACCAAGGGTTACGATGGTGCACGTACGACCTCGATAGCGCAGGCAGCGGGCGTAACACACGCAATGCTACACTACTACTTCCGCACCAAGGAGCAACTTTTTGAGCGCATCGTAGATGAGAAGTTCGCTACGATGTCTCACTCCATGTTCACAATTTTAGGCGACCCGTCGTTGCCTATCGTCGAGCGTATCAAGGGGGGTATTGCGGCTCACTTTGATTTTATTGCTGCCAATCCGCTTTTGCCTCGTTTCGTCATCAACGAAATTGTTTCGCGTCCCGAGCGGTATGAGGTGCTGTATAAACGTGCGGGCTTTGTCGTGAATAGTGTATATAATGGTCTGCAAGCCGAAGTTGACTGTGCGGCCGAGCGTGGCGAAATTGAGCGGGTCGATGTTAAGATGTTGTTTATCAGTATTATGTCGCTCAATATCTTCACGTTTGTAGCCTATCCATTTATGGAGCCTATTATGGGTGAACTGATGGCCAACCGTGAGCAATTTTTGGCGGCTCGCAAGGCCGAGAATATCGAAACCATATTGAGAAGAATCAAAAAACAGTAAGATATGAAACAGTTTTTTCTAACACTATTTGCCGTGGTTTGTGCCGTTGCTTCGAGTGGTCAGTCTCTAGAGGAGTGTCGCCGTCTGGCTCGGGAGAACTACCCCGAAATCAGGCAGTACGACCTAATTTCGCAGACCGAGCAGTACAACCTTTCGAATGCCTCTCGTGCGTGGATTCCGCAGGTTACATTGTCGGGGCAGGCTACATATCAATCTGCCACACCCACTTACCCCGAGGCCTTCAACACGATTTTGCAGGCCAACGGGATTGAGATGGCAGGCATCAGTCGTGACCAATATAAGGTGGCGCTCGATGTGTCACAGAATATTTGGGACGGTGGTCAGACGAAGGCAACCAAAGCCATAGCCGAGGCGGAGGCCGAGGAGCAGCGCAATCGTGTTGATGTGTCGCTCTACGACTTGCAGTCTAGGGTGGATAACTTGTATTTTGGAATTTTGTTGCTCGATGAGCGTAAGGCGCAGACCGAGGCGCTGATTGCCGTGTTGGAGAGCAATCTGGACCGTCTGCAAACATATTATAAAAATGGTGTTGCTATGCAGGCTGATGTCGATGCGGTGGAGGCGGAGTTGCTCTCTGCTCGACAGACGCTCGGTCAGGTGGAGTCGTCGCGTGCAAGTTACCGCCGTATGTTGGAGATATTTATAGGCCAACCGCTCGCGGCAGAGAATCTGGAACGCCCCGCAATGCAGCAACTCCAATCTCGCACCTCGGCACGTCCCGAATTGGCTCTATTCGAAGCGCAGGTGGATAAGTTGGCAGCACAGCGCAAGGCGGTTAATGCTTCGCTGATGCCTCGCTTCTCGGCATTTGCACAAGGCTACTACGGCTATCCAGGGTTGGATATGTTTAAGAGTATGGTATCCTCTGCGTGGACACCCAATGCCATTGTCGGCGTGCGTATGTCGTGGAATATCGGCGCGTTCTACACCAAACGCAACAATCTCGAAAAACTAAATGCAGCCCAAAAGCAGATTGCCGTACAACGTGATGTATTCCTCTTCAATACCCAAATGCAGACTACGCAGGATGATGGCGAGATTGCCCGCCTGCGTCAAGCCATCACGGATGATTCACGTATCGTGGAGTTGCGCCGCAGGGTGCGTATGGCGGCAGAGTCGCAATTGAAAAATGGGGTGATTGACGCCACCGACCTATTGCGAAAAATTTCCGATGAGACGGCGGCTGCACTTGCACGCAGCACTCACGAAATAGAACTTTTGCAGGCAATTTACAGACTTAAAACAACATTAAATCAATAAGATATGAAACGAATTGTATATATTGCCGCAGTGGTGCTCGCCGCATCGTGCGGCACCGAGGCTGAGTTTGATGCACAGGGCACGTTTGAGGCAACCGAGGTAGTTGTATCGTCGGAGGCTACGGGTCGAATTCTCAATTTTGAGGTTGAGGAGGGTATGGCTGTAGAGGCTAACCAGATGGTTGGTGCGATTGACAGCGTGCAGTTACACTTACAGCGCAAGCAACTTGTGGCTCAGCAGTCGGCATTGCTCACCTCTCGCCCCGATGTGAAGAAGCAGGTGGCCTCGTTGCGTGAGCAGATCGTAAAGCAGAAGAGCGAACTTCGTCGCGTGGAAAATATGCTCAGTGATGGCGCGGCTACACAGAAGCAGAAAGACGACATCGAGGCGCAGATAAAAATACTGGAGGGGCAGTTGGAGGCCACGCTCTCAACGTTGAGCAAAAATACCTCTACCATCAACGACAACTCCGTGGCTTTGGAGGCGCAGATTGCCGCCCTTGAAGACCGCATCTCAAAGTGCCGTATCCTTTCGCCCGTCGGTGGTACCGTATTGGTTAAGTATGCCGAGGCTGGCGAGTTGGCATCGGTGGGTAAGCCTCTGATGAAGATTGCCGACCTTAAAAATATCTATCTGCGAGCCTACTTTACCTCCGACCAACTTGCCAATATTAAATTAGGCGATGAGGTGAAGGTCGTTGCCGACTTTGGCGGTGAGGAGCGATATGACTACACAGGTCGCGTTGCGTGGATTTCGTCGGAGAGTGAGTTCACGCCCAAAACAATTCAGACAAAGGATTCTCGTGCCAATTTAGTCTATGCCGTGAAGATTGCCGTTGAGAATGATGGCCGATTGAAAATAGGCTTGGCGGGCGAAGTGGTTTTGTAGTATGGGTGTTATTGATGTACATAACCTCTCCAAGAGTTACGGCAAGGTGCGGGCACTCAATGGTGTGTCGTTCTCGGTCGAGCGAGGCGAATTGTTCGGACTTATCGGTCCTGACGGGGCAGGTAAGACCACGCTGTTTCGCCTACTCACCACGCTCATTAATCCCGATGAGGGCAGTGCCACGGTCGATGGATGCGATATAAAGAGAGATTACCTTGCCATCCGAAAGCGTGTAGGCTATATGCCTGGTCGTTTCTCGCTATATCCCGATTTGTCGGTCGAGGAGAATCTGCAATTCTTTGCGGCCCTGTTTGGCGTTACTGTCGAAGAGTCGTATGATCTTATTGCGCCTATCTATAAGCAGATAGAGCCATTCCGCACTCGCCGTGCTGGCAAACTCTCGGGCGGTATGAAGCAGAAACTTGCCCTCTCGTGTGCCTTGATTCATCGCCCAAGCGTATTGTTTTTGGACGAGCCGACAACGGGCGTTGACGCTGTGTCGCGTAGTGAGTTTTGGGATATGCTTGCGGGATTGAAGGAACGAGGGATTACGATTCTCGTTTCGACTCCCTATATGGACGAGGCGAGCCGTTGCGACCGCGTAGCCCTCTGCAATGAGGGACATATTTTGAGTATCGACACGCCCACAGGCATTGTGCAGGGTTTTGATAAACCTCTCTACGGCATTAGCGCCAAGAATATGTTTGCCCTGCTGGAGCGGGCACGCCGAGTGGAGGGCGTTGAGGATTGTTATCCCTTTGGCGAAAAGCACCATTTGGTTGCCGCAGAAGGCTTTGACGAGAAGAGATTTAAGGCGGCACTTGCCGACGTTGAGGGCTTGGAGATTGCGAGTGCCGAGCCGACAATCGAGGATATGTTTATTAAACTGATGAAACGATGAATGATATAGTAATTTCGGTACGCGACCTAACCAAGCGCTTTGGCAACTTTACCGCCGTTGACCGCATCTCGTTTGATGTGCGCCGAGGCGAGATTTTCGGTTTCCTCGGAGCAAACGGAGCAGGCAAAACGACCGCTATGCGTATGCTCTGCGGCTTGAGTTTTCCGACATCGGGCAGTGGCACCGTTGCGGGCTACGATGTGATGCACGAGGGTGAGCAGATTAAACGCCATATCGGCTATATGAGTCAGCGTTTTTCGCTCTACAACGACCTTACGGTGTGGGAGAATATGCGTCTGTTTGCGGGTATATACGGTTTATCCAAAACCCAAACCGAGGAGCGTGCCGCGGAGTTGCTCGACCGACTCAACTTCTCGTCGGAGCGCAACACCTTAGTTGGCTCTCTGCCACTTGGTTGGAAACAAAAGTTGTCGTTTGCCATTGCCACAATTCACCGCCCCGAGGTGGTCTTTTTGGACGAGCCGACGGGTGGCGTTGACCCCGTGACACGCCGTCAGTTTTGGGAGATGATATATGAGGCTGCCGAGGGTGGTACGACCATCTTCGTCACCACACACTATATGGACGAGGCAGAGTACTGCTCGCGCGTTTCGATTATGGTCGATGGCGAGGTGCGGGCACTCGATACCCCTGCCCGCCTGAAACAACAATTTGCCGCAGAGTCGATGGACGAGGTGTTCCGCACGCTGGCTCGTGGCGCACAGAGAGGAGAGTAAGTTATGAAACAGAACTTTGGCTCATTCGTAAAAAAGGAGTCGTTGCATATACTCCGCGATAAGCGTACGATGTTGGTCGTGATGCTTATCCCCGTTATGCTGATGACCTTGTTCGGCTTTGCCATCTCCACCGAGGTCAATAATATTAATGTGGCGGTTGTTGCCTCAGAGCGCACCGATGGAGTGCGTGATGCCGTTGAGCGACTCTCGCAGAACGAATACTTTACCTTTAAGGGTTATATCTCGCAAGATGAGGTAGATAGTTATCTTCGTTCGGGCAAGGTAGGTGCCGTAGTGGTCTTTGCTTCGGACTACGATAGGCGGGCAGAGCAAGTGGCACAAGGCATTGATACAAAACCTATTATACAACTCATTGTCGATGCCTCGAATGTCAATACAGCAGGCTCGGCAACGGCATATTTGCAGGGTGTGTTGCTCGGCTCGGCATCGCAGCAGGCGATGTTCGAAACACGAATGTTGTTCAACCCACAGATGAAGTCGGCATATAACTTTGTGCCAGGCATTATGGGTCTTATCTTTATATTGGTCTGTGCGATGATGACCTCGGTGTCGATTGTCCGCGAGAAGGAGGTTGGCACGATGGAGGTGCTTCTGGTTTCGCCCGTGCGTCCCGTGAAGATTATCTTTGCCAAGATGATACCCTACTTCGCCATATCGTGTATCGTGCTTGTGACTATACTGCTTTTGGCACGATACCTCCTCGAAGTGCCGATGACGGGCGGTGTCGGGGGTATCTTCTCGCTGTCGTTGCTCTACCTTATGCTATCGCTCTCGCTCGGACTTTTGGTCTCGACCATCGCCACCACGCAGATGGCAGCACTGCTAATCTCGGCAATGGTTATGATGATGCCTATCCTGATGCTGTCGGGTATGCTGTTCCCGATTGAAAATCTGCCCAAATTTTTCCAGGTGGTGTCAAACATTGTACCTGCGAGGTGGTATATCGATGCGGTGCGCAAGATGATGATTCAGGGCCTGCCGCTTGTGGCTGTATGGAAGAATTGCGTGATTCTGCTCAGTATGACGGTAGTTATTCTCGGCGTATCACTCAAAAAGTTTAACGATAAGTTGGAGTAATTATGAGAACATTTATCGTACTTGTTCAGAAGGAATTTTTGCAGATACGTCGCAACTCGTTTCTGCCGCGACTAATCATCGCCTTCCCGATACTTGTGATGTTGCTTATGCCGCTCATTATGACTATGGATGTCCGCAATGTCAATGTTGCGGTTGTTGACCTCGACCGCTCGACAACCTCGCGCCGTATCGCCTCTCATATCGAAGCATCGGAGTATCTTACATTGGCGCAGACGACCTCGGAGTATCCGCTTGCTATTGATGCTTTGGAGCAGGGTGCGGTGGATGTTATTGTGCAGATACCCGACAACTTTGAGCGCGATATGACTGTTGCCACACCCGAGCGCATCAGCATAACCGCCAATGCAGTAAATGCTACAAAGGGAGGTATGGGAATGCAGTATGTCGTGCAGACCATAGCCCGCACCTTGGCCGAACTGCGTGGCGAGAAGAGCCCTGCGAAGTTGTCGGAGTTGGTAACTATTGAGAATCGCTATAACCCCACGCTCAACTACCGCCACTATATGATTCCCGCGCTGATGATTATTCTCTTTATCTTGATTTGCGGTTTCCTGCCAGCGTTGAGTATCGTGGGCGAGAAGGAGAGCGGTACTATTGAGCAGATAAATGTAACGCCTATCTCACGTTTTATGTTTATCCTCTCGAAACTTGTGCCGTATTGGATTATAGGATTGTTTGTCGTGACAGTGGCGATGCTTGTGGCTCGATTGGTCTATGGCCTTGCACCCGTAGGCTCTATCGGAGCAATATATTTCGGAGCGTTGCTCTTTATCCTTACGATTTCGGGCTTCAGCCTGACCATCGCCAATTTCTCGGAGACAATGCAACAGACAATGTTTGTTATGTTCTTCTTTATTATGACCTTTATGTTGATGAGTGGACTGCTTACGCCTATTGATTCAATGCCTGTGTGGGCGCAACGCTTCACGCTCATATTGCCGCCACGGTACTATGTAGAGATTCTGCGCTCGGTATATTTGAAGGGAACCACCATTGCCGAACTGTGGACAAACTACGCAGCCCTAGGCATCTTCGCCATCATCTTCAACACCCTCGCCGCCCTTACCTATAAAAAGCAGGCGTAGAAGTATCATCTACCAAATAAGGGGTACCCAATACTGGTACCCCTTGTTATTTTGCTTCAACCTCGGCAACAAAACGCTTAACCGCATCGAGGCTATCGACCTTCACGATGCGACCATCACACTCCAAATAACCGCTCACAACCTTTTGGGTCGAGGTGGGCTTGAATAGTTCCGAAACCTCAACGCCCAATATCTCCGCCACCTCGGTAAGTCGAGAGAGGGTTGGATTCCCGTTGAGGCTATTCGATAAGTTCACACGGCTGATGCCGACCTTTTTGGCAATGTCCGACATCGTTAGCCCTCGCTGGTGGGCTAATTCAACTACTCCACAGGAAGATGACATCAATGCAGTAAAGAAGCATTTGGCAACTATCAATACCTATATTAAAACGGCTAAAAAGAACTTCGCAATAGGTAAAGTGGACGAAGATGCGTACAGCAGTGCCATCGCCGATTTGGAGGCTGAAAAACGCTCTACGGAGGCAGAGTTGGAAAAAATCTCTGTGAACCTTTCGAACCTTGCGTCTTACATTGAGGATGCAATCAGAATTGCTTGTAATTTAAGTAGTTATTGGAATATGGGCGACTTTGAAGTCAGTCAAAAGATACAAAAAATGGTCTTTCCTAATGGAGTAAAATGGGATAAGGAAAATAGGGCTTATCTAACCGAGTTTGGAAATTTGTTCTTTGATTTAATATTCAGTGTATCAAATACTTATAAAAATGAAAACACACAAAAAAAGGACGAATCTTGCGATTTGTCCTCTTTAGTAGCCCCAACAGGACTCGAACCTGTATTTAAAGTTTAGGAAACTTTCGTTCTATCCCTTGAACTATAGGGCCATTGCTCCACAAGGGGATGCAAATGTATAAAATTTTATTGAGTTATCCAACTTTTGGACACCATCTTATTTAATATGCCCAGCGATATAGGATTGAACCCCATGTAAATCCGGCACCAAATGCAGAGAAAATAAGTGTATCTCCCTTCTTGAACTTATTCTTGAAGTCCCACAATGCCAATGGGATTGATGTTCCTGCTGTATTTCCGAACTTCTCGATGTCAATAAGAATTTTATCTGGAGTAAGACCCATTCTTCTGCCGGTTGCATCAATGATACGCAAATTTGCCTGATGAGGAATCAGATATGCAATATCATCTGCTGTAAGGTTGTGACGCTCCATCATCTCAACAGATACATCAGCCATACGCGAAACCGCATACTTGAATACATGCTGGCCATCCTGGTGTATGAAGTGAAGACGGTTCTTTACAGTCTCCTCAGTCGGAGGATAAAGCGAACCGCCTGCAGTCTGGTAGAGGTAGTGGCGGCCTATGCCGTCAACATGCATGATTGAATCCTGGAAGCCGAGATTCTCATCCTCCGTAGGCTCAATAAGCATTGCAACCGCAGCATCACCAAACAATGGACATGTGGTTCTGTCTTCATAATTGGTCATACCGCTCATTCTCTCTCCGCATACAAGAATGGCTTTCTTGTACTTGCCAGTCTCAATGAATCTTCTTACAGTCTCAAAACTGAAGATGAATCCGCAACAGCCTGCATTCATATCATAACCCCAGGCATTAAGGATTCCGCATTTGTCTGAAATGATATTTGCTGTAGCAGGGAAGAGCATATCCGGACTCACTGTAGCACAAATGAGAAGTTCAATCTCCTCCGGCTTGGTATTTGTGGCTGCAAGCAACTTCCTTACAGCCTGCTCACCCATATATGAAGTACCCAATCCGTCCTCTTTCAGAATTCTTCTCTCCTTGATACCGACACGGCTCATTATCCACTCGTCAGATGTATCCACCATTGTAGACAACTCCTCGTTGGTAAGAATGTAATCAGGCAAAAACGCCTCAATCCCTGTAATAATTGCTTTCATTTTAGGTTTGTTTTTAGTATCCCGACAGTCTTGCTACTGGCCCGACATTGCATCCTGTACCCTCTCCACCAATCTGTTCTTGACTGATTTTTCTGCCTCAAGAATCATGTTCCTGATGGCCAACGGGGTAGATGCACCATGGCCTATAACCACCGGTGCTGTAACACCCAAAACAGGTGTTCCGCCATAATATTCATAGTTAAATCTGCTCAAGAAGGGATGATTGACACCAAGTTTTGAGAACATTTCGTACATGCTCTCAGTCTGCTTGAGGCAAACATTGCCTACAAAGCCGTCGGTAACCAAAACATCCGCTATACCGCCGTTGAACAGTGAGTTTGCCTCCATATTGCCTACAAAATTGAGGTCTTCTGAAGCCTCCATCATTTTATAGGCCTCCTGGGCAACAAGTGTCCCCTTTTCCCTCTCCTCTCCAATATTCAGAAGAGCCACCCTCGGATTGGCTATGCCCATCATGGTCTTGGCATATATCGAACCTATTATGCCAAACTGATAGAGCATCTTTGGTTTGCTCTCGGTATTGAGGCCCACATCTAGAATAAGCATGTTCTTTCCGTTGGCCAAAGGAATTTGTGCAGATATGCAGGGACGCAACAATCCTTTCAAAGTCTTGAGTGTACGCACACAGCCCATAAGCATTGCACCGGTACTGCCGGCACTTGCAAAGGCATCTATCTCACCCTCCAGCAACTTGTTGAATCCCACATTTATGCTTGAATCACACTTCTGCAGGTAAGACTTTACAGGATGCTCTCCCATGCCTATGGTCTGGGAGGCATGGATTACTACAAAATTACCGGAGTCCAGACCGTAATGACGGCAGACTTCGGTAATCTTTTCCTGATCTCCAACCAGGAAAATCTTTGTTTCAGAATCGAGATGTGAATAGGCATCAATTACCCCCAAAATAACATTTTCGGGGGCATAATCTCCACCCATTGCATCAACTCCAATCCTGATCATCAACTACGCGTTTGCTTTCTCAATGATCAAACGGCCACGGTAGTAACCACACTCTGGGCAAACATGGTGGTATCTTACTGTAGCACCGCAGTTTGAACAAGATGCTAGTGTAGGAACTACTGCTTTATCGTGAGTTCTACGTTTGTTTCTGCGCTGTTTCGAAATTTTGTGTTTAGGATGTGCCATCTCTACTTATTTTTTAATTGTTATTTCATATTTTTAAGCAATTCGCCCAATGCACCGAAAGGTGAATTGACCTCATTGCCGCTTTCCTGCCCAATATTGTTTTCCGCCTCCATTCCACTCAACCTTGCAATCACCTGCGGGTTGCAACCTCCCTCCGGATGAACCCTCTGCAACGGCAAGTTCACACATACATAGTCATATATGAACTGGTTCAAATCCAACTCCCCGTCGGAAGGGTCCACTACAAGGAACTCATCACTTTGCGGATCCTCATCACTCTTTGCGAACTTTACAGCGAGGTTTGCCGAAAAATCCACAGGCAAATCCAGGTTATCAAGACATCTGTCACACTCAACGGTCACAGTACCCCTGATATTGCTTACAAGATTCATCCATCCTCCGCCCCTTTCAAGAATAATCTTGACATCAAGTGATGCATCCAATATCTGTGTATTCTCAAACTCTCTGAAGAAAGCACCGTCTACAGGAAAATCGTATTCATACTTTCCTATCTTAAGACCTTTAATTTGTATTATAAAGTTCTTATTTCCAACATGTTGCTCTCTCATAACCATTCAAAAATCCATAAAGAGCGTGCAAAGATAGTCAATATTAAGCAAAAAGGCAACAAAAATTGCTACAAATTCTTCTGTCTGCGTTTACGCTCTGTTTCGTCCAAATAAATTTTTCTGATACGCATCGATTTTGGAGTAACCTCAACCAACTCATCCTCCTGAATATACTCCAGCATCTCTTCAAGTGAGAACTGCAAAGGTGGAGGAAGCACCGCCTTTTCATCCGTTCCGGAAGCACGCACATTTGTAAGTTTCTTGGTCTTGCATACATTGATTGTCAAATCCCCTATTCTTGTATGCTCTCCAATAACCTGACCGCCATAAATCTCTTCTCCCGGGAAAATGAGGAACTTGCCTCTATCCTGCAGTTTGTCCATTGCATAGGCAACAGCAGTTCCGGTCTCAAGGGCGATCAGAGAGCCGTTGGTACGCATCTCTATTTCACCTTTATATGGCTCATACCCCTTGAACCTGTGCGCAACTATGGCCTCACCCTGGGTCGCTGTAAGCAGATTGCTCCTCAA
Organism: Bacteroidales bacterium; assembly: GCA_015060245.1. GTDB lineage: Bacteria > Bacteroidota > Bacteroidia > Bacteroidales > UBA932 > Egerieousia. The sequence goes on along the minus strand of SUYU01000012.1, from coordinate 58,184 downwards.
TCCGATGATACCACGGGCAGGAATGTCAAAATCAAGGTGAACCCTATCCTCCCTGTGGTCCATATGAAGGAGTGATCCTTTCCTGCGGGTGGTCATCTCAATAACCCTTCCGACCATCTCCTCAGGAACATCTATTGTAAGGTGCTCTATAGGTTCACATCTTACACCATTTATATTTCTGTCAATTACCTTTGGCTGTCCTACCTGAAGTTCAAATCCCTCCCTTCTCATAGTCTCAATCAGTACCGACAAATGGAGAACGCCCCTGCCTGAAACCACAAACGAATCAGAGGTTACACCATCCTTTACCCTTAGTGCCAGATTCTTCTCAAGTTCCTTCTCCAATCTCTCTTTAAGGTGTCTCGATGTAACGAACTTGCCCTCTTTTCCAAAGAACGGAGAATCATTTATACAGAAGAGCATACTCATTGTAGGTTCATCAACCGAGATTGGAGGCAGAGCCTCCGGATTCTCATAATCTGCAATGGTATCACCAATCTCAAAACCGTCGATTCCCACCACAGCACAGATATCACCGCTCACAACTGAATCAACCTTTTTCTTTCCCAGACCGTCAAAAACCATAAGTTCCTTGATTCTGGACTTCTCCATTGAGCCGTCACGTTTGCACAAAGTCACATTCTGGTTTGCCTTGAGCACACCCCTCTTTACACGACCGATTGCAATACGGCCCACGTACGGAGAATACTCCAAAGAGGAAATGAGCATCTGGCACGTACCCTCCTCCTGTTCTGGAGCAGGAATCTCATCAAGAATAAGGTCAAGCAGCGGAGATATGTCTTTTGAAGGATTCTTCCAGTCTGCCGACATCCAACCCTGCTTTGCACTTCCGTACATTGTCTTGAAATCAAGTTGGTCTTCAGAGGCATTAAGCGTGAACATAAGGTCAAACACCTGCTCATTCACCTCTTCTGGACGACAGTTCAACTTGTCAACCTTGTTTACAACCACTACAGGTTTCTTGCCCATCTCTATTGCTTTCTGAAGCACAAATCTTGTCTGTGGCATTGTACCCTCAAATGCATCAACAAGAAGCAGTACTCCATCTGCCATATTCAGAACCCTTTCAACCTCGCCACCGAAGTCGGCGTGGCCCGGGGTATCAATTATGTTGATTTTGTAGTTCTTGTAAGGCACGCTTACATTCTTTGCGAGGATAGTGATACCTCTCTCCCTTTCCAGATCATTGTTGTCCAGAATGAGTTCGCCCATCTTCTCAGCATTCCTTGTAAGCAGGGCATACTGGATCATTTTGTCGACCAATGTGGTTTTTCCATGGTCAACGTGGGCTATGATTGCTATATTTCTAATATTTTGCATAATTATTCGGTTGCAAAAGTATAAATAATTATTTTTTTATAGTATTTTTGCACGTTATTTTTTAAAAAATCCGTTGGGAACAGGTGATAACATTTAAATACTAGTAAGATGAAACAGGACATGATTGTAATTTTGGACTTGGGCAGCCATGAGAATACAGTGGTAGCCAGAGCAATCCGCGCATTGGGTGTATACAGCGAGATTTATCCGCATGATATTACGGCTGAAGAACTGAAAGCCCTGCCTAACGTTAAAGGTATTATCATAAACGGAGGTCCAAACAATGTTATAGATGGGGTTGCAATCGATGTCAATCCGGATATATATAATGCAGGATTCCCAGTAATGGCTGCAGGTCATGACAAGGCTCTTTGCCAAACAAAACTTGCACAGTTCACAAATGATGAAAATGCAGTTAAAGAGGCTGTAAAATCGTTCGTATTTGAGACTTGCAAGGCAGAAGCCAACTGGAATATGGCCAATTTTGTAAATGACCAGATCGAACTTGTAAGAAAACAGGTTGGAGACAGAAAAGTCCTTCTTGCCCTTTCAGGTGGAGTTGACAGTTCTGTAGTTGCCGCCCTATTGTTGAAGGCAATCGGAAACAACCTTGTATGCGTTCACGTAAACCATGGACTAATGCGTAAAGGCGAGTCTGAGAATGTTGTGGAGGTATTCAGAAACCGGTTGAGCGCAAATCTTGTATACGTTGATGCAACAGACCGCTTCCTTGACAAACTTGCAGGTGTTGGGGATCCTGAGCAGAAACGTAAAATCATCGGTGGTGAGTTCATCAGAGTTTTTGAAGAGGAGGCACGTAAACTTGACGGTATAGATTTCCTTGGACAGGGAACAATCTATCCGGACATTGTGGAGAGCGGTACAAAGACTGCCAAGATGGTAAAATCACACCACAATGTGGGAGGCCTTCCTGAGGATATGCAGTTTGAACTTGTTGAGCCTATCAAACAACTCTTCAAAGATGAAGTTCGCGCATGCGGCCTTGAACTTGGCCTTCCATACGAAATGGTCTTCCGTCAGCCGTTCCCTGGTCCTGGTCTTGGCGTAAGATGTCTTGGAGCAATCACCCGTGACCGTCTTGAGGCAGTAAGGGAATCTGATGCAATCCTTCGCGAAGAGTTTGCAAAAGCAGGCCTTGACAAAAAGGTTTGGCAATACTTTACCATTGTTCCTGACTTCAAGTCAGTTGGAGTGAAAGATAATGCACGCTCATACGATTGGCCTGTAATTATCCGCGCCGTAAACACAATTGATGCAATGACCGCAACAATCGAGCAGGTTGACTGGCCAATCCTCATGAAGATTACAGACAGGATCCTCAAGGAGGTTGACGGCGTTAACCGTGTATGTTACGACATGTCTCCAAAACCAAGCGCAACAATCGAGTGGGAGTAAAATCTTCCATTTAAAGGAACAAACGGCAATTATGCCGGAACTGTAACAGAAGAGAATGGCCCAAAGGTCACTCACCTCACATTGAAGTGGAAGACTCAAAAGAGATCTCTATGAATAGTAAACCCCTGTTAGAATGCACTCTAATAGGGGTTATTCCTTTGATGAGAGACATTTGACATCTCCCCCGAAAGTCAGACAAAAAACTTTCGGGGGTCTGTTATAAAGATTACTTTTTATCAAGTGTCATCTGCTGTTTAGTGAGAAACTTTTGGAATCGGCACCTTTATTATCCGGCAATCGGCGAATACTCAATGCGAAGATCATATGGAGCGGCTATACTCTTTTTATAGGATGATGGTCAAGAATGTCTTTCATCCACTGCTTGCTGCTCACATGCGTATATATTTCGGTGGTAAGTATGCTGGAGTGGCCCAACATGTCCTGCACAACCCTCAAATCGGCACCATTCTCAACCAGATGCGTTGCAAATGAGTGGCGGAATGTATGAGGAGAGACCTTCTTCTGTACCCCTGCCGCCGCAACCTGCCTCCTGACTATAGTAAAAACCATTTCACGGGTAAGTTTTCCCCCTCGCCGGTTCAAAAAGAGCGTTTCATCTGCCTCCTGCAGAATCTTTCCAATGCTTTTTCTCTTTTTCAACTTGCCCAATTTTACACCCCTTTCTGAATCTGACTTTGCCCCATCAAGATGCTTTCCCCGGCTCTTTCCCCTACTCTGCTTTAGACTCTGTATCAATGTCCATCTTGATGAAATATAGTTTTCTACAGCCTCTATAGCCACCTCACCAACCGGAACAAGCCTCTGTTTGTTGCCTTTTCCTATAACCCGAATGAATCCATCCTTGAAAAAGAGATCCTCCAGACGCAAATCTACAAGTTCCGAGACACGCAAACCGCACGAATAGAGCATCTCAAGTATTGCCCTGTTGCGCTGGCCTTCAAAATCTGAAGTCTGTACCGACTCCAATATTGCCACAACCTCCTCAACAGAGAGCACATCTGGCAAATATCGTGGCAGTTTTGGTGAATCTATCTTGTCGCACGGATTGTTGCCGCTCTCCAGGAATTTGAAAAATGCATTTATTGCACTTATCATCCTTGCCTGGCTTCTCTGCCGCATTCCGCCTGAATACCTTGCGTTTATATAATCCCAAAGATACCTTTCATCTATATCCTCAAGTCTCCCGACAGGCTCAAGTTCTTCATTTCGTACCAAACCAGGTGCGGTTGCTGAAACAACATCCCTATTGCCTTGAGCAGAACTACCAGAAGAGGCGGCGGACGGAGCAGCATCAACAACCGAAGAGGCAGAAGAATCAAGCGATACAGAAGGAGAAGCCTCTTCAGAAGGACACGGCGCAGTAACAAATTGCAAAAATCCCTCAACATCACGCCTGTATGCAGCAATGGTGTTGGGCGAGAGCGAACGCTCCAGCCTCATAAAGTCGCAAAACTCATCAACCTTTATTTTAAAAGTATCTTTCTGCATAGACAAACCAACATCATCCACAAAATCATCGCTTTTTGTGGACAAACCAACCTCATCCACAACATTCAGCGGCACATTGAAGTAGCATTAATCTCAAGAAGCATCAAACCGCACTCGGACACCATTGGGCCACTCCGCACCCTGAACATTTGGGTTTGCGGGCAGTGCAGACATAACGCCCGTGAAGAATGAGCCAGTGATGCGCCTCGGCCCTGTCATCTTCAGGGATAAGGGCATTCAGGTCATTTTCAACTTCAAGCGGGGTCTTTCCCCGGGAAAAGCCCAAGCGGTGCGACACCCTGAAGACATGAGTGTCAACCGCAATTACCGGAGCCCCATATATAATTGAGGCTACCACATTTGCTGTTTTCCGGCCCACTCCCGGAAGTTTTTCAAGTTGCTCTACAGTTGAAGGGACTATTGAATCAAACTCATCTGCCAACATTCTTGCCATGCCTATCAGATGGCGCGCCTTGTTGTTGGGAAAAGATATCGACTTGATATACTCAAACACCTCCTCAAAAGAGGCATCGGCAAGTGATGCCGGTGTAGGGAAACGCTCAAAAAGAGCCGGTGTAACAATGTTCACCCGCTTGTCGGTACACTGGGCAGAGAGGAGCACTGCAATAACGAGTTGAAAAGGATTCTGGAAATCAAGTTCACTCCTGGCCGACTTCATGTTCTCCTTGAACCACGCCAAAATCTCCTTGCTGTTGCTGTTGGTTTGTTTCTTCATAACCTGAAACCTTAACTATTCTGCAAATCCGCCCAATATATCATCCTCAAAATTTATTTCAACCTCTGTCCGGCGTTTGACAAGAGTTCCTTTTTTACACTCCATCAGGACTCCGGGATACTTCTTGACAAGATCCCTGTTGTGCGTTACGAGTATAAGTGCAGGAGAGTGCTCCTTGTGAATCTTCATAAAGAGATCCATGATCTCAACAGTTGTGTCGGGATCAAGATTGCCTGTAGGCTCATCTGCAAGAATAATGGGAGGATTGTTGAGGAATGCTCGTGCTATTACCACACGCTGCTGCTCACCGCCTGAGAGTTGATGGGGCATCTTGTGTGCCTTGGTACCCATTCCGACCATATCAAGCACTTCGCATACACGCTTTGTCATCTCGGAGCGCTTTTTCCACCCTGTAGCCTCAAGTACAAAGAGGAGATTCTCCTCTACACTCCTGTCCATAAGCAGTTGGAAATCCTGAAATACAACACCGATTCCCCTTCGCAGATATGGAATCTGCTTTTTCTTGATTTTTACCAGGTTGTGGTTCCCTACCCTGGCCATACCGTTTTTTATGGGAATCTCTGCAATAAGTGATTTAATTATGGAACTCTTGCCGCTTCCCACTTTTCCTACCAGATAGACAAAATCTCCTTTGCTTACCTTGAGGGAGACATTGGAGAGAATAAGGTGGCCGTCATTGACAATATCCACATTATCCAGTTCTATAATGGGCAGAGAGTCCTGTGTATGCGATATTTCCAACTTTTCCTGCATAATTTTTGCAATTGAAATTAAACATACAAATTTGGTTATTAATTTATACATTTGCAAACTATACAACTCACATTAACAGCAGCAGGAATGGATTTGGCAAAATACTTGGGGAGAAGGGTAAAAACGGCAGTATCAATCATTGCCCTTGTTATATTCTCATCACACCAATACGCTACAGCACAACAAAATAACACATTGGCAGAAAAATCTGCCAGAGGTATTCACCAGAGGATTGCAGCGGCAAAGGAACTCTACAACAACAAACTTTACAACAGCGCACTCAATGAGTTTGACGACATTGTCAGATTGCTTGATACAGATGACGATGCCTCCCACAGAGTTGTTGCGGAGATGGAGGGATACCGCACACTATGCCTTATAATGGTAAAGAGTCCGAATGCCCATAATGCGGCACAGGAGTACGAGAAGAGATTCCCCCACTCCCATTTGTGCAACAGCATAAGATACAGCAGGGCCCTCTCCCATTTTGACAACGGGGAGTATGTTCAGGCAGGCAGGCTCTTTGACGCCGTTGACAAAAGGTCACTTGCAAAGGAAGAGCGTTCGGGATACAACTTCAGAAGAGCCTACTGCAAGATGAGGAGCGGCAATACAGCCTCAGCAATAAATATCTTCAACGGGGTAATATCAGAAGGTAATACTCCATACCTCATTCCTTCACACTACTACTGCGGCTATCTTCTTTATGCTGTAGAGGAGTTCGGCAAGGCCATTCCCCATTTTGAGAAGGCAATGAACGACACAAGGTTCAATCTCCTTTGCAAGTCACATCTGCTTGAATGCAGGTTCATGCTGAAGGATTATGACTATGTTGTATCGCAGGGCCCCGCCCTGTATCAGGAGACAGACCAGACTTCAAGGCCAAGGATTGCAAGAATCATATCAGAAGCCTACTATGCGCTTGACCAGACAGAAAAGGCAAGGTACTATTTTGAACTCTACACTCTGTCGGGAACAAACCTGAGCAGAAGTGACAACTTTTATGCAGGCATGATTGCCTACACCCTCAACAATCATCTTGCGGCAACAGACGCCTTTTCAAAGGTTGCAGGCACAAAGGACTCAATTGGCCAGAATGCCGCTTATCATCTGGGGCAGAGTTATATACAGTTAAAAAACAAAGTGGCGGCACAAAAGGCTTTCAAACTTGCCTCTGAAAGCAATTTTGACCCTACGATCAAGGAGGATGCCCTTTTCAACTATGCCAAACTCTCTTTTGACCTCAACAGAAACATGGGGCCGATAGGCCAATACTTGAGGCTCTATCCGCACACAGATGCCAAATGGGATGAAATACACAGTTACATTGCAACAGAATTCATAATGAACGGCAATTATGCCGATGCCATAACCGCCCTCAAGAATATGAGGAACCACACATCCGCTTCCCGACAGATTCTTCAGAAGGCCTCTTTTTTGCGCGCAATGCAACTTGTAAGAAGCGGCTCATTCGGCAACGCAATCCCATATCTGGAGCAGGCAACTGTGATCCCCACAGGCAACCATGATCTCAAGAACCTCTGCCAGTACTGGCTTGCAGAGTGCCACTACAGAAGGGATAATTTTGACAAATCCATGGAGATTCTTGACCAACTCCAGAAGAGCAGCCGCTTCAGGGAGAGCAACGAGTTCCCGACGTCAATATACAACATGGGCTACAACCTCTTCAAAAAGGGAGAATTTGCGCAGGCTCTTGAAATTTTCAACAGATACCTCGCTTCAGAGTCACAAGATAGGGAGTATGAATACGAGGCAAGCCTCAGGATTGCAGACTGCATGTTCATGGAGCGCAACTACAGTCAGGCGGCTGAACTCTACGAAAGGCTCGCTGCCGGGAGTGGATATGCCGACATGTATGCCCCTCTTCAGGCAGCCATCTCATACGGTCTTGTCGGGAACTACACAAAGAAGTGCGCCCTTCTGGAGGAGATAACCGGCGATAAGGCAATCCACAAGAACTCACCTCTATATAGCCAGGCCCTCTACGAACTCGCAAGGACAAGGATACAGAACGTTGAAGATGAAAAGGCCGAGGAGGCTCTCGAAAAATTGCTGAAGAACCCGGGCAATACTCCATATTACTACAAGGCTCTGAACGAGATGGGCATGATAAATGCCAACAGAAAGGAGTACAACAAGGCTTTGGAATACTACAAGAGAGTTGTGGAACTGGCGCCTGTAACTGAAGAGGGACAAAGTGCGCTTGCCGGCATAGAGAACATATACCAGAGCCAGAACAGACCGGACCTCTTCCTGGCCTATCTCGACAATATAGGACTCTCGTCGGTAAAGAGTGCAGACGAAAGGGAGAATATGCTCTTCAATTCGGCAGAGCAGATATTCTTGAGCGGAAACTGCACCGAGGCACTTGCCGCCCTCAATGCATTCATTGAAAAGTATCCCCAGGCCGAAAAGATTGCCCAGGCAAATTTCTATATTGCCGAGTGCTACAACAAAGAGGGCAAAAGAGAAAAGGCCGCACAATATTACTACAAGGTCATGGAGACCCAGGACGGGGCTTTCTCCGAAATCTCTACCCTGAACTACGGCCGCCTCTGCTACTCCCTTGAAAAGTACGAAGAGGCAGTGAACGCATATGAGACACTCAGCCAAATTGCCCAACTTGAGAACAACAAACTTGAGGCTCTGGTTGGCAAGATGAAGTCTTACTTCATGTGCAGAAATTATGAACAGACCATAATAGAGGCCAAGGAACTGCTCGCCAATCCAAAGGCAGACAATAGTATGAAACGTCTTGGCAACTATCATCTTGCAAAGAGTTTGCTCGCCACAGACAAGCGTGAAGAGGCAATACCGCTGCTTGAAGCGCTCTCAAAGGAGAAGGGTGATGCCATTGGTGCAGAAGCAACCTATCTGCTCATTGAAGATGCATACGATACAGGAGACTTTACATCAGTGGAAAACCGCACATTTGCCTTCTCCGAATCGGGATCAGGCGAATCATATTGGCTGGCAAGGAGTTTTATTGTGCTTGGAGACTCTTACGTCGAACAGAACAATATTGAACAGGCATTGGCCACATTCAACAGCATAAAGGAGAATTATGAACCGTCAGGCGTGAATGATGACATTGCCGGACTTCTTAAAACGAGATTGGACAAACTATCAAAATTGAATGCACAATAATGAACAGATATAACCACACCGCTCTGTTTCACAGATTTTTAACAGCAACAGTGCTAATATTGGCAACTGCAGGGGCCTCCTTTGCCCAGCAAAAGATTGACCCCACAGTTGAGGTGGAGAAGGAGTTTGACGGAAAAATGACCAACATTGTAAAGGGAGCCCTCAACAGTTCCATTCCCGACAGCCTCACATCCTTCAACCTTGATTTCAACTACACCATCTTTGACAAGCCATACAAGGACCTTTACGAATTTACGCCACTTCCATCTGCCCGCATACAGAGCGCAGTACAGGAGAAGTACCCTGTCCTGCTTGCAAAGGCCGGCTTGGGATTCCCGCTCAATCCTTTTGCCGCAATAGCCTTTGAACCAAGGCTTAAAGGTGGCAATTCCCTCTCATTGAAAGCATCTTACGATGGTTATTACGGAGACAACAACATTGCTTGCAAAGGCGAAAACGGGGTGATTGAAAGGGTGAGCGGAGAAAAGAGGGATGCCTCAAACTCCATATTTGGAGCCAAGGCCGGCTACGGATACAGATGGAATGGTGGAGAACTCAATCTGGGGGCACACTACAGCAACAATTTCTACACATACTATGGCTGCGCCCAGGAGAACATGTCACACAAATATGACCAGTTGGGGCTACTCTTCAACATATTCTCCACCCATGGCCCAAGGAGCCGCGCAAGACTTGACTACAGATTTGACATCGAGTACAGGAATACTTCAGACAAGATGTCGGAAGAGGCAACCTACGCAATGGCGCTTGAAGGGGGCAAACTGGCAGAAAACTACATAAAGGCAACGGGAGCACTCTCTCCTCTCAACGGCAGATACAACAGGTTCTCCATAGAGTTGAACTCAGAGAATGTGCTCTATTCAGGGCTGAAGGAGTATAATTACGGCATATATGAAATTATTCCACAATATGAGTTGACAAAAGGCAGGCTGTCGTTCAGGGCTGGAGTAAAGTTGTCGGGAAGATACAGGAGCAACGACTCCATAAAGGGCAGCCACACATACCTCTTTGCAAAGGCAGACCTCATGCTCAACATTGTAAGGAATAACCTGTGGCTCTACGCTGCTGTTGACGGAGGCAACCATATGAACAGTTACTCACAAATACTTGAGCAGAACAGATGGATATCGCCGCTGTCTGAATTGAGGACCGGCTCCACTCCTTTCTTGATTCGCGGAGGATTCAAGGGGCAGGCATACGGGAAACTCCATTACGACGTTTTTGTAAAATATGCAGTGCATAAAGGCATGATGCAGTTCATGGGCCATTTGATGGGTCCCGACAGCAGCCTTTGCACAATAGATGCCATATACTCCAACCACACCGAGTTTACGGCCGGAGCCTCAATAAACTGGAAAAGCAAGGCATTTGATGCCGGAACAAGTTTCAGGTATTCAGCCTATTCCAACGCAAAAAACAGCACATTGGCCAACGGTTCAAAACCTTACGGCTACTCTCCATTCAACTGGTTCATTTACGGAAGATACAACTGGAGAGAGAGAATTTTCATTGGAATTGCGGCTGATATCAACTCTTCCACTCCAATCATGCCGGGCTACAAGGCCAAGGGATACTGCAATCTTGGCATTGATGCGAGGTATCTTTTCAACAGGAATTTTTCACTCTTTTTACGTGGAGACAACCTGTTGAATGCCCAAATCCAGCACATACCGGAATATCTTGAAAAAGGGGTAAGTTTTACCGCAGGGGTATTGGTAAAATTGTGATTTTTTAGTATCTTCGCACGTTTAAAAACTTCAAGTGACAATGAGCGAACTAGAGAAAGAAAACGTAGCGAACAACGGCGGTTATTCGGCAGACAGCATTCAGGTTTTGGAGGGTTTGGAGGCCGTAAGAAAGCGTCCGTCAATGTATATTGGAGATGTTGGGTCAAGAGGCTTGCACCACCTTGTGTATGAGGTTGTGGACAACTCGATTGATGAGGCTCTTGCAGGATATTGTACAGACATCAATGTAGTCATCAATAAAGACAATTCAATTACCGTAAAGGACAACGGTAGAGGTATTCCAACCGGACTGCATGAAAAAGAGGGACGCAGCGCCCTTGAGGTGGTACTTACCGTACTTCATGCCGGCGGAAAATTCAGCAAAGACAGTTACAAGGTATCAGGCGGTCTTCACGGTGTGGGTGTATCCTGCGTGAATGCGCTTTCGACACACCTTACAGCAGAGATCCACAGAGAGGGTAAAATATTTGTGCAGGAGTTCCAGAAGGGTGTTCCAATGTACTCTGTAAAGGTTGTGGGTGAGGCCCAGGATACAGGAACAATCATAACATTCAAGCCGGATGGTGAGATCTTTACCACATCAACCATATACAATTACGATATCCTTGCCACAAGATTGAGGGAACTTGCCTATTTGAACAAAGGCATCAAACTTACACTCACAGATACACGCGAGGATCAGTTGGTTAGCGAGGAGAATGAGAATGGTGAGACATCCTTTAAAGAGAAGTCAGAGACATTCTTCTCTGAAAAGGGTCTTCTTGAATTTGTCTCATACCTCGACGGTACCCGTGAGAAACTTACCGAAAACCCAATATACCTCGAGACTGACAAGACCGGCATTCCTATTGAGATTGCAATGCAGTACAATACCGGTTTTTCGGAGAATATCCATTCATACGTAAACAACATCAATACTATAGAGGGAGGTACCCACTTGAGCGGTTTCAGAAGAGGACTTACCTCAACACTGAAATCATTCGCCGAGAAGAACGGATACCTTTCAAAACTTAAATTTGACATCGACCCTGCAGATTTCAGGGAAGGACTTACTGCAGTTATCTCAGTCAAGGTTGCAGAGCCCCAGTTTGAGGGACAGACCAAGACCAAATTGGGCAACAGCGAGGTAATGGCGGCAGTTTCGCAGGCTACAAGCCACGCCCTTGAGATCTATCTTGAAGAGAATCCCAAGGATGCAAAGAGCATCATAGACAAAGTGATCCTTGCCGCAACAGCACGCCATGCGGCACGCAAGGCAAGGGAACTTGTACAGCGCAAGACCGTAATGTCGGGAGCAGGCCTTCCGGGCAAACTTGCAGACTGCTCTGACCGCGATCCTGAGAAGTGCGAGATATTCCTTGTGGAGGGAGACTCTGCAGGCGGTACTGCAAAAACAGGCCGTGACAGGAGATTCCAGGCCATCCTTCCATTGAGAGGTAAGATCCTCAACGTTGAGAAGGCTATGGAACACAGAATCTTCGAAAGCCAGGAGATCAGGAACATATACACAGCCCTTGGCGTTACCATCGGAACAGAAGAGGACAGCAAGGCTCTCAACTTGAGCAAACTGCGTTACCACAAGGTAATCATCATGACGGATGCCGACGTGGACGGCAGCCACATTACAACACTTATCCTCACCTTCTTCTTCCGCCACATGCAGGATCTCATCAAGAATGGATATGTATATTGCGCAACTCCACCACTCTACCTTGTGAAAAAGGGCAAGACCGAGCAGTACTGCTGGACCGACGAAGAGAGAAAGGCCATTGTTCAGGAACTTACAGGCGGCACAGAAAAGGGTGTACATATCCAGCGCTACAAAGGTCTTGGAGAGATGAACGCAGAGCAACTTTGGGACACAACCATGAGTCCTGAACACCGCATCCTGCGTCAGGTTACCATTGAGAATGCAGCCGAGGCTGACCGTATCTTCTCCATGCTTATGGGCGACGAGGTTCCACCAAGACGTGAATTTATTGAACAAAATGCAAAATATGCCAATATTGATGCATAATTTGAGACTATACACTACAAAGATTGTCCTCCTGATCATTTTTGCATTGGGAGGCTCTTTTGTATATGGTGCAGAGAGCATTCCCCTTACCGACAAACAGGTAAACAAACGCCTCAAGAAGTGTGTGGGAATCAAACCGGTTGACAACTCCCATTTTCAACCGATACTCTATACAGATTGTTTTGACACATCGTTTGAGGGTACTTACAACCACTTTACACCAATAGTTCCAATAGAGGATGAGATAAAATTTACCGGTTTCTCCGAACTCCCTGAAGAGTATGACATATGGAACAGCAGCATCAATCCATACAACATATCTCTTGTAGACATGAAGGATACCATAATGATTGATGTAAGCGGTTATTGTCCTCCTTCACAGAAGTATGTAACATCGAACTTCGGATTCAGGAAATGGAGGCACCACAACGGAATTGACCTCAAAGTGCACAAGGGAGATACCGTAAAATGCGCTTTTGACGGCGTTGTACGCGTTACAAGATATGACAGGAGAGGTTACGGATACTTTACCATTGTAAGGCACAACAATGGCCTTGAGACAATATACGGCCACATGTCAAAGTTCCTTGCCCATGTCGGTGATACACTAAAGGCCGGAGATGCTGTAGGTATGGGAGGAAATACAGGCAGGTCAACAGGTTACCATCTCCATTTTGAGTTGAGATACCTTGGCAACCCAATCAATCCCAACGATATAATCGATTTTGAGAGCCACACTGCCAAAAACAGGGTATTTGTGATGACTGCCGGAAACTTTGAGTACAAGAAGGAGATTGACAAGATCAGATACTGGACAGTTCGCAGTGGCGACACATTGGGCAGAATTTCACAAAGGACCGGAGTCTCAATATCAAAATTGTGCTCACTCAACGGAATTACAAGAAAGACCATACTCCGTATAGGAAGAAGGATAAGATACACCTGATTGAACAGGTATGATTGCGGCAGCAGCCTGCTGTCGGGATAAAAAAAAGAGAATATTAACTGAAATAATAATAACCTAATACCAATTACCATGGATATTTTTGAAAGAATTAAAAAAGACGAAGGCGGTCCGTTAGGACAGTACAGAAAAAGGGCACATGGCTATTTCATGTTCCCTAAACTTGAGGGAGAGATTGGCCCTTACATGACTTTTAACGGCAAGAAGGTCCTTGCATGGACATTCAACAACTACCTTGGTCTTGCAAACGATCCTGAGGTTAGAAAAGTTGACGCTGAAGCAGCAGCAAAATGGGGCCTTGCATACCCTATGGGTGCCAGAATGATGAGTGGCCACACTTCTCTTCACGAGCAGTTGGAGAAAGAGTTGGCAGAGTTCGAGTGCAAAGAGGATGCCTACCTGTTCAACTTCGGTTACCAGGGCATGATCTCTACAATTGACGCTCTTGTCACAAGACATGACGTTATTGTATATGACTCTGAGGCACACGCTTGTATTATGGATGGTGTACGTCTTCACATGGGTCAGAGAATAGTTTACCCGCACAATGATATGGAGAGATGTGAGAAGGCTCTTCAAAGGGCTACCAAACTTACCGAGAAGACAGGCGGTGGAATCCTTTTGATTACAGAAGGTGTTTATGGAATGACAGGAGGCCTTGGCCGTCTTGACCTTATCTGCAAACTTAAAGAGAAATATAACTTCAGAATACTTATTGATGATGCTCACGGCTTTGGCTGTATGGGCCCTAACGGTAGAGGTACTTCTGAGCACTACGGTGTTATGGATCAGGTAGACCTTTACTTTGGTGCATATGCAAAATCAATGGCTTGTATCGGCGGTTTCGTAGCAGGTGACAAAGAGATCATCAACTACTTGAGATACAACCTACGTTCACAGATCTATGCAAAATCACTTCCTATGCCAATCGTTGAGGGCTGTTTGAAGAGATTGGACATCATCAGAAAAGGTCACGACAAACGTGAGAAACTCTTCAAGATTACCCGCGCTCTACAAGACGGTTTGAGAGAGAGAGGCTTTGATATTGGAGTTGCAGAGGCTTGTATCACTCCTGTATTCATGAAAGGAGATGTTCCTGAGGCTACAAATATGCTTGTTGACCTTAGAGAGAACTATGGCATCTTCTGCTCTTGCGTAGTATACCCAGTTGTACCTAAAGGCGTTATCATGTACCGCCTTATCCCTACTGCAATGCACGAGATGGAGCATGTGGAGTATACTCTTAAAGCGTTTGAGGCTGTTAAGAAAAAACTTGAGGCTGGAGAATACAAAGGTTCTACAGAGATTCAAGATATGGCCATTTACTAGAAATCAACATATAAGAAGAGGGGTGGCAGAGGTCTCCCCTCTTTTTTATTATATCTTTTAGAGTTACTCTAACACAGGAACAGAACTATGAAAGGAAAAGTAGCAATAGTTACAGGTGCCAGTTCAGGTATTGGCCTGGCAACCGTAAAGGAGTTTGCATCGAGGGGTGCGAGCGTTGTACTGGCAGCCAGAAACACCTCAAAACTTGAATCTACAGTTCAGGAACTCAACTCCCAATATGGCAACGATGCAAACGGCAAGAGCAGATTCATTGCCGTTACTGCAGACGTCAGCAAAGAGGAGGATTGCAAAAACCTTGTAGCAAAGAGTGTGGAACATTTTGGCAGGATTGACATTCTTGTGAACAATGCAGGAATCTCAATGCGTGCAATGTTCAAGGATCTTGACTTGAGTGTAATCAGAAACCTCATGGATGTAAACTTCTGGGGAACGGTATATTGTACCAAATATGCATTGCCATATCTGCTTGAGGCAAAAGGCTCCGTTGTTGGTGTAATATCAATTGCCGGCTTCAAAGGTCTTCCTGCACGTACAGGATATTCATCTTCAAAATTTGCCATATACGGCTTCCTTGACACATTGAGAATTGAGCATCTCCATGACGGATTGCATGTTATGGTATTTGCTCCCGGATTCACAACCTCAAACATCAGGAACGTGGCCCTCACTGCCGACGGCAGCCAGCAGGGCGAAACTCCAAGGGACGAGGAGAAGATGATGAGCGCAGAGGAGGTTGCAGCAAGAATGGCAAAAGGCATTATCAAAAGAAAATCCCAGATTGTGCTTACCCCTATCGGCAACCTTACAGTATGGCTCAACAAGTTCTTCCCGCGCCTTGTTGACAGGCTTGAATACAACTACATGAAAAAGGAGCCCAATTCGCCACTGAAATAGGAGCAAACCTGCATATCGGGACAAATCCAATAGACTAAACCAGATTTCAAAAGAAGAAGACTTATGAGAAAAATAGTATTTCTTGATGCAGACACAATTGGTGCAGACATTGACATGTCTCCAATCTCATCACTCGGTGAATATACAAGTTATCCCTACACAAAGCCAGAAGAGGTTTTTGAAAGGATACAGGATTGCGACGTGCTTATTGTTAATAAAGTGATTATGGGCAAAGAGCAGATTGACGCTGCTCCTAACCTCAAACTCATTTGCGTTGCCGCAACCGGAACAAACAACATAGATATTCCCTACGCAAACAGCAAGGGAGTAATTGTAAAGAATGCAATAGGCTACTCAACCGACAGTGTTGTACAGATTACATTCTCACTTGTAATGGCCCTTGTAAACCAGGTTGCCTACTTTGATGATGCTGTAAAATCTGGCAAATACTCAAACGGACGCCTCTTTACAGATGTATCAAAGATCTTCTGGCAACTTAAAGGCAAAAAGTATGGCGTTGTAGGCCTTGGCAACATTGGTTCACGCGTGGCAAAAATTGCACAGGCATTTGAAATGGATGTTGTCTACTACCCTACAAGCGGCGTTGCCCATTCAGATGAGTTCAAGGCAGTTTCACTTGATGAACTTATGCAGGAGTGCGATATAGTCTCAATCCATGCTCCACTTAACGAGCGCACCAATGACCTTATAAAATATGAGCACTTGAAACAGATGAAGAAGAGTGCCTACATCATTAATCTTGGCCGTGGCGGAATCATCAATGAGGCTGACCTTGTACAGGCCCTCAATGAGAATCTCATTGCAGGTGCCGGAGTTGACGTATTCACAAAAGAGCCTCTACCAAAGGATTCTCCATACTTCAACATCAAGGATATGAGCAAGGTAATCCTCACCCCTCACATCGGTTGGGCAAGCCAGGAGGCCCGCACATGCCTTGTAGAAAAAATCGCAGAAAACATCAGGAACAACTCATAGTTGGTTCCCGACAGAATACCAAATAAGGGTGTCCGGCATATTGCAAAGGGCACCCTTTAGTTTGTAGTATTGTATAAGTGCATAAAAAAGGGCAACCTACAGATTTGTCGGGTTACCCTTTATATTTTATGAAGTGAATGTTTCTGGCACTACCACGCAAGGGCAGATGCGCCAAGAATTGCAGCATCGCTCTCCTTCAATGCAGAAGGCAAAAGTTCTACCTTGCCTTTCCATATTGAGATGAGGTTGGCCTCCATCTCCTCTCTGATAGGTTTGAAGATGAACTCGCCGGCGCGTGCAAGGCCTCCGAAAAGGACAATTGCCTGTGGTGCGCTGAACGCTACAAAATCTGCGAATGAACGGCCCAACATCCTTCCGGTGTAGTCAAAGATATCGAGAGCCAGTTTATCGCCTTGAACAGCAGCATCATACACATCCTTTGAAGTTATATCCTCCTTGCCTCTCAAAAGGCTTGGCTCATCACTGTTGGCAAGTCTCTCCTTTGCAGTACGTGCAACACCTATTGCAGAGGTATAAGCCTCAAGACAACCACTCTTGCCACATCCGCAAGAGCGTCCGTTCTCGCGTACAGCGCAAACGTGGCCAAGTTCTCCTGCAAAGCCGTCGTGGCCATAAACAAGTTCTCCATTAATGATGATTCCGCTGCCTACACCTGTGCCCAAAGTGATCATGATGAAGTTTTTCATTCCTTTGGCAGCACCATAATACATCTCTCCTACCGCCGCAGCATTTGCATCATTTGTAAGGGTAACCGGAATGCCTCCCAATTTTTCTGAAACTGTCTTTGCCAATGGAATTGCCTTGCCCTTTGCCCACTCAAGGTTTGCGGCATCAACAACCTCTCCTGTATAGAAGTTTCCGTTAGGAGCACCTATACCAATACCATTCACGTTTTCAAGACCAACTTCTTTAGCAAGTTCCTTGATGGTTTCGCACACAGAGTCCATGAAGATGTTCTCCTCATTACGGCCATATTTTGAGTTGATTACAGTCTGCGCAACAATGTTGCCCCTTTTATCTACAACACCTATTTTTGTGGTCTGGCCTCCTATATCCACACCAACTACATACTCTTTAGTCATATTAATGTATATTTAAAAATTTATTGTTGACAATATAAACAATCAGCAGTTGTTTCTGTGTGAAGATCCATAAGGCCACTCCAGGCGCAACTGCCGATCAACTTTAAAGATTCTTGAGGATTACTCAACAGGAATATCCTTGTTCACATTTCTTGAACCCACCAAAGCGTAGAACAAGAAATATAGCATACCGCCGAAGATTACCCAATAACTTGTCATGAAACTTGTCATGTCGGCAATCCAGCCCTGGAATACAGGAAGGATACCGCCACCGCAAACCATCATCATGAAGATACCTGATGCCGCTGCTGTATATTTACCAAGACCCTCAACTGCAAGGTTGAAGATACCGCCCCACATTACAGATGTACACAATCCACAAAGAATGAAGAATGTGATTGAAATAGGAACCTCAACCATACCGAAAGAGATGTCGCTCTGGAAAACAGGCATCATGATTTTAGTTGAAAGCGGTGCGAACATTCCAATAAGTACAAATACAAGTCCAATTACAGATACTGTTGAAAGCATTGCACGGCTCGAAACTTTTGCACCAACAGCACCACCAATCAAACGGCCAATAAGCATAAGGAACCAATATGTTCCCACAATTGTACCAGCCTCTGAAGGGGCAATACCCAACTCGTTGGTCATAAACAAGTTGGCAATATTTGGAATACCAACCTCAACACCTACATAAATGAAGATTGCCACAACACCCAAAACAAAGTGGCGGAAACTCCATGCGCTGTATTTGCCCTTCTCAACCTTCTGCTCTTTCTCGATATAAGGCTCTGGAATTGACATTGATGAGAGTACAATGAATGCCAATGCAAAGATTCCCATTGCTATCCACATTGCAGGGGCTGCATCTGAAATGGTTGCCTGCGAAACATCGCCCATAAGGTAACCTACAAGCACAGGAACTATTGTTGCACCAATCGAGTTGCATGAACCGCCCAACTGGATAAGTTGGTTACCCTTGTTGCCGCCACCGCCAAGTGTGTTCAACATAGGGTTTACAACTGTGTTCAACATACACATTGAGAAGCCTGAAACAAGCGCTCCCAAAAGATAAACAGAGAAGATAGCATTGTTTCCGGCACCTGAATTACCCATCAGTCCCGACAAATAGGTTACTCCAACACCCGCAAAGCCAACTGTAATAGCAACAAGCGCAGTCTTTTTGTAACCGATCTTGCTCAAAAGCATACCTGCAGGGATACCCATGAAGGCATAAGCGATGAAATTGGCAAAGTTACCCAATTGTGAAACCAGGTTGCTGGCTCCAAACTGAGATTTGATAATGACACCCATAGGATTCTGCAATCCTGTAACAAACGCAATCATAAAAAAGAGAGCGAACATCATTGCAATTGGCAATGCATAACTTTTTTTACTTTCCATAGTCATTTTATTTTTAAAATTTATTCAATTATTGATTTCTTGCTCATAATCCAATCACTTTCGCAGGAGATCACAACAGAGGGCTCCATAAGCGGGCAAAACTCTCCTTGACCTTGTCCGGCACACTTCTTTGTGCCCATTTGTTGGCCGACACCTCCCTGCATGATTTAATATTCTCCATAAACTGCCCCTCAATTATACCGGCAGAATCGGCGTTGTATATGACGGCCATTACCTCAAAATTGTGTTCAAAACTCCTCACATCCATATTTGCGGAGCCAACAATACTCATTTTTCCATCAATACTTATGACTTTTGAGTGGTTGAAACCCTTCTTGAAGAGATAGATTTTTACCCCTGCCTCCAAAAGTTCCGCAATATAGGACATTGTACTCCAAT
This sequence comes from Bacteroidales bacterium, assembly GCA_015060245.1. Taxonomy (GTDB): domain Bacteria; phylum Bacteroidota; class Bacteroidia; order Bacteroidales; family UBA932; genus Egerieousia. The sequence continues at coordinate 38,341 of SUYU01000012.1, read as the reverse complement.
GTGCAATTTTTGTATCAGATTTTTCGGGAAGCATTATCCTTACATCCACATCTGCCAATGCGGCAATCTTGATTGCATTGAGGATTGTTTCGCACGGAGTGAAGTATGGAGTCACTATATAGATGTGGTCAACAGCGGCTGTTATTGCACTGAAATAGCACTGCATTATGCTAGACCAGTCGCTGTCGGGGCCACTTGAAATTATTTGTGAATAGAGGTGCTGGCCCTTTATCAGTCTCTCGTTGTTTATCTCAATTGGGGGATAGTATTTCTTTTTGAAGCGGAGCCTTCTGCGGTTGAGGGCAAAGATCCTGTCCATAAGGAAGCAGGCCTGCAACGAGAAGACCGACTCTCCCCTAATCTTCATATGGGTATCATGCCACTCTCCTGCAGTTGTTCCGTAATAGTAGCGGTCGGCAATGTTCACACCCCCAATAAAGGCGCTCTTGCCGTCAATAATCAAAATTTTGCGGTGATTCCTGTAATTTATTCTTGAGAAGGGCATAATCAGCCTCAATGGAGAGAAGACAATTACCTCTACACCGGCCTCCCTCATCTCGTTTATTATGGGTTCCTTGAGGAAAAAACTGCCAACTCCGTCTACAAGCACCTTAACCTCAACACCTTGTGAAGCCTTTTTTACAAGAAGATCCTTAAAATGCAAACCAGTACGGTCATCCTCAAAGATATATGACTGCAAGTGTATATGATGAGTTGCCCCTTTGATTGAGGCATACATTGCATCAAGCGCCTCCTTGCCGGTAAAATAGAACTCAATCTGCTCATTGTCCTCAATGAGGGTATAACTGTTCTTGAGATTCTGGTATATAAGTTTTCTGAACGGATGCAGTTCGCTTCCCAAAAGTTGCGGATTCTTTTGTATGAGTTTCAACTGGTTCACGCTGGCCTCGCGTCTCAACTTATAGTCTGCTATTCCCTTGCGGCTGAAAATCTTCTGTTTTCTGTAGTTTTGTCCGAAGAGAAGATAACATATAACTCCAAAATATGGCAACAGCATGACCACCATTACCCAGGCAAGAGTCTTTACGGGATCCTGCTTTCTGAGTATCAAGTTGGTAGATATAAAAACAGCAAGTACCATATTCATCAAATACAGTACTGCCGATAATATCTGCCAAAAAGTGCCTTGCCACATGATATAGAGTATTATTGGGGAGCCTTATTCAGTGGCGCTACAGAACATAATCGGATACTCCGCCAAATGAGAGTTCATCAAGTCTCATCTCGCCCTTTGTAACGTGCCCCAAAAGGGTTACCGGAACATCATTGTTGAAGAGATAATCCACAAAATCATTCTCCTGCGAGTCATTCACGGTTACAATTGCCATATATCTGCTCTCACCAAAAAGGAACTCCTTGTCCTCGACCTCCGCATCACCGGTAATGTCAAAACCCAACTCATGAGGAGCACAACACTCGAGAAGAGAGAGGAAGAGACCATTTGAAGAGATATAATGAGCGCTTGTTACAAGTTCATTCTCAATTGCCTTTACCAATGCATTCAGATGGTTGGCATTGAAGTTTTCGCCATGCTCCATGCTGCCTACAAGGTAGATGGTGTCGCCTTTGCAGTCAAAGGCCATTGATGTTATATTCTTTTTTGACTTGACTAAACCAAGTGCATTTATTCTCCTGTCGTCAGAATTCTTTATGGTAAGATACCTGGCACCTACACATGCCAACTTAATGATTACTTCATTGTTGGCCCTTGTAACTGCAACAGTCTCATCATATTTGTCAAGAGAAGGGGACTCCGACTTGCTCACGGCAACCGTAAAGACTCCCTTGGCGACACGTTCAATGTCGGCATCAAAAGGATTTGCAATATATTTTTTTAAACCTTTCTGAAAATTGCTGTCTTTGGCAAGAACATCACTGATATCCACAAGGTCATCAAGTTCTGCAATCTGCTGTCCGTATATCTCTACCATAAGCCCAAAAATTGTGTTTTATGTAAAATTTTCAAAATAATATACGAAGATACAAAAAAATATGCTTGTGTTTAACAAAAAACTACTATATTTGCACTCCCGCCCAGATGGTGAAATTGGTAGACACGCCACTTTGAGGGGGTGGTGCCGGTATCGGTGTGCAAGTTCGAGTCTTGTTCTGGGCACTTGAGTCCTTCTGTAGAAACAGTGGGACTTTTTCTTTTCCCAAAACTCCATTTCTCCGAGTCTCCGACTCAAAATAAAAACAATCCTACGGTAAATTTGTTCGGTTAAAAGTCATAGGCTACCCCCAATATGAAACGTCGGCCAAGTGATGATGAATAACTGTCCTCCACATAACTCTCAGTAATTGTACGGTGCATTGCGGTTGACTCATCAAGAAGGTCATGGAGTGAGGCCTTGAGTATGAACTTGCCAAGGCGTTTCATGGCACTTATACTCCAAATGAAACGGTTCTTGCCAAAACCGGCAGGATAACCGTCGTACAACTTATAGTCAAGGTCTGTTTCAATTTTGAATCCGCCGGGGCCCTGATAGCCTGCATTAAGGTACGCACCATAGTCCCAGGTATTTATATTGGCATCTTCATCAAGGGTGTATTTTGTCAAATATCTTTGGGCACCTGTACCAAGCGTAAAGTCAAACCGGCCCAAGGCATACTCAAAGTTTATATCCCACTCTATTGACAAAGTCCTTGACTTGCTCTCGCAGAAACCGGTGGAGCCGTTGTAGAAATCTTTGCCATCAGCACTGTCGCCCCAGAAACGCCTCATGAATGTGGCATAGTCAAAATTATCAATATCAATCTCCATACTCCTCTCTGTTGCCTGATAGCCATAATTTACCCCACGTGAAGCCTCAAGCGAGAGATTGAGTATAAGATCGCGCCTGCGGTCAACCGGAATGTTGTTGAAACTGTACTCCAAAGAGAAGTTGCGGGCAACCTTTCGGGAATTTACAGGCACAGAGTACTGGACTCCTCCCGTATCAAACCAGGTTGCATCCACTATAGCCCTGCGCTTGCGTTCAATGTTGAAATTCAAATACATGAGATTGAATTTCTTCTTGCCGTAAAAATTATAGTAAAAGTTAATGTTGTTGCTGAATCCCGGCCTGAGATATACATTGCCAAACCTTATATGCAAAGGATCCGAAATGTCAGGAGCATTTGACAAGAGCGACGAGTGCACAGCAGATGTCTCTCCGGAGTAGTTTACCATAATGGAGCGGCCTTTGGCTCCAGTCATTTTAAAATTCACAAAAGGAGACCAGTCCCATAGATAATCATCTTTCCCTACTCTACCCACAATGCCCCCCATATCAGTGGAGACCTCATTCATCGCTGCCTGCACCTGACCACCAAACTGAAGTATCATTGAATTGCGGCGGTACTGCGCCAGAACTCTTGCCTGTGTTGTAAAGTCTGCACTCCTCACATACGATGAAAAAGCCTTACTGTAGTGAGCAAACTCGTATGCATCCTCATCCTCTGTTGAAACGATATACTCCGCCGCCAGTTTGGCATTCACACTCCAGCGCTCATCTATTGGTTCAACATAAGTGATATAACCGTCAATTCCATTCCTGCTTCCTTTGCCCTCATACTCCATATTGGTATAGATGCTTTCCTGGGCATTACTGTACAAAACTCTATTTGAAGACTCTGCGCTGTTCCAGTTGCCATTTTGCAAATAATAGTTCATGTCAAGGATGAGAACTCTTCCCACTTTTCCAAAATTGCTGTATGCCAAATAGATGTTTGTAGTGTGACTTGTTGTTCTTGTATTTGACATGCTGTTGACCTGCGACGCATTCAGTTGCTGCCAGGTGCTGAATGTTTCAGAAAAGGAACTCGTCTGCAATTCATTCTTTCCGTAAGAGAAGTATGGAGTTATTTCATAGTAGAATTTTCCTGCTACTGCCCTTGAAAATTCGGCTGTCACCTCAAAGAGTCCATTTTCATCCACACCCTCATCAAATGAAGATGAGAGAAATTGTGATGACCCTGTAAAGGTTTGTCTCGAAGCAACCCTTCCCTCCTCCAGAAGTTGGGACTTGTAACTGCCGCTCAATTTGAGCATATGGTTTTTGATTGCATACGTGTAAAAATTGAGGCCACCATCATACTCCTTCCGCAATCCCTTTTCATCCAAAATATTATTGGAGGCATCTGCAACTATTGCAATATGGTCTGCATTTTTGCTTCCCGACAGCAACAACCCGCCATCATACAGGCCACCCCTTCCCATATCAAGGGACTTGCCTTCAGGCACATGAAGCGACCCTCCAATTTTGTTGCCATTTGCAAAGGCACCTCCTCCTTGCAACCTCACAAGCCCTATATGGGCATGTTTGGCCTCATCTGTAAGCGCAATGTTAATCTTTTTCTCCGGCTTGTCCATATCGGGAATATGGAGGTCGGTCTCCCTAGTAGAGAAACGGTCAAAAAGCATTACACTCTTGACCATACGGGCGGGAAAGTTTTTGATTGCCTTGGAGATGTCATTGAAAAAGAAATCCTGGCCGCCGATTGTAATTTTTGTTACAGGCTGGCCGGAGACATAGAGCGTACCGTCATCCCTGAGGTCAAAACCGGGCAGTGAGCCAAAGAGATCTTCCAGCGTAGCATTATAATCCTCGAGGTAATTTTCTGAAGCAAATGACACCACTGTGCTGTCTATCCTCATGCCATTACCCTCATCTGCTATCAGCGATGCCCCGCCTGACATAATGAATATCAGGGTCAAAAGTATTTTGGCTATTTGGGCAATTCTCTTCATAGGCATACGATGCAGTCAATTTACTTTCCAAAGGTAAATTTATGAAAAATTGGCGACTCCACTTTCATTGATTCGGCATTAAATACTAATTTTGTAACTAAACTTTATGGAACAACCGCTATGAAAAAGATAATAATATGCTTTTTTTCTCTTGCCTGCCTGCTTTTGGGATGCATAAAGGATGATGTTGGAGTCTCAACTGCAATAATAGAGGCAGGAGACCATATCCCTGCTTTTTCAGTTGTTATGGACGACGGCACCACACTCAACTCCAGTGATTTGCAAAAGGGCATCGCATGCATAATGTTTTTTGACACCTCGTGCCAGGATTGCCGGGATGCACTTGCCCAGATGCAGCAGGTCTACAACTCACAATCCGTGAATGGAGTAAAATTTGCCCTTATAAGCAGGGAAGAGAGTGCAGAAAGCATACTACTCCACTGGCAGGAAAATGGCTACACAATGCCATATTCGGCCCAAAACAGCAGAGAAATATACTCTCTCTTTGCAAAATCTGTAATTCCAAGAATCTACATCTGCAAAGATGGCATTGTTACAGCAACATTCTCCGACACCCCTGCCCCAACGGCCACCGGCATAAATAGTGCAATAGACGCCCTCAAATAATCGGTCAAGTCTGCGAAATACGCACAAGTCTGCAAAATACGCACATTCAAACACTCTCAAAACATTTGATTGAAAGATTAGGAAATCATCTTTTGTGTTACATAAACTTAAGGCCACATATCAGTTCCTATAGAACCGGTTATGAGGCATCCCGAAAACCTCCTTAATAAACAGCAAATCCCCGCCAAAGTATTCTGACGAGGATTTGTTGTTCATATAAACTACTTGAACTTATCCACCCTTAAAATCAAGGGCATCATCATTGGTCTGCTCTACCTTGTTCCTACAACGCAACGGACGTAGCAGGCATCTCCCAAATTAGGATCCTTACCATTACCCTTTGAGGTACCATCAGAATTATAACTAGTTGCAAAAGCATTTGAATAACTATATTCATTAAAATCCAATTGGTTGAAGTTGATATCCCATGCATCACCGGTATACCCGTCACTCTCACCACCAGTCCAATATAGTGCACCATATTGTGAAAAAAGGTTATACAGAAGCGGTCTGTACGGACTTTCTATAGGAACATTTGCTGTAGCATATCTCAATATCCCATATTGACCACTAATACCGCTCAAATTATGATGCTTCCTATGACCATGTCCAACTGCACCAATAGGGAAAAAGAGATTTCCGCCATTACTTTCGTTGTAAACAAATATTCCACGCATACCCCTTTTTTTAAGTTTGTCCTGGCTAATTGGAGCATGTTTCCTGTACGCAAATGCCTCGGTAGAAGTGGTAGCCACCTCTGTCGCACCATCCCCATACAACACACCATATCCATTATCATAATTCAACAACTTATCATATTCCGACAAATATGGCAACCTCGCATTATCTACAGAAAATTCAAATGCAGCAGTACGCGACAAACTGCCTATCTCAGACCACGTCTTCGGTGTAGTTGATCCTTCTATAGCAAGTGGATTGCTGCCTGGATTCACCGCATACGAGAATAGAGGATCTAAATTATTTACCTCCGAAATAGGATATTCAGGCTTGCCATATCTGAATAAAGACCCCTCATCAAGCGGAGATGCTGTCATTGAGGTTTGGGTATTCATATTGAATGTATACCACTGCGCCTCACCATTGGCAAGTGCATACGGAGCATATCCTTGTCTTACAAAGATTCTGTGAACACATGAGTTATTATGGTAATAAACCTCAATAATTCCACACCTGACTTCATTCTGACCTATCGTACCGTTAGGTTTATATGTAAACTGCACAGACGTTCCTGTACTTCCCGTTACAATATTGCCTAACTTACCATTCAACAGAACCCAATCCTGACCTCTAATCACTTTGGCAGTCCAAGGACCGTCGGAAATCAATGGAGAAAAAACTCCTGAATCCGCTGCTTCCAAAGACATGTTCATAAGTGTGACATTGAAACTTTCAGCATTATTATGAGATCTCCAAATGCCCGTAGGATTGATAAGGCGTCTTACCTGAATAATTTTAACAACATTGCTATATTCGTTTCCATTTTTTGTTTTTACAACAATTTGCACCTTTGCCTCCCTATCGTGTGTATAGTAAGGATTATTGCCTACAAAACCCGTTACCCTGAACAATTGTTTTGTCCTTGTATAGAACGGAATTTGGAATGATGCGGAAATAGTATTTGTTCCAGTAGTCTCATAACCTGTAAAACCATATTCCTGAGCATTCTCATAATAATCTTCCTTAAGACCCAGATGAGCAGGATTAGGACAATTGCAATTACCAGTCCAATGCAAATATGGATAACCCACCTGATCATCCAAGTATTTGGTAAAGGTCGTCAATCCATGCTCCAATGATATATTGTGCTCTGTTGAATTTACACCATTCATTACAACAGCCTCATCAACAAGAGAGAGAAATCCAATCCACTCCGCATCAGTATTACCTTCAGTTGTTTTACCAATTACTTCAGCACCACCTTCTCCTGTCGCTTTATATATATCCTTGGTATCACTATTATTTCCATAATAGGTATCTAAATAAGTTACATCGCCGCTCGGTTCCCAGTTGTTTTCAATTATTTCTGCTTTTATTGAGGCGATTTGGTCGTCTTCAGGAATTACAACCTTCATTGGAAGTTGTGTGGACTGGTTATACAAATACGAAATATAGTAAGGATTCGGAACATAAATACCGGTATTCTCATTATATTCAATACGCCAGTCTACGTCATTGGCGTCGTTCTTGAAACAAAGTGTAACCTTGTAGTGGTGGTTTCGCTCTGCATCATAGTTGGTTGTAACATTCTTGCCCAACATGAAACGGTAAATGATCTCACCTGAGGTTACCGAACCCATATTCTGGTTTTCATAATAACCCTTTACCTCAATGTATGTTCCGTATTTTTTGCCCTTCTGGGTATACTCGAGTTTATTCAGGCTCTTGTCTGCAGTTGAACCAGACTCGGCAATGCCCTGCAGATTCTCATAAAAATAGAGTGCAGGAGAACTCTCAAGGTGCGAAGCGCCATTCTCTCCTTTAGGATCAAAATCCTTGAAAGTTGAGCCATCAGCCTCTCTCCAGCCCTGATAGTGATTTGCGCCAAAAATTACACCGCCCTTGGTAATTACAGGAAATTCACCCTGTGCATCGGCATAAGAGATAATCTCTCCATTAGCCAGAATTTCATTGTCGGCATCAGGAATATTGTCGGCATCAAGAAGGCATGATACAGGAATATCCTTTATCTGCACAGATTTTACTGTAACTCGTATATTCTCATTCAAACCCTCTCCATTAAAGGCAACTGTTACCTTTGAAACAGCCCTCTTCAACCAGGCATGCAACTCAAGTCCCTCCTTGTTGATGGTAATCTGCTCCCCATTTGTATTGGATGCGCCTGCTGTAAAATATCCGAACATCTGGTTGTTCCTTGATATATTTGTAGGATTTTCTGTTTTGTCCTGCACCCAATTGAAAGAGATGTTCCGGAGCCCCTCTATTGTCTGAACCTGATCTTTGTAGTTGTTGTCATTGGCAATATCGCCCATGTTGGCAACCACATAAATACTATAGATTCCATACGGAATTGTAAAGTTAAAAGTTGCTTGAGGAGTTGTTGACTCTGCATTATTCCGGTCTGTTGTACCATCTTCCTGCTTTTCGCCGGTATCTGACGGATTGCGCTCAACATCCTCTATTGCAAGTTGGTTTGCAGAAAAGTACTGCGACTGGAGGAACTTTCCCTCTTTATCGTACACAAGCAGTGCCAACCCCTCAATCTGCCTGATTGCATCACCCGCACTTTTGGTTGAACCTATAAGGGCATCTTTAAAAGAGTTGAATGTAACTTTTGCAGAGAGTGTGGTTTCTCCCTCCGGTATATTCTTGTCAACGAGTTGTTCCACTTCATAAGGTTCGCAAGATACAATGCCCATAAGAAGCGACATCATGAACAATATTGTAAAAAAATAGACTCTTTTCATCTTTCCGACAATTTAGTTTATAGTCCGAATCCAGGTCTGAGGTTAACCTCTGCATAAGGACGTACATCACAAATAACTTTGATATCTGCAGGACCCACACCGGTCAATATATACCTGTAATAGTGGTTGCGCACCACATTGAAAGGGACCGGATTATCGGGAAGCAGACCTGTATTCTCATAAGTGGCAAATCTCACTGCCCGGTCTCCGCTGAACTCATATATTGCATTGTTGTTTGTCTTGTCCTTAATGGTTATGTTTATCCTTACATCGTCTTTTTGGTTGTCAATTTCAGGCATATATATCATATAACTTGAACTGACCGGGAAGAGATTTACATTGTTTACAATTGCTTCCGGCTTTCCATACTCCCTGAAAGAGTTCTCATGAAGAAGCGACGGCGTAGGAGTTATATTCCAGTTTCCTGGAAAACAATAACCTGTAGTATATGATTTTGTAATCTGTGCAGATGTAATCTCATACTTATCCTTGATGCCGTTATCCAACAAAATCTCAACTTTTGCCAAGGCACGCAAAAGGTCTATCTCTCCCACATCCTGATTGGCATCACCGGTCAAGGTTATCTTCTTGGCTCCCCACATTGGAATGGAACTCTTCTGCGAAATGAAGGCATCCCACTCATTTACAAATGTTAGTCCCTCCAAATCCGGCTCACCATCCTTTATTGTAATAGTACCACAATTGGCGGCTACCACAAGCATAAGTTCGGTACCGGCCCCAATGGAGAGATCGGGATTGATTGTCTCGTTCTGTAGCACACCAAAAAATTCATAAATTCCCTCATCCTGCTGGAGTCCACCATATGAGATATTCTGGACTGTTGCAAGATAATTACCATTCACATCAAACGCATATACGTTCAATGAGCCGGTCAGGATCCTGTTCTCAAAGTCAGTTCCCAGTACACTCGGATAATCATCGCCCCAAGTATAACCGTCGGCCCTTGTGGCAGCCGCCTGCTGGGCCACATTGACTGAGAAGGATATATATTTTGAGGTAAGGCTCTCCTCTTCAGTATCCACATACTCCTTGTCATAAATGCAGGAGGTCTGGAACTGAACCAGAAGCAATATTGCCGCAACCCAATATGTCAATTTAATTTTCATCTCTATTTTTATTGCAAATCAGGGTTCTGTAAAACTATATGCCATGAATTGATAATGATTCTGCTGCTTGACCACAACCCGTGCTCATCAAGGAAGAATGTAAGGTTATACTCATCCTGACGGTCAAGATACTCCTGGTCACCCATTGCCTTGTTATAGTTGCCCTTAACCAGCAAAGCATAATCTTTCAACGGAATTGCAAGTACTTTGGAGTTGTCCTTTGCATTATAAATTGAGAGAACCGGATTGTTCTCAACAACAAGCCTGTTGATGGTAAACTCCGCAACTGCCACATTGACTGTAGAAGCGGCCTTGGTCATATTCAAATCTGCATAGATGCCGGCCTTGCCTGAAGTAACGCTCCATGGATAGTAATCAATCTCCTCATTGTCAAGAATGGTGTTGTCATGTGCCATAAAAGTGTTGTCATCAGTAATCTCATAAACAAAATCCTCCGGATAGATGTCAACACTGCTCAAGTGCTGCAAAACGACCCTAACAATATTGGTATTCTTTACAAGTGATATTGTACGCGTATGTGTACCAGGCTCATCAGGAAGATTTACCTCAAGCATGCCATGATACAAGTCGTTGAGTTCATTATCTGAATATACATTTCCATTCTGGTCATACTCCTTCTTCATTTCGCACTTCAACTCTTCGAGAGTAGTTGAACCTACTGAAATTGTATTGGAGAGGCTGAATGAATCACCACCGGTAAGGCCACACCATGCAACAAGTGTGTATTTGCCGGGGATAAGTTCAACATCCATGGCGTAGTCTTCATTTTTCAGAGCCTCACCAGCCTCCTTTTTATGATATACCAGCACCCCATTCTTGTCAAATGCATAAAGATGAACAGAACACACACAATTGGAGAATGCGTCTGCAAATTTCATATTCATGTCATATTTGAACCTTATTCTGTAGTTTACAGAACAATCTCCCTCATCATCAAAAATTACATTCTCGCAGGAAGCGAACATCAGGCCGGCGAGAGCAATGACAAGAAATAATAATTTTTTCATTTTGTTATCTGTTTTTAGTATTATCAAGTTATATGTAAAACTGCAAAGCAGTATCGTTTTCAAACCCAAAAGCCGCACAAAGGCGCATAATGTTTCACCACAACCCCATCACACATTCTCTTACCCACTTTCTCTTCCCGACAATCTTTTCAAGACTCTCTTTTATAAAATCTTCTCTCCAAAAATTTACTTTCCCAATCTCCCTTAACGAATCATCTTTTCATCTTCTTCCACAAATCTCTCTTCACTAATTTCTTTGCATGATCCACTTTCAAAAAATCACTCTATACCAATCACTCTTACACGAATCTCCATCCCCTATTCCCCACTCTATAGCACACATCTCAACAACACAAAATCCCGTTTAAAAATTAAGGCAACGTTGCCAAATTTAAAAGAAGACGGGGAGCGGGAACTCCCCGCCGTTCTTGATTTAAAAATCTGGTTGCTCCTATGCAGATGACTGCTGCTTGACTGCGGGCAGCCACCCTACCTGGAACTATAGATTAATATTCTGCTCAACAAGATGCCATGAAAGGATATTGATTGTTGCAGAAAGGTTTGTTGCCTCGCTGTCCTCAGGTTTCTCCGGTGTGATTACAAAACCATCATCGAATACTGGAGTACCAAAGCCGGTAACAGAATCAATTGTAAGAACATAACAGTGGTTACGTACAATACCTATTGCATCACCGAAGTGTTTGATTGTAGCATAGTAGTATGTATGACCGTCAGCCCAGATTTGTGCAGGATCAACATGCTCAAGAATATATGCGGCATCTGCAGTTTTCATTTCAGCACCTGTTGCATCATAATATGGAATATTATCGTATGCAGTCATATAAACTTTGTATCTTCCTTTGCTTTCAGTTACACTCATTTGTTGGAAAGAAACATCACCAACTTGAATAGGTCTGAACTTCTTGTTGCCCTGCTCATCTGTAGACTCAAGGATGAACAATCTGTGGTCAACAGTTGCAACCATAGCAGCCTTAAGGTCATCTACAAGATAGTTCTTGCCATACCATCTGCCGAAAGGCAACGCATTGCCGCTTTGATCTACCAACTGTGCAGCAACCACAAGTTGTGAAGCCTTGTTAGCATCTTCAGCATCAGATTTAACGAATTGAACTTTTCCGTCAACTATCTCAACATTTACACCATTTGTTTCAGTAGCAGGTTGCATAGTGTTCTCAAAATAGTATTTTGCAGCATCTATATCCTGATCAATCAAATCAGTAAAGGTAAGAGTATGCAAAGGCTCAGCCTGAGTCTCTGCCCAATATGATCTGCAGAATGCAGGGTTATTCCATGGAGAGAAACCAAGAACATCCTTATCATAAGATGTCTCAATCTGTTTCAAAAGATTGCACTCGAATGTTGTGTTTGTAAGATCCCAACCAAGAACGTTAATGTATGCAGCAACCTCTTCATCGCTGCCGGCTTTAGGAAGAGTCAACTGTTTGCCATCCTCACCCTTAACTTCTATAAAATCATTTTGATCATTTATACCGGAGAACTGTACCTTTACTTTTGCAGCCACACGCTCAACATAGATGTCAACAGGTTTGACCTCTTGAGGAACTGAACCCTCCGGAAGAATTGTACCAGGCTTGTTGTAGCCAGGCTCACCCTCTGCAATGTTTGACTCGAAAAGGTTATCCTCTGTAATTTTTGTTGTGCTTATGCGTGTTTCTGCCTGCTCATCAACATAAACAGAGTTTGACATAATGAAGAAATTTTTATTGTCCGCTGCTACAGTAAGTTCGTCAAGTACTGCTGCTTCCAACTCCGCCAAACTCATTGATTTCTGCAAATCTGCAGGTGCATTCAACACAGCAACCATCTGTGAAGGAATCTGTTTGTCCTGAACCTGTTTGATGACCAAAATCATACCTGACAATTTCTCGACTTCAGGTTCAGTACCTTTAGCCCAGTCTCCTTCTGACAAGGTACCGGTCATATAGTTGTCCATACCTTGAACGGCATATTTGTTGCCATTCGCGTCAAAGAAATAGAAAGTGATTGAGTTAACGGCATTTTCGTCGGCAGATCCATACTCAAATGAACCTGGCTCTGCTTTTGTAATAGAACCTGCCGCCTTGAAGTTCACAGACAAGAATGATGCCTGTCCATTAGCCTCTTGAGGAGAGGTCACATTGTCATCTTTTGAACAGCCAATAACTACGGCCATTGCAAAAAGGGCAAATAGTAGTTTTTTCATGATAATTGGAATTTATAAATGAATAAGTTAATTATTTCTATTGTTTTTACCTATATTGTTTTATCTCTTAAGTTCCTGCAATTTTGCAATTGAAGCATCAGCCTCTGCAATACCTGCCTCCTTTGCTTCAATGAATAGTTTCTCTGCCTCATCAAGTTTTAACTGCATTGCAGCAAGATTTGCACGGGCATATATTGCCTGAGGCGATGTTCCGGCATGCATCAAATACCTCTCAGCGCCTACAAGATCCTTACGCTCCATTGCTGCATTGGCTGCATTCAGATTTGCGGTAACATCACCCGGATACATCTTTACAGCAGTCTCAAAGACATTATTGAACTCCTTGCTTCCCGCCTCATACTGTTGTGCCAGAATATACAACTCCTGCAGACTCAACTTATGCGGAGCAGTAGCCATAATCTCCTTGATTTCATCTACTGTATTGAAATCTCTGATTACGTAGTCAATCACATAGTCTGAGTGCCTCAAAGCAGGGTAACAGTTGGCAAGAAGATATCTGTAATCCTCGGGGTATTTTGACTTGATTATCCACTCCTTGCTGTCAGGTTTCTGGTCAGAGTCAATAATGTCAAGGATATTATCCTTTGCTGCGAGTGTCGAACTCTCTACATATTTGCGCAATCCGCTCCAATCCTCCGGCTCGTATGATGTAGTTATCATGTCAGGAGCAAATTTGTAAAGGTCCTGAACATACTTTTTCAAAGCCTCTGTACGGCCCTTTGCCAATCTCTCATTAAGCGCCCAACTTCCCTCAGGCGACGCAAAACCCTTTATGAAGACATTCTTGATTGTAATATCTTTGTCGTTGTTCACAGAATCAATTGTACCCGAAATTTTTGCAAGTTCCACAATGTTGTTCCTGTACTCCGGACGGATTTGTGTAATGTTCACAGGGAAATCAATATATGCAGTTCCGCTCAACGAACGTGATTTCTGCTCCTCTGCCTCAGGACGCACATACACCAACATTGGAATATACTCCTTAACCGGTGTGCGGTATTTGTCCAACAATGTACCGTCAATATCGGCAAGAATATCTGAACAACATCCAAAATCCTTGCGGTTAAGAACCAATGTGGCGCCCTCCATCCACTCTTCATAGTTTGAAATTGAATTGTAAGGAACACTCTCCGGCATCTTTGATGCCCTGTAACTCAACTCATCCTCACCTGTAATCTGGCCTATTCCCACACGCTGGTAGTAATAATATCTGTTCCTGCCATAGACTCCGACAGACGACAATACAATTGAATCATTGCCGTTCCGTATTACCGGTGTAAATATTACAGCCCTGTTGAAAGGCACATCAAGTTCCTTAAGGTCAAGCAGCATCTGTACCGACATGAACTTGCCGTTGCGCTGCATGCTCAAATCCTTTACACCTGCTCCTGGAACAACTGTCTGCGCATTGGCACTGCTGAACATTGCCAAACACACCATTGCAAATAGTATAATCTTTTTCATCTCACTTCACTTTTTTAGAATACATATACAAGATTTATTGCCCCTTTGGTAGGTCCAAAGAAATGTTTTTCAAGGTCTGTTCCAACCCTTTTTCCACATCCGGCACACTCAAACTTGTCATACTTTGTGTAAATGTAACCCACACCTACTTCAAACTCCATATTCCAGTGCTTGCCAAGGATAAGCGCATAACCGTACGCTACACCTGCACCTGCGAAGAGGCCCTGGTATCTGCTGTCCTTCAATTTTGAAAAATCTTTTCCAAAAATTTTGAAATCTGTATCAAGACCACCTACATTGTATTGTCCTCCAAGTGCATGCACTCCAACAAAGTGCCTTGAGAAACGGTCACAGAACCAATAGCGGGCCTCCGGCTGCGCCATCCAATGTTTCCACTTCTTTCCCTCACTTATTTCCCAGGCATTGAAATTTCCGCTCAAATCCAAGGTCCACTTTGGAGCAAGCCCAAACTCAATACCGGCATTTACAGTTGCAGTTGCATCATAAAGGAGGTTGGTCTTTACGGCAATACTCTGCGCTTTCGCTCCCATTGCAAACAAAGCAAAGAAAAGCAACAGGAGATAGGTTTTTATTCTCATAATATCAATAATTTTTAGCATTTCAACAGCAGAAAAGCACATCCGCCGTTACAAAAATAACAATTTTGATGAATAAAACAAATAAATAAACCAAAATATTATAGTAGTGTAATTATCTTTTTTTTCATAGGCCCGGACAATTCTCTTTTTAAGAGATGGATAATTTTATAACAAACTGTATGACAGTGTACTATATAACAAAATTAATGCCGTGCCCAAACTTTTTTCGGTTTTGTTTAAATTGGATTCTACACTGTTGTAAAAAAAATGTTTTATAAAGAACTAAAAATAATGGTGAAGCAATTTTTTTTACTATTCCCGCTCTCTTAAAAAGAGAACGTACTCAATTGTCTTTATATTATATACCAACAACTAAGACTTTTTTTGCAAAATTACGCATTTAATTTGTTCGCAAATAAAGTCAAATAGGTTCATTTGGTTGCCGGAATGGCTCCAAACAAATGTACCAAAAGATGAAAACTCTGATTATAAACATATAAGCCTACTCATTCTGCTCTTGGAATATATACATATTGGATACACCTTGTCCCCATATTCAAGACATATAATATATTATTGTCTTTTAAATAATTAAGATTCGTGCAGCAAGTAGTCTCAAAGTAGCGGATGATGCCATTTTTTTACTACTTTTGCCAAAAGATAAAATTAAACATTGTGCCCAATGGGGTACAAAAAGCAACTTAAAAAAATTATACTATGTCCCACATCAAATTTTACCAGGGGGAGGATATTCCTCTCGAACTCCACAAAGTGAGAATTGTGCAGAAACTGCACCTTGTTCCTATTGAAAGAAGAAGAGACGCCATTAAGGAGGCAGGCTACAATACCTTTAAATTGAGCACAAATGATGTGTTCCTTGATATGCTTACCGACAGCGGCACCAATGCAATGAGCGACAACCAACTTTCGGCAATGATGCGTGCAGATGATGCCTATGCCGGTTCCCAGTCATTTGATAGATTGGTCAAGGGAATCAACGAGGTCCTTGGGAAGAAATATTTCCTTCCTGCGCATCAGGGTCGTGCAGCCGAGAACATAATTGCCCGCACCTTCATCAAGCCGGGGCAGACAGTCCTTACAAACTACCACTTTACAACTACACTCGCCCACATCAATGAAGTTGGTGGAAAGGTTATAGAACTTGTAAAGGATGAGGCTCTAATTTTGCGTTCCGACAATCCTTTCAAGGGCAATTTTGATATTGACAAACTTGTGCAGACCATTGAAACAGAGGGCGCTGAAAATATAGCATTCATACGTATGGAGGCCTCTACCAACCTTATTGGCGGACAGCCTTTCTCTATCAGGAACATGATGGATGTAAGACAGGTTGCCGACAAATACGGCATCATGCTTGTCCTTGACGCAAGTTTGCTTGGCGAGAACGCTTACCTTGTAAAACAGAGGGAAGAGGAGTGGAAAGAGAACACAATGGCAGACATCATCAAAATGATGACAGGTTTGGCGGACCTTGTATATTTCTCTGCAAGAAAACTTACATCATCAAGGGGTGGCGGTATCTGTACCAACCGTCAGGATTACTACAAGAAGATGGAACCGCTTATTCCGTTGTTTGAGGGATTCCTTACATATGGAGGTATGTCCATAAGGGAGATTGAGGCAATGGCAGTAGGTATCTACGAAACCATTGACGAGACAATGATAAGCCAGAGCGTAAACTTCATCAAATATTGCGTTGAGAGTGCCGTTAAGGCAGGTATACCAATGGTAACGCCTCCGGGTGTACTTGGAGCGCACGTTGACGCAGGCACATTCTGCAGCCACATTCCTCAACACGAGTACCCTGCAGGTGCACTTACCGCAGCATTCTACCTATGTTCAGGTGTGAGGGGAATGGAGCGCGGAACAATGTCAAGCGTAAGGGATGAGAACGGCAATGAGATTCTTGCAGACGTGGAGTTGATGAGACTTGCGTTCCCAAGAAGGGTATTTACATTGTCTCAGACAAAATATGTTGTTGACCGTCTTGCATGGCTTTATGAGAACAGACACCTTATTGGAGGTCTTAAATTCTCTTACGAACCGAGCGTATTGCGCTTCTTCATGGGAGAACTTGTTCCAACTACAGACTGGCCGTCAAAGATTGTACACAAGTTCAGACAGGATTTTGGCGACAGCCTCTAATACCTGCCCACATCAAACAACGAATCTCTATTGGAAAGCATCCAATAGCGATTCGCTGTTTATAAAGATAACATTTGGGGGCAACGGTCAGGGTTTAACTACCAAAAAACGGTTGGCAGATTATCTCTTCTGCCTGAAGAGCCACTTCATGAAGTCGGGGTAATTGAAGGCCGGATTCCAACTGTTATGTGTACAGCCGGCAATCTCTATATACTCCACATCATACCCATAACTTCGCAGTGCCTTGTATGCTTCACGCGACCCCTCAACAGTCACTGCTGCATCCGAATCACCATGAAAGATTCTCCAGGCCACACCTTTTGTACTCTTGAGCCTCTGCGGATTCACAGAACCGCAGATTGGCACAGCAGCGGCAAAGAGATCGGGATACCTCGAAACTATATCATAGGTAGCAATTCCACCCATTGAGATTCCCATAATGTAGACCCTCCTGTCATCGACCTCAGGCAGGGCAATATATGAATTGATAAGATCCATTAACGTAAGCACAATCGGGGCCACAGGCGGATCCAAAGGCATATCGGCCGGCACAAGAGTCTCAAGCCGTGGCATATATGCACCCGGAACTCCCTCCGGACATTGCGGGAAAATCACATAGGCGGGATACTTTTCGCGGTTTACCGGATTGATGAACTGTCCGCTCCCATGAAAGAGTTGTGCCTCATTGTCGTTGCCCCTCTCACCCGATCCATGGAGAAATATTACAAGAGGATACTTTTTGCCCTTCTGCATATCCTGAGGCTCAAGGTACCTGTACAGAAGCGTATCTCCGGTTGCCTGTGATACAAAAGAGCCCTTCTTGAACTCCTCACGGCCATACATGAAGGATGCCGCAAAGAGAGATGCCATAAGTAAAAAAATCTTTTTCATATTATCATAAACTTAAAAAGAATCAGCAGGTTATACCCACAAAAAAGTCGTAAATAGATATTTTTATGGGCCCTACATTGTAATGCAGACAATCTCCTTAAACCACATCAAAATCTGCCCAGGATACTCCCAGAATACCCTGCATACCGCATTCAACACTCCCCCTTTTGGAATTGCCAGAATCAATGACAGAATTGCCAAATGTACAAAAGTTATAAAGGAAGCAGACAAGAGTGGACCGCAATTTTTAATATCAGACTGGGTAATTCTTGTCTGCATTATAAATGTATGCACATGAAAAGCATATGTAAAGGCTATCAAAGCATCAAACACAATCATATATCCAGCGTCGCCTACAAATCTGAACGGGAAAAGCATGATTGTATATATTGGGATACAGTATGGAGACAATGCTGTTGGAACATACCCTATAGGGCCACTCTTGTAATTCACATAACATTCTCTATCCTTAACCACAAACTCTTTTATCTTTGCAAAAAAGAGCAGGGCAACCAGAGTATGGGTAAGTTCGTGGGTAAACTTCATGAACCACTTGAGATTCTGGCGCACACGTGGAATAATAAGAAAGAACAAGAAAAATATGTACGCAACAAAACCGGCCCAAAGCCCCACATAATTTCCGGGATGCCTCCAGGCCCAGCCTACACGCACCATCATATCAACAACATTCCTGCGCACTGAAATAACCAGAATGCACAAAAAAAGTGCTGCCAGCAAAGTGTACACCAGAATAAAGAGCACATGTCCCCAACCATTCTGCTCCATCTCCTGATTTACAGCCTGGCCAATCTTATTTATAAACTCTCTAATCTTCATCCTCTTCCGGTTCATAGGCAGCCGTTACATACCCTTCATCCATATTGGTACACTCCTCCTTCAACAGAGCCCTCAATGCACTCCTCTCAAATGCATCGCGTATATCCTCCTCACTAAACCCACATGTATCCAAAATAGTTTTTCTTATTTCTTCTGCCTTTTTGATACATTTTGACTTTTTGGCAATAACTGAATCTGCATTTTTCATACCTACTATGCTTGCTATATCATCCATTGGTTTGTGGTCCCAATAAAAGAGTTTCAATATCCGTCGGCAAGTATCCGGCAATGCCTCAATTACCCTGTCCAGACACTCCTTCTGCAACTTTTTCTTCACATCTTCCGGCAAGGAGAGAAACCTGTTCTCTGCCTCATGCAAGGTGTCGGTTTCCGGAATGGCCTCCTCAGGAGCAACCGGCTTTTTCTTCCTTACAAGATTATTGGCATTCAACTCCCCTATTTTAAGCAGATAATTGAACAATCCATTCGGTTTCCCGGCTACAAAATGCCCCTCCTTGACCTTTTCCATAAGGGTAATGCATGACTCCTGAAACAGGTCATCAATCTCATCTGCGGTCAAAAATATATATTTCTTGAGCATTGTTGCTTTAAAACCGCCCCTCATATTTCTGCAAATATAGATCCATGCTCTCTCACTATTGTTCAAAATGCCGGTTACCAACTGTGAATCTGTCATCTCTTCAATTATTAATGTCCCAATTTTGGCAAGATAACCAAAAAAAATAAAAAAATCACCAAAACCGCACCCAATAAGACTACACCAGCGGCCTGGAGCAATGAATAGGTGCATTTGATTGGCAGATGGCAAATCTGTGATATCAGTTCATATTCCGGCGCCGGTAAAGACAACTATGTTTTGTCTAATTCTATGAGTTCTTTATGGTTACCTGGCTTCGGCCCTCACCGCGTTTTGTAACCTGTATCTGAACCGGAATCCTCTCCTTGAGTTCTTCCCTGTGCGATATGATTCCCACCCTGCGGTTGCTCTGGCCGGCAATCTCCTGCAATTTTTCAAGCGTGGCCATAACAGAATCGAGGCTCTTGTCGTCCAAAGTTCCAAAACCCTCATCTATAAAGAGTATATCCACATTCAAATCCTGCCTGTTCAGGGCCGACAAGGCAAGTGACAACGCCAATGATACCATAAACCTCTCTCCTCCCGACAGCACTGTGGCACTCCTTATCTGCTCCTTGTTGTATTTGTCAAGCACAAGTATGGAGAGTTGCTCATTCTCCTCCCTGCATGTGAGGGTATAACGGTCAGTTATCCTTTGAAGGTATATATTTGCATTGTTGAGCAGAGGTCTGAGTATATATGTCTGGACCAGAGTCCTCAAGCGTGCGCCGCCAAAAAGGCTGTTGTACTTTTCCCACTTCACAAACTCCGCTGTGGCAGCATTGACCCTCTCCCTTGCCTGGCCAAGCAGGGCAATGTTCCTGCTGTTGGCTTCAAGTTTCTGCCCAATTGCACCAAGTTGGCGCGTGGTTTCCTGCATCTTTGCAGCCAATTCCTCCTTTTCGGCCAACAGGGCATCACGGGCAGGCAATTGGTCAATACCCTCAATATTGAGCAGTTTTAGAGCCTCATTTATCTGACACTCCGCATCAAGGATTGCATCATTCCTTGACTTGATGCTTGATTCCATATCACTTATGGACTTGCGCAGACCATCCAGGGCTGGCGTGCTGCGTTCTATCTCTTTAAGGTCAGATTCCCTCATGCCGGACTGGGCATAAAAACTCTCCAAAGCGGCGGCCAATGCTCCAATAGACTCTTCAGATGAGTCAATTTCCCTTTTTGCATTAAAGACCTCGCCATAGAGTCTGGTCCACTGCAGGTTTATATTTTCAACCTGCAAGGCCTTGGCTTCAACATCACACTCCCAAGCCGGATAGAGAGCCAGAACTTCGTTCCTGTGCTGCAGGAGTGATTCCAAAAGTGCTGCACAATTGTTGTACTCAGGCAAAAGCACATCAATATCACCCTTTATCTTGTTATAGAAACTTGACTCAATTCTAAACGACGCAATGGTCATAGGCAGGTTAGCCTGCCATTCAGGATAGTGTTTCTGAAGATGTACGGAGAGTTCTGATTTAAGTTGAAGAATCTTTTTCTCCTGCCTGCCGCACTCCTGCTGCAACTGTTCAACCTGCACTATATTGCTCCTGTACTCATTATGGGCATCATTGCTCCTCTTTTCAGCCTCTTTCCTTCCGGTCTCAAGAGCATTCTTTTCGCTCTGCAGAAGATCTATGCCGGCCTGTATCTTCTCCGCCCTCTTCTTAAGAGAGTCAAGCAGAGAGAGTCGCTCTTGCGCTGCAATGATTTCTTGCTCCACAACCTTACGGCCTGGCATCTCCGCTCCAAGCCCGAGGTCTGCAGATTCCATTGCCAGAGAGGCCTCCTCCTTTGAGATTTCATCCTGCAACTTCTTAAGTTGTGCACGATTGGCCTCAATCTTTGCACACTCCCTTGCAACATCATTTTCAGCACCCACAAGTGCTTCACGCGCCAACTCCTGCTCCGCCTTGCGTTGTTTCTGCTCACTCTCCAAAGGAAGGACCATCTTTTCAAAATCCGCCTCAACAGACAGATTTTCAATTCTTTGTCCGCACAAAGGACATGTATCGGTCTGCTCTTCCTTCATTTTGTGCCTCAAATTTACAAGCACATCTTCAATGGAACTCTGCATTGTAATAAAGAGATTATGCGCCCTTTCAAACTCCTGTTGTGCAGAAACAAATTTTTCCTTTGCAGCATCCCTTGCCTTTTCAAGTTGCACTCTGTTTGAATCGAGCGCATCAATATCACCGGCCAGTGCCTGAGCAGCATTTTTATTACCGGTCAATCTCTCCATTGAATTGAGCATGTTCCCAAGCCTGCCATTAAGGCGGGTATTCTCCTCAATCTTCTTCAGTATACATGAGAAATCAAGTGCATCACGCTCCTTTATGGCCTCATCTATTGCCCTCTGTCTGGCTTCCATTTCTCCGCATAGGGCTCGGTACGCAATATCTGCGGCCTCTTTTGCACTCTCAAGGCCCTCTCTCTCCACTATAAGGTCATTTATCTTTGACACGGTCGCACGTCGTGATATCTCCTCATCTGCACATGAGTTCAATTTTTCAAGCAACATGCCTGA
The DNA here is from genome assembly GCA_015060245.1 of Bacteroidales bacterium. Taxonomy (GTDB): domain Bacteria; phylum Bacteroidota; class Bacteroidia; order Bacteroidales; family UBA932; genus Egerieousia. Next base: position 15,994 of record SUYU01000012.1, on the reverse strand, counting down.
TTTCTCATACAACTCACTCCATTCGGCCAGCGGAGCAAGATCTTCCCTCCTCTTCTCCAATTTCTTCCTCTTTGAGGCCAAATCATTCTCCCTTGCCTTAAGGTCACACAACAGAGCCTCAAAAGTGCGTTGCGAAGCCTCATTTGCCAAAACAGCCCTGCTTCTGCTGTTTCTGGCCTCTTCAAGGCTCCGGAGCGTTTTGCGCTGCTCAATTGTATTGTCCCATGCCGACACAAGCCTCCGTTTTGAGGCGAACTCTTCGCTTGTGGAAGCGGCCATCAGTTTCTCCCTCTCCTTAAGGGCCACCTCTGCCCTCCTCTGCTGCTCCAGAACCTGCTCCACAAATTTTATGCGTCCCATTTTTTCATCCATTGCCTTTCCCGACAGTTCCAGTTCCTTCTCAAGCACAACCTTTTGCTGCTGAAGGTCAGAGACTTCATTGTCGGGAAGAGGATGGAGAGCCTGTGCTTTCAACTCAGCCTCCGCACTTGTTTTCTTCTGCTTTGCCTTGCCATAGAGGCTTGTAATTGCATCACCGTATTTGGAAAAGATTTCGGTATTGGTAAGTTGCTCCAGAATTGCAACCCTCTCCGACTTGTCACCGGTAAGAAATGCGGCAAACTGCCCCTGGGCAAGCATTGCCATACGGCCGAACTGGGCAAAATTGAGTCCTACCGCACTATAGATTATCTCCTTTACATCTTTTGAAAGCCAGTCCCCGTTGCCGCATCTGACCTTCCACTCGGGTTTCCGGTACTTAACAGGACGCTCCCCATCGGCAGTACGGTTGCCCATATATATTCCCAATGTGAGCCTTGCGGTATACTCTTTGCCGTCATTACCCTCAAAAACAACCTCACTGTAACTCTCATCATCAACTGAAATGCCCAATCGGGTATACTGTTCCACACTTCCTATGCTTATGCTCTCGCCCTTTGCATCGGTAAATTTATTGTTGTTTACATTTGTTATACCATCAATCCTTGGGGTAGTCTTGTAGAGGGCCAATGATATTCCATCAAGAATTGCTGACTTTCCTGCTCCGGTATCGCCACTTATGAGGAAAATGCCCGCCTTGTCTCCCGATATTCCATCATTCAATCCATTTTCAAAATCTATGTCAGCCTTTTCAATGGATGCTATATTCCTTAAATGCAACTTCTTTATCTTCATATCAGTTCTTTCTTGATTTTGTTTTTGTATCTTCCGCCATAAGCGCCAACTCCCTTTGAACCTCCTCAAATACATCCCTAATTTCGGCAATGTCAAGAGCCGGATATTTGTCAATTGTTCTTTCAATAAACTCAACCGGATCGGTCATCTGCTGCAGTTCGGCTATCTCAAACCTCATCTGCTCTGCCTGCGGTTCAGCATGTTCAGGTTCGCCAATCCAGATTATCTTTGGATTGTACCTTACCCAAGCCTCCTTTCCATCCAGAATTTCATATACCCTCTGATTGAAATCTGCCGGCAAATATGCAGTGTAATCCATTCTTATCCTGATATATCCGCTCTTTCCACCATCTACAAACCCTGCAATATCACTTATGGCATCATCTGCCGACCCATATGCCCCGCCATCCAATGGAAGTTCGTAAAAATGGAGCAGTTCCTCTATTCTCTGCTGACGGATTTTTACATTTCCCCGGTGCCCGTCAAGTTCCACCACACTTATTGTATGGGGATATTTCTCATCACAACTTACATGAAGGGCACTTCCCGAATATCTTGCCACCGGAGAGGGGTAGTTTACCTCCTTCGCCATTGAATCCTGCGGATACCCTATTGTCTGCGGCTTATGGATATGTCCAAGCGCAAGATAATCATACCCACAGCCCATATCTTCCAGAGGAAGAGTCCGCAACGTACCATGCTCAAAATTGTGGCCGGTTGTATCGGAACCCGTTACAGCCAGATGCCCCATCAGCACCACGGGCAAGTTGCCCACATTCTCTGCCTTCACAATATCAAGCAGATGCTGTATGGTCTCTTTCCTATTGCCTGCCACATAAGGTACGGCAACTATATATCCTGCAACACTTCTTATTATAAACTCCTCTTCCCACCCCGGCTCTGCAGATGAGAGGTCAACTGCCGGCGGGATGCCCACCATATGCACATTCGCAAAGCGCCAGATCTTGCTGTCGGCCTGAAGCCTTGTGGCAGAGTCATGGTTTCCGGCAATTATCACAATCTTCATATCACTGCAGGCCTTGCACAGAGAGACAAAATAACCGGTAAAAGCCTCCTTGACCGAGGCAGAAGGCTGCTGAATGTCAAACAGGTCACCGCTTACAAGCAGGGCATCCGGCCTCTCGCTCCGGCACAACTCCTCCAACTGCGCAAAAAAAGCATCATGCTCCCGCTTGCGGTCATAATGCTGGTACAGAACCTGACCGAGGTGCAAATCTGCAATATGTATCAACTTCATCATTGAAAAATCTTTATATTTTTACAATTATACGCAATTTACATAAAAATATTACATCGTCACTTTTCTTTTTTGGATGGACAATGGCTGAACTGTTGAGCAACCTGATCCAGGCATCCTGTACCATATCTTCCACATCTTCAGATGTGAAGCATGATGCAAACTTGCACCTTACATAAAATGCAAGATTCTCCCTGACTTTTTTGGTTACGTCCTGAATGTTGGAAATTGAATAAATAGAAATTTTTCACCACTCTCCCCGCACCAACAAATTGGAACTTATGGCCCAAATGTTGTAAATTTGTGCGGAGTTTTAAGAGTTTGGAATATGAATGCATTGAATGATAAATTGGCAGCGCTTCTGCAGCAGTTTGGGCTATCGGAAAACCTTGTAATGCCACTGCAATACGCTGGGGCCGTAATTCTGATACTTATTATAGCAATTGTGATTGACAGGATATTCAGAAGGGCAATAATTCCTGCCATACGCAAAGTTACAGCCAAGACAGGTTCGACATGGGATGATTATCTGTTGAGTGATTCGGTACTGGACAATCTGTGCAGGCTCATCATTCCAATCTCGGTCTATGAACTTATTCCTTTTGCATTGCCTGAGGGAGGCATACTGGATCTGGCTATGAAATTGTGTCAGGTTTACATAATTGTAGCATTTGTCAAACTTATATGTGCCTTCATCTCCTCGCTTTATGAGATGTTCAGCGGGCATGAGAAGACCAAAGACCACTCTTTAAAGAGTTTCTACCAGATGCTCAAACTTGTGGTATGGTGCGTGGGCGCAATCATTATTATAAGCACACTGCTTGACAAGAATCCTCTTGCAATACTTACAGGACTTGGAGCGGGAACCGCCATTCTCATGCTGGTCTTTCAGGATACCATCAAGGGATTTGTGGCAGGCATTCAACTCATGGTAAACGACATGTTGCGTCCTGGAGACTGGATTACAATGCCAAAATATGGTGCCGACGGCGATGTAATTGAAGTTACCCTTACCACAGTAAAGGTGCAGAACTGGGACAAGACCATAACCACTGTACCCCCTTACGCCCTAGTAAATGACTCTTTCCAGAACTGGAGAGGAATGTTTGACACTGGAGGAAGACGTGTGAAACGTTCAATAAACATAGACATGAACACTGTAAGGTTCTGCACTCAGGAGGAGATTGATGCTTTCAGGAAGCAGCCATGGATGGAGGGCTTTGAACAGAGTGGCACTGAACCTGTAAACCTCTACATATTCCGCCACTATATGGAGTATTATTTGCGCCACAATCCTAAGGTAAACCAGAATATGACAATGATGGTACGCCAGTTGCAGCCAACTGCACAGGGAATGCCAATTGAACTCTACTTCTTCTCTGCCGATACTGCATGGGTTATGTATGAACGCCTCCAGGGAGAGGTCTTTGACCACCTCCTCGCAATGCTCCATATCTTTGACCTCAAGGTATTCCAAAGTCCTACAGGACTGGATATCAGGAACTCTTAAGAGAGCATCTGCTCAAGGAGCGCCAACGGCACACCGAGCAACTTCATCTTGCGGGCCACCTGGGGCAGTTCATTTTGAATGAACTCTCTCCTTTGCTGCTCCATAATGAGTTGGGGTGCTGAGGGTGATACAAAATAGCCTATACCCCTTTTATTGTAGATTATCTCCATTCCCTGCAGGTACTCATATACCCTTGCAATGGTATTGGGATTGACACCAAGGGTTACCCCGAGTTCACGCACAGAGAGAATCCTTTCGTCGGGAAGATATTCTCCCGAGAGAATTTTCTCACAAATTGACTCCGCTATCTGCAGATATATAGGTTTGTTCTGATTGAAATCCATACGCCATTCCTCTATGATATCCGCATCTTTTTTATTCTCCAATATGCAAATGCATATAAAAGCACAGAAAAAACTAGACACACTTTTTCTGAAATATCCTGAACATACTCATGGATCACTCTCCATGTTCCGGTATATACCCTCTCATCATTCCAAAATATGAAATTAGTAATAAGAGTTACCGCCTCACTCAATATATAGGCCATAGCAATTACACATAACATAGTCTTTGCCACTGCTCTCTTCTTAAATATGGCATTACCAAATATTGCCGCACTTACCAATGTAAAAATTACAGGACAGCAAAGAGAAAAATCAATATCAGCGGGAGAAATGAACCCTTCATATCTCAAAAAGAATCCATCATCTCCCATATTGCCGAAGAGCAATACTGCAAAATAATCCAGCGCCAGACTCATAAGCAGGAATGCCAGAGGCACCAACATAAGTGAAATGACAAACATGCTGGCAAATTTTTCAAAGACTGATGCCGGCAACATGATGAAAGATGCCTGGCCATGCCTGCTCCTGAATTCCTTATATATCTTGAAAGGTGCTATAAATGAACAACAGAACAAAAGAAACTGAATAATCTGCACTCTCGCTACTATTCTTAACTCGCCCATATTATAAAAGAGAAAATAAAACAGATGCACAGAGACCAGCAGCACAATAAAAAGCAAAGCAAACCCCAACACCCTGAACCTGAGGTCATATTTCAATACCTTAAAGAACCTGTCAAAAGAAAATATATTGTTCTCCATAATGCAATCATTTTTTATTGAAAATCTCCTTGAACAATGCCTTGTTCTGCAAGGCGCAATTGAACAGCAACTCAAGGTCTACAGGAGTCTCATCACCGTCAATATTCTGCTTTACTGTAAGATACCCCCTCAAATCCTGTTGGCAGTAGAGTGCCCGGTCATTATATTTTGGCTCAACTGAAAAAGAGAGTTTCTCTGCAATCTCCCCAATTGAAGCATTCAAGAGCACCCCTTCCCTATCCATAATTATGATCGGGTCTATCAGATTCTCCAGATCCTTTACCTGATGTGTAGAAATTATTATCAATTGGTCATCAGATGCATTCTCAGCAATAAGCCGTCTCAGAAGGGCCTTTGAGGGTATGTCAAGTCCATTGCTCGGCTCGTCCATAAGCAGTACTTTTGTACGGAGCGACAATGCCAGTGCTATAATTGCCTTCTTCTGCTGGCCGTGTGACAATTTGGTAAACTTTGCATTCGGGTCAACACCGAACTCAGAGAGAATATACTGGAGTCTGTCGGGAGAAAAATTTGGGTAAAATTTACCAATTTGCATAGCATATCTGCCCACCTCAATATTCTCACCTGCAAAGTCCTCCGGAATATAATAAATCTCCCTTAAAAATGAAGGATTCCTTTTGTAAGGCACCTCTGAGCATACTGTACACTCTCCACCATGCAACCTTAACAGTCCCGACAAAATCTTGAACAGAGTAGACTTGCCTACACCATTCTCTCCCAATAACCCATATATCTTCCCCTGCTCCAACTGCAGACTCACATTGTCAAACACCTTGTGCCTGCCATATGAAAATTGTGCATCCCTGATTGAAATCATAACAATATTTTAAATAAGATTCAATGAAGTCAAACGCTCTACCTGTGTAATAGTATAGTAGTACACTGCAAATGTAAGCAAAAATAGATTGGGAACAAATATTTTAACGGTATTTTCTTGTAAATATATATTCTGTAGAGTCTGTAAATTTTATGCAAAGTAGGTAAAAAGTTTCTAACTTTGTTTACAAGTTTACAACCAACAACACCCCACTTAACATGATTAAACTCTACAAAAGGCCATTCAGAAAGACATTCTCTTTCTCTACACTGTCGGGATTGCTGGTGTTCATATTTTCACTCTTCATATTCGGCAGGTATATTTTGCTTCCATGCCTGCAGAGCGGTGACTGGGCTTCATGGGCTGCACTGGGTTTAATATCAATATTCATGCTTGCAGTATGGTACTCATATATAGGCATGTACTTTTACATTATTCTGGAAGATGACAAAATAACAGTGCAGAATCACCTCCTACCATTTCTGAAAATCAGCAGGAATTATAAAGAATTGGGGTGTATAAGATTCTGGCTCCCGACACCTGGCAATTGGAGTGTTGAAGCGGTTGAAATGGTTAGAAAAGGGAAGAAACGGGGCAGTCTCTATTTGGGTATACTGATGGTTGATCCAAATGACTACGCAGAAATTGTTTCCACACTGGAAAGCAAGGGTGTACGGGTAGAGACATACAGAAACCTTTCACATAAGGAATTTAAGGAAGTAAGCAGGAGAATAAGAAAGGGAGAGTAAGATTCTTGACAAAGTTCAGGATTTGGGGTCGGGCAGTCCTGTTGGAAACAGGATTGGGGCTTCGCCATTCCAATAATTAAATCTTATTATATTAACCTAACCCAAAAATAAACTTTCTGCTGATTTTAATCATATTATTTACACTGGAGTTTACTTGAATAAAGGGACTCATATAATGCAACTGGTCCCAAATGCCACAATTTAGTCTCTTCCTTCTCCAATTGCTTGTACAGGTCAGACTTATAAAGAGTTTCTATAGCTTCAGTTATAGAAACCCCTTTATCCTCCACCATCAACATTGCCAACCAACTGATTTTGGAAGGGAGAAGCAGATATAAATTATCTTGAGTAATATTCAGGTTCATCATAATTTTACCTCCTCCGCTTGTATAAAATTCAATAATTTAAGAGAACGCTCAGTATGAAATAAAAACTGGTCAACAAGTTTATATGTTTTAAGCTCTTTAATAAGAGTTGCCTTATCAATCAATCTTCCCTCATAGAGAGCAAATGCAGCATAAACTCTATCATTTGCAACCGGCCCATAAACTACATCATAATCGTGGGTAAAATTTTTAATAGTACGATTACTCATCACAAAGTCAACCCATTCTTCTGAAGGTCCATCAAAAAAGAGAATATTCAAATTACTTTTCTCTTTTTGGTCATATTCATAAATGTTAATATAACCACTGTCTGATTTACTTTCAGCCATTCTACGCTTCACCCAAGAAACTGCCTGATCATATGAGGATGTTGCATAGAAGCCAACTCCATAATCTAAAGTTCTGTTGGGTTTGCGAATTTCAGGGGCTTTTACAATGTCCAAACTCCCATGATAAATTTTCATATCCTACCTCCTCTTCTCAATAAATTCATCTATATCTTCCAGCAACCACTGATAACTTTGCGTATGTAGAATATCAAAATGATCTTTCAGATAATCCAGAACACCAAATTTTACAAATATATCCAGGACCTCTCCTCCCGACAAATCCTTAGCTTTCTTGTATTGCTCAATACAAAATGATATAAAGTATGCTATGTCCTGATCTTTATTATTCATAATTTTTGATGTTAATAACATCAAAAAAACTTATAAAGTTATAAAATAAAACAAAAAAAGCATCCAAAATTGGATGCTTTTTTGTGACCCCGACAGGATTCAAACCTGTAACCTTTTGATCCGTAGTCAAATGCTCTATTCAGTTGAGCTACGGGGCCGGAATGCTGAGAAATTACTCAGCCTTATCTGTTTTTGCTACGAAAGTTCTCTCTTTGATACGAGCCTTCTTACCTGTTAGTTTTCTTAGGTAGAAAATTCTTGCTCTACGAACTTTACCAGCCTTGTTGAACTCAATTGACTCAATGAACGGTGAAGCGAATGGGAAAATTCTCTCTACACCAACACCATTAGACATCTTTCTGATGGTGAATGTTCTTGTTGAACCTGTTCCGCTGATTTGGATAACTACACCGCGGAATTTCTGTAGTCTCTCTTTGTCACCCTCTTTGATTTTGTAAGTAACGGTGATAGTGTCACCAGCTCTAAATTGAGGGAAATTTTTTTGTTCGCCTGCAAATGCCTGCTCTGCAATCTTAATTAAATCCATCTCTTTAAATGTTTTTAGTGGCAACATTACACCTTTTAAAAAAACCATATTTCAGGTGCTTGTAAGAGGTTGCTTTGTTATTTTTTGGGAGTGCAAATGTAGATATTATTTTTCATTTACCAAAAATATTTTAGATTTTTTTGAAAAATATTTCACAATCCGCATTTTGGGCTACCTGATTGGACTCTTATGCATCTGCCAGGCACATATCTTCACCCCCAGTTGTATCTGAACATTCAGGTCTGAATATCTAATTGCCGGATCCCTCAGGCAACCATTACTTGGCAGTTCCTCCGGCCTTGTATAGTGCACCTCCTATGCAGTTGTATCTGGCACCTGTTACAGAACTCATGCAGTTTGGCATATCCGCTATATAAAGTGCACCAAGGAATGCAAAGATAAGTGCCTCCTTAAAGTTTACAGTCTGCCTGTCGGGAACAAAATATTGGCATTGCGGGGCTGCAGCCTGCATACGCTCCACAAGGTATTTGTTCAACGCTCCGCCTCCGGTAAGAAGCACCTTGCCGCCCTTTATATGTTTTGAAATCTGCATAGCAACATGCTCACAGAATGTTGCGAGTTTGTCGTCAAGAGAAAGGTCAAAAGAGTCAATAAGTGGAAGCACATCTGACTCTACCCACTCGCGGCCCAGCGATTTTGGTCCGGTCATGGAGTAGAACTCAAGAGTGTTCAATTTCTCAAGCAACTCTCCACAAACAGTTCCCTTGCGTGCCATCTCGCCATCCTTATCATATTCAAGCCCAATGGTTCTGGTATAATGGTTAAGTACGTAATTTACCGGAGAGATGTCGTAGGCAACGCGTGTGGCTGTTTTACGGCCATCCTCTCCAACTGCAATGCTCTCTGAAGATATATTTGAGAAGCCGCCCATATTCAGGCAATAATCAAAATCCGAGAAGAGGTTGCGGTCACCAATTGGAACAAGCGGTGCTCCCTGGCCGTAAAGGGCAACATCTGTGGTCCTGAAGTCACATACACAATCAACACCGGTCTCTGCAGCAATTCCTGCGCCTGAGCCTATCTGCGATGTAAACCTTATTGAGGGCTGATGGAAAACCGTCTGGCCATGAGAAGCAATGATATGCGGTGTTGCACCGTTCCTCTCCATAAAGGCCTTTACACGCTCACCCAAATATATGCCGTAATCAGAATGGAGCAATGCGTAATCAAGGGCATTCATATTCTGTGCATTGCCCAATTTTTCCTTCAACGGCTGCGGATAGCCATCATCTTCTGCCTTGATTATCTCATAATGCCATTTGCCAGCCCCGTCATTTCCATCCTTGTCATATCTGAAGTTTACATAACAAATGTCAAGGCCGTCAAGTGAAGTGCCCGACATAAGGCCTATTACTTTAATACCTTTTTCAATATCAATTACTTTTCCGGTAGAAGTTGTGCTTTCCATATCTGTTGAAGTTTGTTTTTTTACTGTTATGGCTGTAAAGTTACCATTTAAAATTTCTCTTTACAACAGTTTGGTTTCCTTTATTGTCAACTACAGTAATCTGGAGTTTGTGTGTAATGCCTCTCTTTATCTTTGCCTCCTTAAGCGGAACGGTCAGGCGTGCTGTCTTGGCATCAAAACGGGCCAAGACCCAATGACCGTCTATCTCTACCCTGTAACTGCCTATTCCCGACAACCGGTCCCTTATTACAAACGAAACGGCATTGCCTCTGAGCACCGCACCATTCTTGAAGTTTGGAATTATCTCGGGAGCATCCTGATCCAGTGCAATGGTATAGTTTCCGAATGTTGAAATTTTTGCCTTTACAACCCCATTCTCATACCTGCCGCCAATTCCGTAAAGGCGTCCGTTTGCTCCGCAAGAGGCAATGAGAGCCTTGGAAGCGAGGCTGTCGGGACCCGAATAGGCAATCTGGATTGTGGCTCCCGAATGGAGCGGAACTTCACCTGTATGAACTCTCCACACAGGTGCAAATGGGGTAATTCTGCTCTCTGCACTGTCCAACTGGAAATAGATGTTTCTGTAGAGCGATGCAGGCGGAATTGAGATTCTGAAGCCTCCACGCTCATAAACATTGGCCATGTGCCACGCCATATGTGTACCCTGCGGTCTCGCCTTTATTTTATCGATGTACAACGAATCGTCTCTCTTTACAGTATAAGTCTTTGAAAATCTGTTCTTCTTATAGTCGAGCAGTTCAATCTTCACCTTATGCGGCAGCGTATCTGGCAGGAAGAGAATTCCGTCATTCTTGCGCTCTATCTTGTAAGAGAGCAGATTGCCCGGTTCAACATATGTCTTTATTGCAGACTTGCGTTCGTTGAACCTGCGCGAATACTCTATAAGGGAGTTGATATATTTTGACTCCTCAAACGGCACCTCCCCAATTGTCAGATGGTACACAAGATCAGAGTCGAGATACACCTTATACTCGTTTACTGCAAGTTTTGCATGAGTTCCCTCCATCTTGTCTATGGCATCAATTGCCACATAAAAGTATTGTGGAACTGCAATTGCCGCATTTGCATCCCTCGGACGCAGAACCCTGAAGGTACGGGGCGCACCAAATACATTTACATAACCGTAAAAATCTACTCTATTGAGCACAGGATCCATATTGTCTACAGCAGTCACATAATCGCGCTCCAATACGCTCAACGGCACATTCTCTCCATTTCTAATCTCAAAATGCAGGTGCGGACCACCCGAAGAGCCTGTATTTCCGGCATAGGCCACAAGTTGACCCTTCTCCACTGGAAACTCCTCGGGAGTGAACTCAAGGTCTATCCTGAAACTCTCCTTCTCATACTGTTTGGCCACCACATGCTTCTGTATTTCATCGGCATATTTCTGCAAATGGCCATAAACAGAAACATATCCGTTTGGATGAGTAATGTACAGAGCATTGCCATAACCGGTTGGAGAGACAGTTATTTTTGATATATATCCTCTCTCAGTCGCATATATCGGAGCGCCCGATACACCTCCTACCCTAAAGTCTATACCGCTGTGGAAATGGTTGCCCCTCAACTCCCCATAATCTCCCGACAGGCTCATAGGCACATCAAGCGGATATCTGAAATTAACACTGCTCTCAACAGCCTCCCTCTCTGCAATCTGCAGATCCCTTTGCTGCGCCTTTGCCATAGAGGGAAAAAAATTAAGGCATAGCATAAATAAAACAAAAGGGAGCAACCCACAGGCCGCTCTCCTTTCTGCAACAAGATTTATGTATCTTCTCTTCATCTAATGTAATTCTCCTAAAGTTAGATTATAACCGCAACCGATTAACTGAACATCTTCTTTATCCTGTCAAAGAAGTTCTTGTCGTCGTTGTTTGGCTTAGGTGAGAAATTGGCAGAATCCTTGAGTTTCTCAACCAGTTTCCTCTCCTCTGATGTCGTGCTCTTTGGAATCCATACCTGCACATAAACAAGCAGGTCACCTGAACCGTATCCGTTGATGTCGGGAACGCCCTTGCCTCTCAACCTCAACATCTTGCCCGACTGGGTTCCCGGTTCGATCTTTATCTTGAGTTTGCCGTCGACAGCAGGGATCTCCGCAGTTGTACCGAGAATTGCATCAGGGACACTTATAAATAGAGAGTATATCAAGTCATTGCCGTCTCTTTGGAGTTCCTTGTCCTCAACCTCCTCTATGACCACAAGCAGATCACCATTTATGCCGCCGCTTTTTGCAGCATTTCCCTTGCCCTGCACAGTAAGTTGCATTCCCTGTGCCACTCCAGCAGGAATCTTGAATGAAATCTCCTCAGAATCCTTTACAAGACCGGTTCCACCACATTTGCTGCAAGGATTTACAATCTTCTTGCCCTCGCCGTTACAGGTTGGACATACACCCTGGCTCTGCATCTGTCCGAACATTGTCTGAACGACTTTGGTAACTACACCACTGCCGTGGCATGTATCGCATGTCTTGATGTCGGCATCTGATACAGCACCCTTTCCATGACACTCGCTGCACTGTACCATCTTGTTGATTCTCACCTTCTTCTCAACACCATGCACAACCTCCTTGAGGGTAAGTTTCACTCGTATCCTTATATCGCTTCCACGCTGCACCCTGTTGGCTCTGCCTCCGCCGCCAAAGCCACCGAAGCCTCCAAAGCCGCCTCCAAAATGGCCGCCGAAAATATCACCGAACTGGCTGAATATATCCTCCATTGAGAATCCGCCGCCAAATCCGCCGCTCGCTGCGCCACCCATTCCGGCATGTCCGAACTGGTCATAACGCTGCTTCTTCTCAGGATTGCTCAAAACATCATAAGCCTCAGCGGCCTCCTTGAACTTCTCTTCAGCCTCCTTATCTCCCGGATTTTTGTCGGGATGATACTTTATTGCCATTTTTCTGTAGGCCTTCTTGATTTCATCTGCCGATGCAGACTTCTCAACTCCCAAGACCTCATAATAATCTCTCTTTGCCATATATCTTTTCTCCTAAGACAAAACTTCCCAAAACTACATTCCAACAACAACCTTTGCATAACGGATTACCTTGCCGTTAAGCATATAGCCCTGCTGGACCACATCTATAATCTTGTTTTTCTTCTCCTTCTCTTCGACAGGGAACTGGGCAACCGCCTCATGGAACTCTGTATCAAGTTCCTTATCCTTTGCCTCAATTACAGCAAGACCCCTGCCCTTCAAAAAGTTCATCAATTTGGTATAAATCAACTCTGTACCCTCAATGGCTGCAGCAGAATCGCTTGACTGGTGCAAAACCTGAAGAGCCCTCTCACAATCATCAAGAATTGGAAGAAGCCCCTTGATTACATCCTCTCCTGCTGTAGAAATCAACTCAATCCTCTCCTTTGCTGTCCTTCTCCTGAAATTGTCAAACTCTGCCGCCATCCTGACATATTTGTCAGTAGCCTCCGCAGCCTTGGCCTCTGCCTCCTCCACTCTTTTTACCATCTTCTCTTCCTCACTTGGCTCCTGCTGCGGCTCTGCGGCTGCCTCACCGGCTGTTTCATCCACTGCCTTCTCTTCCTCAGGCTTTTCCTGCACATCGCAGGCCTGATCCTTCACTTCCTCTTTTATCTCTTCCTTAACCTCTTTATTGATATCCTTTTTTTCTGACATAACTATAATATTTTTCTATTTTTCACTTTAAACTGCCATTTTTCAAGGCCGCAAATATAGTTACAATTTATTTGCCAACTGCTTTTCCCGACAAATTGACAGCACTACTGCAGCAAACCAAAGTGCTGAAGTGCCTTGTATACACCATCATCATCAACACTCTCTGTCACATAGTCAGCAATCTGCTTGACCTGGTCAGATGAATTTCCCATGGCAACGCCCACAGCAGCATGCTTTATCATTGGAATATCATTGCCGGCATCACCGAATGCCATTGATGTCTCAAGCGGCAAACCGAAGTGCTCCAGTATCTTGTCAATACCCAACTGTTTTGTCACACCCCTCACATTTACATCGGCAAACCATGATATCCAGCGGTTGGAGATGCAATCTGTAAGCACACCTTTGAGAATCTGCTGCAGTTTTTCATCATCCTCCAGGTATATGCACAACTGGTAAACAGGTTCCTTTATCACTTCTGCAGGCTCCATTACAATCGGAGGCTCAACATTCACATGCTCCGCAACATTCCTTACAATCTGCGCCAGTTCGTTCACATACATGCCATCTTTCCTCATGTACGAAACCGGAAAATGATCTCTCTTAAGGTGCTCTTCCAGAGCCTTGAGTTGCTCCACCGGAATGGGATGGCTGAATATCTCATTCAAATTGCCATCCACGCAACATCCGCCATTGTATGTAATGAAACCATCAAACTCAATATCACTCAACACCTCCAGCATTGAGAGCATCCTGCCGGTAGCCACAAATACCTTCACACCTTTGGCCCGCAACTCCCTTATTGCCCTCTTTGTAGATTCAGGTACCTCATGGGTCTTGAAACTCACAAGCGTACCGTCAATGTCAAAAAAGAGCGACTCTATCTTTTTATTCTCCACACTCATAAAACCAGTTTTACAAACAGGGCGCAAAGATAACAAATCTCCACAATCTTTTGCCTGACGGCACAGATAAAACAAGGTATTATATTTCCATTTTGTACCATCCTGATTGACAATGTGTTAAAAATTAAGGTATGAGGTCTTATTTTTGGATATTATAAATATAATGCCTAACTTTGCTAACGCTATGGGACTTTACGTCCAGAAATTGAAAATAAAATCTACTTTATATTATTTTTTTAAAGACCCATTTTATGAAAAAGATTTTACTTTTTACTTTAGTTGCAGTATTATTCGCAGCATGTTCCAAGGAAAGCCTTCATAGTATTAATGAAGCTAGTGTTAATGATGGAGAAATTATATCCACAAAAAGCAGTTTATTTTGTGATTCCACAGCAATTCATTCTACAACTTATTTAGGTGATACATACTGGGAAAACAATGGTATCACACCTGAATTTCTTAAAACAATTGAAGGCGGAGACAACAAAATGAATAAATGCCAAATTCCTGAAAAAATACTTAAAACTATCCCTTCAATGGAGTTGGCTCTCATTTGTCTCACCCACCCATTAAATTTGGACTTTTTACTATCAAATGACGAAGATTATGCAATTGATTTTATGATAACAAATTTCAATGTATTATCTGAATTGTTGAACAGGGAAGATGGTCCATTATGTTTAATAAAATCATATGCATCTATAAATAAGGAGAATGTATACTATCAACTAATAGAAGCATTCGCCGAAAATCTATTAAAGAATGACAAATTTTATGAGAAAATGGACATGGAATCCATTGATTTACTAAGATCTGTTATTGTAAATAAAATAAATAATAGAAAACTTAAAAAAAACGGATTGATACCACAGCACCGGATAAACAACCTACATTCCAAACTTTTTGGTTATGATTTGATATCAAAAGCATCTAATACAACAAATGATAATGATGAAGTACTTAATTCTGTAATAACTCCTTTTGGAAAAACAGTACCATTTACAATATTTCCAGAAATGGAGCAAGATAGTATAGACTATATTACCAATTGGTATGTCAGTCGGTACAATGTAGAAATCTTAGAACCAGCAACTCAAAAATATAATTGCCATGCGTATGCATGGGCCTCATCAAAATTGGTATGGATAAATGATCCTGTAGCATATTACACTACAAATGATTTATATTTCCGCTCAAATTCTAATGTAGCAATAGTTGGATATGGTGGAGACCACTCTGCTGTAAAACAGAGCAATTCTTATTATATTTCAAAGTGGTCTAATGGGCCATTAGTGAGACATTCTCCAACAAATGTACCATCTATATACCAACCAAATAATAGAACAAATTATAGTTTACCGTATATTCAAGGTTCTGATGTTGTAAATACAGGTAGTACATATACCTACACAATGGAACCTAATATGAGTTATGCAATGTACACATGGAGTATTCCTGATCAAGAAGAAGACCGTTATGAATTTTTAAACCAATCCAATAATACAATACAGATTAAATTCAGGCGTGGAGGAGTATATTTGGTGTATTGTTCAATCTCCAATGCACATGGAGAAGTAGTACACACAGACAGATATGAAGTTTTAGTAAATTAAATAAGTTATTCATTGCTGTCCGGTAAAAGTTCCGGACGATTATTATAAAGTTTAACAATTAAAACAAACTTGGTTCGGTAGAACCATCCAGTTCATTGACAATATTGTAGTTAGGTTTTGCAAAGAGGTCTTTAA
>SUYU01000011.1 GCA_015060245.1 Bacteroidales bacterium | reverse complement strand
CTCCGTTATTTACTTCTACTGCTACTAATGCCATTGCCATAAAAACCTTTTCTTGCTCATTCAGTTTTGACAGGTCGTGTCCATAATCGCTTTTGTCGCATAAATAGTCGTATATAGAGTCAAACAACGCATCGTCATCTTGTTCCCATATATTCTCCGTTGCATACGAAGATTGCTCGTCAATTTGTTGAGGGGTATTCTTCTTCGCAGATTTCTTTGTTAGTAATGAGGTGAATGCAACTATTGCTATGGCACTATTGCAATAAGTTTAATATTGTGATATGCGCTCATATTAGAATGGCTATAAGTTTTCTGGTTAGTGGTAAATCCCGATTCTTTACACCAAATATACAAAATATATTTATTCTACTATGTTGCCAAACAACAGAGTATACAGCAAGTCGCAATATGATGCGAGGCAGAGCAGAGATTGATTCCTATAAACAGTAAATTCCTGCCGGAGTTTATGACATGAACCCCAAAAGTCCTTTGTCTGACTTTTGGGGTTACATCATATTCCAACAAGGATTGCTCTTCTGAGAGATATTTTTGGATCAGTCCACTAAAAGTTCCTGTTTTCTATAGGACTATCCGCAAATTCCTAACCTCTTACCACGCAAAGTTGAAACGGATATCGCGAGGGATGCCAGCACCATTTACTTTTGCTATGTCAGCCTCCAATGCAGGGGTAATTTTTGCATGCTCCGAAGAGTATTTCTTCGCAAACTCATAATCACCGGTTGCCTGAGTGGTGATGATAATGTTTGCCCATGAATCAACAGCAGCACGTGCTTTCTCAAAGTCAATGTGGTATTTGCCGTCGGCATTTCTTGTAAAGGCACCCTGCTCCTCCATATAGTTGTAGCACATCATGTTTGCCTTACCATGCGATGATGCGAAACCAAATCGTACTGAACGTACAATTCCGGTGATGAATGTTGCAAGAGCCTCCTCTTTTGTAATGTCGGTAATTTCGCCCATATCAATCAGGTTGCAAACCATGAACAAACCAAGGATATCGGCTTTGCCCTCTTCCCAGGTAGTCTTCTCCGAACCCATTGCAGCATCAACAGAACCTTTGCCGTTGACAGTCTGTTTTACGCCAAGGCCATGGGCAACCTCATGGAAGGTAACATTCCAGAAAAAGGCATCTGCGCTCATATATTTTTGCTGTTCAGGCTCAACAAGCACCTCTCCTATAGGTTTGAGAATCTTGTCAAATTTTGCCATCATGCTGTTGTAAAGTTGAAGACGGCGTGCACCTTTTGCCAACTGTACCCTGTCATCATTAGGCAAGTTGATTGCAATGGTCTTGCTGCCCGAGTTACAGTCACCGGCATAGTAGATTGCATCATAAACATTCAAATCAGAAGATGTTCCAGGCACAAAAGTCTTGTACTCAGGAGCACATGGTAGCATTGTCTGCAATTTTGGAAGCAACTGCACATATTTTGAAAGGTTCGCACTGCGAGCCTCGTCCTTCAAAAGAATAAAGCACTCATAAGATGCCTTTGCCTCATTGAGTTTGTCGTCATAGTTTTCGATAGGGCCAATCACAATATCCATATTGCAATCTTTCATATCCATCCATGCCATATCACTTGCAAAATAGTCATCGGTACGGAAAGCCTTGACTCTTTCTGTAAGATAATTGCGCATTCCCTCATTGGTGGTAAGTTCCGCAGCCTTCTCCAAAAGGGCACATACCTTCTCCAACTCCTCTTTGTACTCATCCTTGTACCACACACATTTCAATGAACCGTCATCATTACGGCGCAATACAGTGTAGAGGCTGTTCTTGTCGGGATCCTCAAATGCATCAAACTCCTCTTTTGTAATATCGGCCGGATAGTAGCAGCAACCGGCACCCTTCTCGCCATATCCCTCAATAAATGGTTTGTTGCTGTCCAACCTGTCCCAAGGGCCATAATTGATCATTGCATATGTACGCTCATACTCATTTGTAAGGGCCTCCATTACGGCTTTGTCGCCAAATGTCTGTTTCCAGAAGAGTTGGTCCATAATCTCACCCGCCTGACGGAACAGTGAAAGAATCTCCTTGTCATTCTCTGACAAAGCATCATAAAGAGGTGATTTAACCTCTACAACGGCATAACTCTCCACCTTCGCTTTCAGTGGATGCTCTTCGCTGCCCTGGTTTGCGCATGCAATCAAACCCATTGCAGCCACTGCAGTTAAAAATAGTTTTTTCATAATGGTAATTTGTTCAGTTTTTCGTATTTGATGAATCAGATTGCAAAGATAATCACATGTCCCGAAAATAATTACAATCAAATTTAACAAATAATTAATCATTTGGTAATAACCACGTCATTAGCGGGTTATATCTTCGTAACAAAATTGGATTGAGCAACAATTATTTTTATACCCCTGCACTTTTTGCCCCTTGTAAAAAAAGGGTTCCTAAACTTTTTAAAAACTATTTGGTTAATAAGTCGCATTAACATTATTGATTATGGGAACCTCTAATAAAAACTTCGAGACTGAGATTATCAGTATGGAATCCAGCCTACAGCGCTACGCCTACACACTCACTTTAGACAGTGACGATGCCAAAGATCTTGTACAGGAGACCTACTACAAAGCGCTCAACAACCAGGACAAGTTTGATTCTCAAACCAATCTTAAGGCATGGCTCTACACCATCATGAAGAACACCTTCATCAATGACTACCGGAGAAGAGTCAAGAAGCAGGCCATCTTCAATAAGGATGTTCAGGAGTATGTCATCAACAGCAGACCCGCAGAGGCTAATCCCGAAAGTGATTTCAACTTCAAGGAACTTACCGTAATGGTCAACTCTCTTGAACCTGAATTCAGAATACCTTTCCAGATGCATGACAGCGGATACAAATACCAGGAGATTGCCGACGAACTTGGACTGCACCTTGGAACAGTCAAGAGCCGCATCCACTTCTCAAGACAAAAATTGATAGAAAAACTCAAACACTGATACAACGGCACCTGGCCGTAGAGTGCAGGAAGATCCTAAAACTCCTTTGCAAAGAATTTACGCTGGAACAGAAGCATGTAGATTACCGCTACAGAAATGCAACTGTCGGCAAAATTGAAGACAGGTCTGAAAAAGACAAACTCTTCACCTCCCCAAATCGGGACCCACTCCGGCAGTACTGTATCAATAATGGGAAAATAGAACATATCCACAACTTTACCCATAAGAAGAGGAGCATACCCTCCTCCCGACGGGAAAAGTTCAGCCACCATCAGATATGAAGAGGCGCTGAATATCTGACCATAGAAGAGGCAATCGATTACATTGCCGATTGCACCTACCAAAACAAGCGACACTCCCACAATCACACCTGTGGGGGTATCGCTTTTTTTCAACAGCACCTTATTTATGTAATAGATAATAAATCCAATAAGGAGAAGCCTGAAGAGAGTAAGCAGAATCTTTCCTACCATGCCTCCGAACTGCATTCCAAATGCCATTCCGTTGTTCTCCACAAAACAGATCTGGAACCAGTCTCCCAACACCGGTATGCTCTCGCCCAGTGTCATGTTGAGTTTTACTGCAAATTTTATTGCCTGATCAATCACAAGCAACAAAATTACAAATATGGAAATCTTTGCTCCTCCCGACAGTTTCATATTATCTTCTGTTTTTTGCCTCAACAGATAGTGTAGCGTGAGGAACCAACATAAGTCTCTCTTTAGGAATCAATTTGCCTGTCTCACGGCAAACGCCATAAGTCTTGTTCTCAATTCTGATAAGAGCAGCCTCAAGATTCTGAATGAACTTATATTGTCTCTGCGCCAACTGGCCTGACTCCTCTTTTGAGAGTGCCGATGCCCCCTCTTCAAGGACCTTGAATGTTGGAGAAGTATCCTCAACACCATTGCTTGCACTATGGGTAATAGCAGCCCTCAACTGCTCGTAATCATCTTTGGCTTTTTCCAATTTTTTGAGAATCAAAGTCTTGAACTCCTGCAACTCCTCATCACTATATCTTACCTTTTCAAATTGGGCAGCCTTCTCTTCCTGAGCCTGAACAGTACCCTTTGTTACCTTTGTAGCCATATACGTTAGTTTTAATATTCAAAGATAATAACTTATCTACACTTTTTCAATCTTTATGGTAATTGTTTCGTTGTTTCCCCATTCAATTTCAGTACCGTCCTCCATGTTGTTGCATAGAACAATGCTCTCACAAAGTGTCTGGGCACACACATAATCCTTGAATTGGGCCAATGATTCTGCGATCTCTCCAGTCTCTGATACCTGAGCCTTTATTTTGTCGGTAACCTCAAAATTACACTCTTTACGCAAGTTCTGTATTCTGTTTACAAGTTCACGCGCTGTACCCTCCTTCTTCAACTCGTCACTCACAGTTATGTCAAGGGCAACTGTCAGTTTACCCTCTGTGGCAACCAACCAGCCCGGCATATCCTCAGAAGTAATCTCATAATCTCCCTTCTCAAGAACCACATCACCACCTGCAAGGGCCATCCTGTAGTTCTCTGACTGCTCAATTGCATTGATATCACGCTGGCTCAACTGACCGAATGCTGCAGAAATCTCCTTCATCTGCTTGCCATACTTCTTGCCCAAAGTCTTGAAATTAGGTTTGATCTTCTTGGTAATCAAGCCCTCTGTATTTCTGATAAACTCAACCTCCTTCACATTCACCTCTCCAAGCACAAGTTTCTGCACCTTCTCAAACTGGGTCTGGATAGCATCATCAAGTACAGGAATGATGATCTTTGCAAGAGGCTGTCTTACCTTTATGTTTACCTTTCTTCTCAATGCAAGGACCATTGATGAACTCAACTGAGCCAACTCCATACGCTGCTCCAACTCTTTGTCTATATATTGCATCTGGGCCTCAGGCATCAATACAAGATGTACCGAACTCTCTGAATGCCTCTTTGATACAGCATTAAGGTCGAGGAAGAGTCTCTCCATGAAGAATGGGGCGATAGGCGCTGCCAAAATTGAAATTGTCTCAAGGCATGAGTACAATGTCTGGTAAGCGGCAAGTTTGTCCTCATCCATATTTCCACCCCAGAAACGTTTTCTGTTAAGACGTACATACCAGTTGCTCAAGTGGTCACATACAAAATCCTGAATCTTTCTTCCTACAGTTGTAACATCAAAGTTCTCATAACACTCTTTCACATCCTTTATAAGGCTGTTCAAAAGTGATATGATCCAACGGTCAATCTCAGGTCTCTTCTCTACAGGAACCTCAGGTGCATTGCAGTCAAATCCGTCAACATTGGCATAAAGGGCAAAGAATGAGTATGTATTATAAAGTGTTCCAAAGAATTTTCTCTTCACCTCATCAACGCCGGCAGCATCATACTTGAGGTTGTCCCAAGGCTGTGCATTTGTAAGCATGTACCAGCGTAGTGTATCAGCACCCGACTCATCAAGAGCCTTGAACGGATCAACGGCATTGCCCAGACGCTTGCTCATCTTGTTGCCATCCTTGTCCAATACCAATCCATTTGAAAGCACTGTCTTGAATGCAACCCTGTCATTTACCATAGTTGCAATTGCATGGAGTGTAAAGAACCAACCGCGGGTCTGGTCAACGCCCTCTGCAATGAAGTCAGCAACCTGTCCGAACTCCGGCTGGCCCAATTTTGCAAGAGTCTCCTGCGCAAAAGGCATGGCGCCAGAATCAAACCACACGTCAATAAGGTCAAGTTCCCTCTTCATAGGCTGTCCGCTTGGAGATACAAGTATATAACCATCTACGTATGGACGGTGAATATCTATCTTCTCATAATTCTCCTTGCTGAAATCACCCGGAACAAAACCTTTATCCTTCAAAGGATTGCTTGCCATAAAGCCGGCAGCAACCGATTTTTCAAGTTCATTGTACAACTCCTCTACCGAACCTATGCAAATCTCCTCCTTCTTGTCCTCTGTTCTCCAGATAGGAAGAGGTGTACCCCAATAACGGCTTCTTGAGAGGTTCCAGTCCTGAAGATTCTCCAACCACTTGCCAAAACGGCCTGTACCTGTACTTTCAGGCTTCCAGTTGATTGTCTTGTTCAACTCAATCAGGCGATCCTGAACAGCAGTGGTTCTAATGAACCATGAATCCAAAGGATAGTACAACACAGGTTTGTCGGTTCTCCAGCAATGAGGATAGTTGTGGGTATGTTTCTCTATCTTGAACGCCTTGTTTGCAGCCTTCATCATAAGACAGATGTAAATGTCAAGATTCTCGGCAGCAGAAGCGGCCTTCTCATCATAAACCTTGTTTACTGTAAACTGAGGGTCATATGCATTCTTGACCCAACGTCCCTCATACTCCTTGTAAGCCTCAACATCAATGCACTCCTTCACAAACTGCTCATCCAACTCCTCCATAAGGTAGAACTTGCCTGTAAGGTCAACCATAGGGCGGGTCTCACCCCTCTTGTTTATCATAAATAGTGACGGAATACCGGCAGCACGCGCCACAAAGGCATCATCTGCACCAAAAGTTGGAGCAATATGCACAATACCGGTACCATCCTCTGTGGTCACATAATCACCGGGGATAATACGGAACGCCTTGTCTGAAGCATCTTTCCAGTTGCCCTTCTCATCTACAGAAACAGGTTTTACCCAAGGAATGATCTGCTCATACTCCATACCTACCAATTCAGGGCCCTTGTACTCTGCAACCACCTTGAACGGAACAAGTTTGTCTCCAGGTTTGTAATCCTCAAGTGCAATCTCCTCCGCCTTTTTGTTGAAATGGCTGTAAAGCAATGATTTTGCAAGTACTGCAGTCATCTTCTCGCCAGTGTAACTGTTGTATGTCTGAACTGCAACATAGTCAATCTTCGGACCGACACAGAGTGCCACATTTGAAGGCAAGGTCCAAGGAGTTGTTGTCCATGCAAGAAAATAAGGAGTACCCCATTGTGCCATCTCCGCCTTAGGATTCTTTATCTTGAACTGGCCCACTACGGTAGTATCCTTCACGTCCCTGTAGCAACCCGGCTGGTTCAACTCATGTGAACTCAAACCTGTACCTGCAGCAGGAGAGTACGGCTGGATTGTATAGCCTTTGTAAAGGTATCCTTTACCGTAAATATCTTTCAAAAGATGCCATAGAGTCTCAATATACCTGTTGTCATAGGTTATATACGGATCATTCATATCAACCCAATAACCGATCTTCTCGGTAAGGGTCTCCCACTCTTTGGTATATTTCATCACCTCTTTTCTACAAGCGGCATTGTAGTCATCTACACTTATCTTCTTGCCAATATCCTCTTTGGTAATGCCCAACATCTTCTCAACGCCCAACTCAACAGGAAGGCCATGTGTATCCCAACCAGCCTTTCTCTTAACAAGATAACCGCTTTGGGTTTTGTACCTGCAAAATACATCTTTGATTGCCCTTGCCATAACGTGGTGTATACCTGGCATACCGTTGGCAGAAGGCGGACCCTCAAAGAATATGAATTTTGGCGCACCCTCGCGAGCCTTCAATGTATTTTCAAAGCATTGTTCATCTTTCCATTTCTTTAGTACAGAATTATTTATCTCTACTAAATCAAGTTTTTTGTATTCTGTAAAACCCATTGTAAAAAATCCTAAAAAATTTGAATTTGCAAAGATAAAATAAATACCTATTTTTGAAAAATATTTAATGCTGATACAATGGATTTGGGAATATTGGACTTCATTATACTCATCGTAATAATAGCCAGCGCAATATATGGCGCATTCAGAGGCTTCATTTCACAACTTGCAAGCATTGTTTCACTGCTGCTCGGTGTCTGGTGCGCATTCAAATTTTCGGGGTTTGCCGCTTCGTATATAAGGGAACTTTTTGAGATTGGCGAGACCGCCGTCTATATTGTTGCCTTCATCATCATCCTGGTACTTGTAATAATTGTGGGTAACCTTATAGGCAAGGCTGTTGAAAAAATCATCCACTTCTCAATGTTGGGATGGCTCAACAGACTCCTTGGAATACTCTTTTCCGCCATGAAATGGGTAATCATAATGAGCCTGATTGCATATGTAATCAATGTGGTAAACGGTGCCTGGCACATTATTCCCGACAAATTCTTTGCCGGCTCCCATTTCTACCACCATTTGACAAATCTGTCCCATAAAATATTTCCATACCTGCAATCAATCGTCTCATAACGCAGAAGGCCCTTTTTTATTCAATTCCAGATTTTTGACAAAGGGTAAAAAAGCAAGTTTTGCCCCCTTTGCTATGGAATTCTCTTTGCTTTGCCCATTTTTGCACATACACAACATGTGCGGATTATGTGGGACGGATTCAATGAACGGAAAATTTGCATCAGGCAACATGACCTGTATGACTGCGGGGCTGCCTCCTTATGTTCTATAGCAGCCTGGCACGGACTCTCAATTCCACTCTCCAGGGCGAGGGAGGTTTGCGGCTGCTCAAGAGACGGCATAACAATTAAAGGTATACTTGACGGAGCCGGAACTCTGGGGCTCAACAGCAAAGCCCTGAAGTCTCCACAAAAGGATATTGGCGCAATCATAAATCTGGAAGGTCCATACATTGCCCACGTGAGAAGCGAGGATGGGTTGCTGCACTTTGTGGTAGTATTGAAAATAACTTCATCGTATGTGCGGGTGATGGACCCTGCCTTTGGAGAGAGAGTCAGATGGTCCATGGATAAATTCATAGGACGGTGGAGCGGTTACATCATCACTTTTACCCCCGGACCGGAGTTCCGGAAGGGTGATTTCAGACCTTCGCTATACAGGAGGCTCAGCGCACTTGTGCAACCATACAGAAGAGAGTTCCTTATTGCAATGGCATCAAGTTTTGCCATGATCGGAGCGGGTGCGGCCAACTCATTCATTCTCCAGCATCTGCTTGATGTTACACTGCTGTCGGGAAGCAGGAGTGAAATGGGCATAATTGCGGCCATTGTGTTTCTGCTTGCCGTTGCCACAATGCTCCTTTACAGAAAAAAGAGTCTGCTGTTGCTTGAATGCGGTGTAAAGATAGACGGCATTCTGGTCAAGAGGTATATAAGAAAACTCTTCAGGCTGCCTGCCGGTCTGTTCAATCAGTTTGCACCGGGAGACCTCAACTCAAGAATTGGAGATGTTTACAAAATACGCATGTTCATATCGGAGAGTCTGCTGGCTCTTCCAACTTGCTGCGCAACCTTGCTTATAGTATTGTTTCTTATGTTCTGGTCAAATTCCAGACTTGCAGTCCTTTCTTTTTCTTTCATTCCGCTTTATGCGGTTCTCTGTACAGTGTCGGTCCGTCTCAACAGGAGACACAACAGGAATCTGGCACTTCTTGGCGCACAGTTCCAGAGCAGCATGCTCTACGGTATGGACAGTATCTTAACGTCAAAACACTTCTGCTCGGAAGTAAATGCCGCTCTCAGGATCGAGGGCAGGTTTGAGGCGCTCCAAAGGGAAATGCTCGTGGCCGGAAGGTGCCTTACCGGCATTGAAACTGCCGGCAGCGGACTCTTTGGAGCACTCATTGCCTCAACATTGGTTCTGGGGGGATTCATGGTAATTGGAGGAAGGGTTACAGCCGGAGAACTGGTCTCTTTCTACACATTATGTTCACTCTTTGCAGCACCGCTCGACACGCTTGTCGACCTGCATAGCCACTATTCCAGGGCATACGTATCGGCTGACAGGCTTTTTGAGATTCTGGAGATGGAAGAAGAGCCACAGGAAGAGCAGACGGTCTCTTCAGAAAAGGAGGGCACCGGAAGCGGAGATATTGCTTTTGAGGATGTAACTTTCGGCTATCCTGGAAGGGAGAGCATATTCAATGCATTTTCAACCTCATTCAGACCGGGCAGGATAACAGCAGTATGTGGGGCCAACGGCAGCGGTAAAAGCACTTTGGCATCACTTCTTATGAGGGATATTTTACCTCAAAATGGGCAAATAACCCTAAACGGGAAGGACATTGCGCTCTTTCCGCTAAAGGAATGGCGCCGCCATATCTGCAGTGTGCCCCAGAGAGTCTTCATATTCAACGACACTCTGCTCAACAATATTACCTGCCTCGCTCCGGAGCCTGATATGGAGAGAGTGGTTTCGGTTTGCGTTGAAGCGGGACTTGCTCCGCTCATTGAGCGGTTGCCTGCAGGACTGCATACAAATATAGGGCATCCGGGAGGAGTTCTGTCGGGAGGGGAGACACAGAAAATAGGTATTGCACGTGCCCTCTACCGGCAGCCGCAAACCTTTATTTTTGACGAGGCTACAGCCAATATGGATGAATTTTCAGAAAAATCTGTTGCATGCCTTATGGGCAGACTCAGACGTGAAGGCAAAAGGATTATTGCCATAACGCATAGCCGTACAATAAGGGCGATTGCTGATGAGATTGTAGATTTGGATTGATTAGATTGCCGGTTGGGTCTGAAATGATTGCTGGTTGGGGTTGGGTTGGGATTGAAATTGCCGGTTAAGTCTGATATGATTGCTGGTTGGGGTTGGGTTGGGATTGAAATTGCCGGTCAAGTCTGATATGATTGCTGATTTGGAGTTGGTTTGATTGAAATTGCCGGTTGAGTCTGATATGATTGCTGATTTGGGTTTGAGATTAAGATGGTGGAAGCCTGCGCACCATGTCTGCAGGCAAAGTTAAATGATCAAATATGGAAAAGAGCAGATTTTCAAGTTCCGGTCTAGTGGAATTGGATGACCGCGAATTGCTGATGAGGGGTGGAATGACCTGGGGTGAGTTTACCAAGTTGCTTGGGGTTATAGAGAAGGTCCTCAAGTTTGTAGGTGAGTATGAAGATGAAATCCGCAAAGGGTTTGAAAAAGGATGGAGGATATTGTGATGAATGGATTGGTTGAGATTTCTGCAGCAGAGAGCACGCTGATATATGGCGGACGCGACGAAGAGGTAGCCAAAGTGGTAGAATTTGTAGCGCAATGTGTGGGCGCTTTGGCAAAAATACTCTACTTGACGGCCAAAAGGGGGCCAAGGGCAATAACGGAGCAGATGGCATCGGGGTATTACCCTAAATTCTGATACCTTTGGCGGTTGTCACGCATCTTGCCAAAGGCCTAACTCCTTTGGTCCAATTTTTGACTGATTTGGAGTGCGGACAACCGCTTTATTATTATCTTTGTGGAGTAATTGCAACAATATACCCTCCCCGAAATTATGAAAATATCCAAACTGTTGATTACCATTCTGCTATGTACCTTTTCGTGCGTTCATTCACACGCGCAACAGAGATGGACACTGGAGGAGTGCATTGAGTATGCGCACAAGAACAATCTTCAGGTAAAACAACAGGAAATCTCTGTAGAACAGGCAGAGAACAACGTCAAACAGTCAAAACTCGATTTCATTCCATCAGTCAATGCTTCGGCTGGATACAATCTGAACTGGGGAAAGTCTGTAAACATAAACGACCTTGAGATTACCAACCAACTGACCCAGAGTGTCACAGCCAATATTGGTGCATCAGCCCCTATAATTGAGGGATTGGCCAAACAGAACACTCTCAAGAGCACACGCACCCAACTGCAGATAAGCAGACAGGAGGTGGAGAGGCTCAAGAATGAAATTGCAATCTCCATAACCCAGGCATATCTCCAACTGCTGCTCTCCATTGAGATTGAAAAGAGCGCTCAGGAGAGTTTCAACAGTGTTGCCCGACAGGTTGAAAGGAGCGCACTGCTTGTGGAGGCCGGCAGCCAGCCCTACAGCACACTGCTTGACATTCAAGCGCAGTTGGCAACCGAGAGGGTGCAACTTGTTACTGCGGGCAATGACATAAAGAGCAACCGTCTTGCACTTGTGCAACTGATGGACATGGAGGATGACTCAAACTTTGCCATTGAAATTCCCGCAATCGATGATTCGCTCGGCTCATTCATGGCCGAGGAGACCGGGGCAATCTACAACAGTGCCACAACACTGCCGCAGATCAGAACTGCAGAACTGCAATTGCAAAAGAGCATATATGACTATAAAATACAAAAGGGTGCGCTCTATCCAAGCCTCTCATTCAACGCCGGTTATGGTACATACTTCAGCGACAGCCAGCACTCCCGTTTCTTTGACCAGTTCAATGAGAACAGGAACCCGTCCATGGGATTTTCATTGAGCATACCAATCCTTAACGGGTGGAGAAGAGGGGCTTCGGTACGCAATGCAGGACTGAATGTAAAGAGCGCCGAGATTGAACTCAAAAGGAGGCACCATACACTCTACAAGGAGATACAGCAGGCAAGCAACAATGCCCAAAACTCATATGAGAAGTATAAGGCAGCCCTTCAGAACATGAGGGCCAGTGAGGAATCCTTTGAATATGTGGAGAACAAATTCAATGCAGGTGCGCTCAACGGCACCGACTATATAGTTGCCAAGAGCAATCTGTTTAAGGCACAATCAGAATTTTACCGGACAAAATTCCAATATATTTTCCAATTGAAGATCTTGGATTTCTATAAAGGTATCCCCATAAAACTGTAACTGTATGAGCGCAAAAAAGAATAGAAGCAAATATATGCTCCTCGGCGGCTTTGCCCTGATAGCAATTCTCATAATCATTGGTGTAAACAGGGAAGAACCAGGAATTGAGGTGACAGTGGAGTTCCCTAAACGCACAACCATTACGGAGGCCATTCCCGCCAACGGAAAGATACAGCCTGTAACGGAGGTGAAGATAAGCCCCGACGTATCGGGTGAGATAGTTGAACTCTACGTGAACGAAGGCTGCAATGTAAAGGAGGGCGACCTTCTTATCAAGATAAAACAGGACGTATATATCTCTGCTGTTGACAGGGCTGAGGCATCGCTAAACTCAATCAAGGCACAATATTTACAGCAGAAGGCCCAACTTGTACAGATGGAGCAGTCGCACAAAAGAAACTCCCTGCTATACTCGCAAAAGGCGATTTCACAGGCAGAATATGAGACCTCACAGGCACAGTATGAAATGGCGGTTGAACAACTCAATGCAGCAAAATACAATGTAAAGAGTGCCCAGGCCGCATTGGAAGAGGCAAAAGAGAACTTGAGGAAGACTACAATATATGCTCCCATGACAGGCATAGTCTCAATGCTTGCCGTTGAAAAGGGAGAACGCGTGGTGGGTACAAGTCAGATGGCCGGAACAGAGATGCTCCGCATCGCCAATCTCAACGAGATGGAGGTACTTGTTGATGTAAACGAAAATGACATCATACGGTTGGGGCTTCAGGATACTGCATACATTGAGGTAGATGCCTATCCCAACAGAAAATTCAAGGGGACTGTGACTCAAATTGCCAACTCTGCAAAGAATACCGCCTCGGCCATTTCTGACCAGGTGACAAACTTTGAGGTCAGAGTGAGTATTCTTTCTGATTCCTACACCGACCTGCAGGAGCAGAACCCCATCCCGTTCCGTCCAGGTATGAGTGCATCTGTATCTATCCATACCCAGACAAGTGAAAATGCACTTACAGTACCGCTACAGGCCATAACAACCAGGCCGGGACTTGTTGACTCACTTTCAGGCAATGATATAGGGGAACAGGTCTTCATTTATGACAGGAGTACATCCCAAGTTAAAGTGACCAAAGTAAAGAGCGGCATTCAGGACATGCAACTCATAGAGATAACAGAAGGGCTTACCGACAGCATTGAGATTGTAACAGGCCCATATAATGCAATCAGCCGCACGCTCAAGGACGGCTCCAAAGTTAAGGTAAAGGAGAAATAGAATGGAAAACACAATACTTTTGATAGAGACTGCTACAGAATCGTGTTCGGTGGCACTTGCGAAGGACAGGGAGATTATTGCCGAGAAATATATAAATGAGCCCAAAGCACATGCTACACTTCTGGCCAGATATATCAAGGATATTCTTGAAGAGAACAACATAAGGATAACTGATTGCAGCGCAGTTGCAGTGAGCGAAGGTCCCGGTTCGTATACGGGATTGAGAGTGGGCGTATCATGCGCCAAAGGGCTGTGCTACGGTGCACAGAAGCCACTTATCGGTGTAAGTACTCTCGCAGCCATTGCCCAGTGCGCCCTCGACAACAAAGAGATTGCAGAATCAATCGGAGAACTGCAGCAGAGCACTTTCCAAACTGCAGGAAAGAGACTGCCGCTGCTTATTGTGCCAATGATTGATGCCCGAAGGATGGAGGTTTATACTGCCATCTTCAATGAAGCGGGCATGCAACTCACCCCTACAGAGGCAAAGATTCTTGATGAAACAAGTTTTGCAGAAGAACTTGACTCGTCAATTGTACTCTTCACCGGAAACGGCTCCGAAAAATTCAAGCCGCTTGTCAATCATCCCCACGCTCTCTTTGCGGAGCAGTTGCCGCACGCTACCGGCATGAGAGTGATTGCCCGGGATATGTACAATAAAAAAGAGTTCAAAGATTGTGCATACTTTGAACCCTTCTATCTCAAGGAGTTTGTCGCAGGGAAGCCTAAAAAACTTCTCTAACGGCTCCTAATATGACAATTTGCCCAACTCGCGGTCAAGAGCAGCCTTGTCAAATATATTCTTTGCAACTATGTTGCCCTCTTTGTCAAACAGAATCAAAGTAGGCAACTGCGCTACTGCGTATGTATTCAGCGCTACAGTAGATGTTCCCCTTCCGTCGCAGACATTGATCCACGGAAGAGCCTGCTCCCTGACTACAGTAGCCCACTGGGTCTTGTCAACATCTGCAGAGACCTGATAGATCTCAAGACCTTTAGGGTTATATTTTGCATAGAGATCCTTCAAATCATGGTTGAACATCTTCTGTTGGTCAATTGTGCTTGTCCAGAAAACAAGTATGAAGGGTTTGCCCAACAATTCAGACATCTTCCTGTTCTGGCCCTTTATGTCAGCCATCTCTATCTCAGGGAATGCCAACTCACCTGCAAGATTCATTTTATTGCTGAATTCAAATGCTTTCTGATACTTATCAACATCATCCTTCAAAGCCCTTACATATTTTGAATTCGGCAAGGTATTCTTCAATGAGTCATGGATGCTTCTGAAATATACCAGATCATGAACGTCACCAAAAAGAGGAATATCCTCACTGAATTTCTGGTAGAGCAACATGATGTTAGACAACGATGCAGGCTCCTTCATCATCTGCGCCAATGCGCCCCGTTTATATTTGACAAAGAATTTGCTCATTTCAACCTGCAGATCCATAATCTTTTGCTGGTCATTGTTGTCAAGCGCCTTGTCGATCTCAACAGAGAGTGAATCAAACTTTGCAGTTGCATCATAGATGCTCTTCTCAATCTCCAAAAGCCTCAAGGACTCGTCAGATCCGGTTACTGTCAATCCGCCGCCAAGAGTATCTACAGATACCTTTACCTTGTCACCGCCCTTCAACAGAAGCGACGCCAACCTTTTCTGGTTGTACGACAGGTAGAAAAAGTCCGGATCATCTGCCTTTACCTCAACCTTGCCCCTTGCATTTCCGCTTGCGTCAAGTTTCAATGTATCAACAACGGCAATTGTGTTTACCTGAAGTTTTGACAACACAATCTCCTTGCTGCCGGCTCCAGGAACATTCAGATCAATTACAGCATTCTCACCGGAAGAGCAGGATGCCAAAAGAGAGGCGGCTGCCGCAACCAAAATAGTTCTTAATTTCATATTAATAGTGTTAGATTCTTGTTTTACAAACTTTTGAATGCATCTGATATTTTTTGGGCCACCTCAACAAACTCTTCAGAAGTAAGTTGTACCTTCTCCTTTCTGAAATCAAGGTCTGCCTCTGACTGCAGCGGAACAAGATGTATATGGGCATGTGGAACCTCCATACCCAACACTGCCACTCCTACCCTTTTGCAAGGCACTGCAGCACCTACAGCCTTTGCCACCTTTCTTGCAAATGCCCAAAGGCCTGTAAACTCCTGGGCCTCCAAATCAAATATATAATCCTCCTCTCTCTTTGGGATAACCAGCGTATGTCCGGTTGCCAAAGGATTTATATCAAGAAAAGCATAATAGTTCTCATCCTCCGCTACCTTGTACGAAGGAATCTCGCCATTGACGATTCTGGTAAAAACTGATGCCATAACTAGATTGAAATATCAATGATCTCAAAATTGATGATGCCGCTTGGCACCTGTACCGCCACAACGTCACCCTTTTTCTTTCCAATAAGAGCCTTGCCTATAGGTGTTGCCGCAGCAAGTTTTCCCTCCTTGATATTGGCCTCGCTCTCTCCAACCAATGTATACTCTACGATGGCATTGGTCTTAAGGTTCTTTATTTTTACCTTGTTGAGCATCTGCACCTGATCTGTATTGATCTTTGACTCATCAATGATCCTTGCATTTGCTATAAGGTCCTGCAACTGTGAAATCTTCAACTCACACAAGCCCTGAGCCTCACGTGCTGCATCATATTCTGCATTTTCAGACAAATCTCCTTTATCTCTGGCCTCGGCAATCTGCTTTGATATCGAAGGCCTCTCTACTGAAACAAGTTGGGCAAGTTCTGCCTTCAACTTCTCCAATCCTTCCGCTGTTAAATAGTGTATTTTTGACATAATATATAAAATTAAAAAGAATCCCGATTCTGTCGGGACCCTTTGTTGCAAAGGTAACAATAATTATCCAAAACAAAAATGATTGGTTATTGTTTTCTCCTTTTTGAACTATGACAGCATCTCAAATGTTGAGACCCTGTCCTTTTCCAATTGCTCTTTCAACATGTCAAGAGATGTAAACTTCTTTTCATCCCTTATCTTTCCGACAAACTTTATCTTAAGGTCAAGGCCATATATATCTTCGTTAAAATCGAGGATATAGGTCTCTATTGTCCTTTCATTGCTGTCTGCCACAGTGGGGCGTGTGCCTATATTGCACATTCCCATGTAATTTTTACCGAACACTTCAGCCCAGACTGCATAGACACCGTTCCCGGGGACAGCCTTCAACGGGTTGTAGAGTTTCATGTTTGCTGTAGGAAAACCTATTGTCCTGCCAAGTCTCTGGCCCGACACAACCACTCCGTTCAACTCATAACTGTAACCCAGAAATTCATTGGCAGAGGTGATGTCACCTACAGTAAGCAGATTCCTTATTTTTGTTGAACTTATAATGTTGTCATCTATCAGGAACTCCTCTACCCTCACCACATTTATTCCAAGGGAGCGTGCAGTCTCCATCATCTCCTTTTGGGTCTGGTTGGAATTGCTTCCCAGCCTGTGGTCATAACCTATGATAAGCGTAGAGACATCATATTTCTGTTTGAGATAGATGTCCAGGAACTCCTTTGTAGACAATTTGCTGAATTCGCGGGAAAAGGGAATGGTAATGAACTTGTCCACTCCCAGATCCTTTACAAGTCTCTCTTTCTCATCCAGCGAATTCAAAAGCCTGAGGTTGCAGGCATCCTGCTGCAGCACATTACGTGGATGGGGCCAGAATGTTATTACAGCACTCTCCTTGCCCTCATCCGCCGCAACTCTGCATAACTCAGACAATACTTTTCTGTGTCCTTTATGGACACCATCAAAAAATCCGGTAGCCGCTACAACCATTTTACCAATTCAAAATCCTGTCTGTGTGGTAGCAAATCGTGTTTTGCATACATTCTTGCTGCAATCTGGAATGCACCTGTCTTGTCAGGAACAATTTTGCATACATATGTTGCAACACCATTTTCACACCCTTTCAATGTGTATGGGAATACCTCCTTGATGCGTAGTCTTCCCTTCTTGTTGTACTCTGCAAGCAAAATCTCAATACCAAGATCCTGAGGATTGATCTCATTGCCTATGGCAACGGTCAATGTAGCCTCGTAGTTATTGCCCAATACCAAAGCACCTGACACATTGCTTATAGTTGAGTTGTTCAATACCTCAACCTTCGACCACTCCCTGCGCATCTTTCTCTTCCATGAAGAGATTGTTCTGGCCATGGCATAGTCATTCTCAATCATTTTGTTGTAGCGCACTGACATTGGGTTGTAGTACTTGCTGAAGTAGTCTGACATCATTCTGTTTGTAGTGAAATCACAGGCAACCTCGGCAACACAATTCTTGATGGTCTCAATCCAAGTGTTTGAAATGCCCTTTGAGTTCTTGTCATAATATTTTGGAGCAATGTCGCTCTCAAAAATATGATAGATTGTAGCGGCATCCAACTCATCCTGGAAGTTCTGGTCATCGTAGGTACGCTCCATCTGAAGAGCCCAGCCGGCGCCCTCCTTGTAGCCCTCAACCCACCATCCGTCAAGTACAGAGAAGTGCATTACGCCATTCATTACAGCCTTCTCACCGCTGGTACCCGAAGCCTCAAGAGGTCTTGTAGGGTTGTTCATCCAGATATCCACTCCCTGTACAAGATATTTGGCCAAAGTGATGTCATAGTTAGGCACAAAGACAATCTTGCCGATGAACTGAGGCATCTTTGAGATCTCTACGATCCTCTTGATAAGATCCTGGCCGGCCTTGTCTGCAGGATGGGCCTTACCTGCAAAGATGAACTGGATAGGACGCTCCGGATTGTTGATGATTGTATCCAAAGTAACCAGATCCCTGAACAACAAATGCGCACGTTTGTATGTAGCAAAACGCCTTGCGAAACCTACAGTAAGGATATCATCCCTGAGAGTATTCTTGATCTCTACAATATGGTGTGGAGAGTAGTGGTTTGCAATTGCAGGATCCGACAAGCACTCCTTGACCTTATCAATCAATTTTGTCTTGAGGGCACATCTGATCTTCCAGATCTCCTCATTGCTCACCTTGCGGATTCCGCTGAAACAACTTCTGTCGTAGTGGTGGCTTGCAAATGCTTCACCAAATACCTTTGCATGAACCTCCTTCCATTCAGGTGCTGTCCATGTAGGATAGTGCACACCATTGGTTACATAACTTACATGCAACTCCTCAGGAAGATAGCCAGGCCACAAGTATGCAAGGATATCCTGACTCACCTTGCCGTGCAACCAACTCACACCATTAACCTCCTGCGACAAGTTGGCAGCAAGGTTACTCATTGAGAATTTCTCATTACCGTTATAAGGGTCAACCATACCCAACGACATGAGTGTATGCCAGTCAATTTTCAATTTCTCTGCAAAATGGCCGATATATTTGCCCAACATGTCGGTACTGAAAGCATCATGACCTGCAGGCACTGGTGTATGGGTTGTAAAGAGTGATGAAGAGCGTACAATCTCAACTGACTCTGTGAATGAAAGGCCCTTGTCCTGTACATACTCCCTCAATCTCTCAATGCCAATGAATGCTGCATGGCCCTCATTGCAGTGATATATCTCAGAGTGGATACCCATAGTACGCAAAGCCCTTATACCGCCAATACCCAAAAGAATCTCCTGTTTCAACCTGTTCTCCCAGTCTCCGCCATACAACTGGTGGGTAATTCCTCTATCCTCATGGATATTCTCATCTATATCTGTATCCAAAAGGTACAATATAATTCTACCTACCTCAACCTTCCAGATTCTTGCATAAAGTGTTCTTCCAGGGAATGCCACTGTAATTGTAAGCCAATTTCCCTTCTCATCCATCACTGGGGTTGCCGGTGTCTTTGAAAAGTCCTGCGGATCGTAGTTTGCAACCTGATCACCCTGCGCAGAGAGTTTCTGTGTAAAGTAACCATGCTTGTACAAGAAACCTACAGCAGTCATCTTCACATTCATGTCACTTGCCTCTTTCAAATAGTCTCCGGCAAGAAT
Source organism: Bacteroidales bacterium (assembly GCA_015060245.1). Lineage (GTDB taxonomy): Bacteria > Bacteroidota > Bacteroidia > Bacteroidales > UBA932 > Egerieousia. Next base: position 67,167 of record SUYU01000011.1, on the reverse strand, counting down.
ACCCAAACCGCCTGAATAGATCTTCAACGACGTGTCAAGACCATACTCCATACAGAAATATGAGATGTTAGGTCCTTTTGCCTCTTTCTTGTGCGACATGTACTCTTCAAACTCAGCATATACCTCATCAAGTTTGCTGATAAAGTTCTTGTCTTTTGCAAGTTGGTTATATCTGTTCAAGTCAATCATATCCAACATTGCAATAGGATTGCCGTTTGACAGTGCCCATAGTTCCGGATCTGCCATCTTGAAAAGATCTATGGCACTCTGATTCCAACACCACCAAAGATTTTTTGACAATATATCCAAATTCTCCAATCTTTCCGGAAGTTTCTTATTAATCAGCATATTACGCCAAGTTGGGTTATTAACTCTAAACTTGCTGTAACTCTGTACTACCTCCTCCTTGTACTCCGAAAATTCTCCGTTCATTTAATACCTTTCTTTTAAATTAATTAATATTGTTTATCTAATCCTGTATATATCGCTATATAAAACCTTTAAAATCTGTCCTGGAGCATAGGCCACCAAGACAGATTTTAATTATATCCTCTTTATGTTACGCTATTTTGAAGATTTTCTTTTTTTTGCAGCGACAGCCTTCTCTACTCTCAACTGGAAATCACTGAATGCGTTCATGTAATTGATGAATGCCTCATATGGTGTATCGTATGGGTTGAAATACTTGTGTACGGCTCCGTCAGAGAAGAATTTTGTACACATATAGTAGAAATGGTCACTCTCCTGCAATTTTCTGTAATCTGAGATAAGGTTCTCATCTTTTGTAGACATTACCTGTTTCTCAATTGAATACAATTTGTGGAAAGCCTCGTTCTGAAGTTCATTTCCGATCCATGCACTTGTATCGCGCTCCTCATCTGCCCAAGAGATTGCAAAAGGCACATGTAGAGGCGCTACAGGCTGATGTTTCTGTGCCACCTCCGAAGGAGTGCGGAACTTCAAGTTTGTGTTCTCAAGGACTGCGCCAGGCAATGCTCTCATGAACTCAAAGATACCTGTAGATTGTCTCTGATGCTCACCGAATGTCTCATAATCCATAAACAGATTTACAACCTCATCATTTACGCAAGCCTCATTCAGCCATTGCGCATACTTCTCGCTGGTAACCGGCCAGTTAGGGTTGCTTCTGTCAGAGAAACGGAATGCAATGTCGTCGCTCAAGTTGAAGTTCTTCAACAAAAGTTTCATTTTTGGATTGATTGCATTTGTATACAGATAGTTAGGACTCTTCCATCCCAAAATGTGCTTTGCACCCTCTGTAAGCATTACATTGTAACCCATATCAGCCACTTGTGCTCCAATCTGGTCAGAATATATCAACTCGGTATTTCTGAAAGCCTTTGGAGTAACGCCAAAGTGCTTCTTGATAGCGGCAGCATGAGCCTTTACCTGAGCCTTGAACTCCTTCTCCGACACCAAAGAGGCCAAACTGTGGGAATATGTCTCAGCCAGGAACTCAACACATTTGGTTGCAGCAAGTCTCTTGAAACTCTCCAACACCTCCGGTGCATACTTCTCGAACTGCTCCAATGCAACACCTGAAATTGAATATGCAATTCTGAACTGGCCCTTATATTTGTCTATAAGTTCCAACATAAGCGAGTTCATAGGGAGATAGCATCTCTCTGCAACTCTCTTTAGAATTGTCTTGTTTGCAAATTCATCAAAATACTGAGAATCATTTCCTATATCAAAAAAGCGGTACAATCTTAGCCTGTCTGGTTGATGTACTTGGAAATAAAAACATAATGACTTGTCCATATCTTTTACTTATTTTATTCTAACTTAAAACTACTCTCCGGCAATGGCCATTGAATAAACATCTTTGATTTTTAAAGCGGCATTTTCCCATTTCAAGGCATTAACCTCTTCAACACCGCATCTTATGCTCATCTCCGACAGACCGGGATAAGCCAACAGGCCGTACATTGCGTCAGCCATGGCATCAATATCCCAGAAATCAACCTTAATGGCATATTTAAGTACCTCTGCCACACCAGACTGTTTTGAAATGATGGTAGGCACATTCGACTTCATCGCCTCAAGAGGTGAGATACCGAACGGTTCAGAAACAGAAGGCATCACATATACATCGGAATATGAGAACATCTTCTTCACATCCGCACCTCTGAGGAAACCTGTGAAGTGGAATCTGTCGGCAATACCCAATTTTGCCACACGTCTGATTGAACGGTTCATCAGATCACCGTTACCTGCCATAACAAATCTGGCATTAGGCATACGCTTGAGCACCTTTGCTGCAGCCTCAATGAAATATTCAGGTCCCTTCTGGAAAGTGATGCGGCCCAAGAAAGTAACAATCTTGTCCTCAACGCCCCTTCTCACGTCAACCTGCTGGAACTCATTGAAATCAACAGCATTGTGTACGGTAATTACCTTTGAAGGATCTATTCCGTATTTGTTTATTACTATATTTCTGGTAAGATTACTTACTGTAATAACCTTATCAGCCTCCAACATACCCATTCTCTCAATCTCAAATACACGGGTATCAATGTTGTCTGCACTTCCTCTATCAAAAGATGTTGCGTGAACATGAATTACAAGAGGTTTGCCCGATATCCTTTTGGCAGCAATACCGGCAGCATATGTTAGCCAGTCATGGGCATGTATGACATCAAATGTATTCTCTGAAGCGATGGTTGCAGCCACCATAGCATAACTTGCAACCTCCTCCATAAGGTTTGCACCATATTTGCCGGAGAATTTGTATTTGGCGCCATATTTCACCTTGAACTGTTCGTACTCAGATCTTTTTATTTCAGAACCATATTCTGAATAAAGTTGAGGATCTATATATGGAACAAGGTTAGAAGAAACCCTAAGAAAGTCAACTTTGTTCAAGAAAGTCTGCATATCACTCCAGGTCTGGGTAAACGGAACATCGCTCGCATTTACAATCTTTACGGCAGACTGATCCTCATCTCCGGAAGCGGACGGCATCACAAAGAGTATCTCTACATCATGTTTGGCCAATCCTTTGGTAAGGCCGTGGCATGCGGTTCCCAAACCACCGGCAATATGAGGAGGAAATTCCCAACCGAACATTAAAACTTTCATTGCTATTTCTTTATTTTATTTAACAAATATTTTCCACGAATAATCTCTGCAACACTCACCGAAGATGATATGCATCCATGAGGTCTGTGAGAAGGGTCTCCGTCATAAAGTTCTGCTATTGAACCCACGCCATGGATATTTATATCCTCCTCAAAGGCACCGAGCAACTCCCTGGCCTGTTTTGCAAATGATTTTCCTACCAATTTGAGTTGGGCCTCAATGTACAATCCGAGCAACCATGGGAAGGCGCAACCGTTATGGTGAGCCGTATCCCTGTGGAACTGGTCACCCTCGTAGACACCTTTGTAAAGCGGATTCTTTGGAGACAATGTCCTTACGCCGCGCATTGTAAGAAGTTCTCTTTTTACAGCCCTCAACACCTCCATCTTGATATCATCCTCAACAGGAGAGTACGGAAGGACAGCAGCAACCAACTGGTTAGGACGGGTAAATATGTTTTTGCCCCTTTCGTCGCAATAATCCGCAAGATGTCTGCGCTCCTCTACCCAGAAGTAATTTGTATAATTGTTCTTTATGCTTTGGATTGTTCGCTTCCATGTAGCCTCAAGTTTGCCCTTGCCATACTCCTTGTCCATCTCAACTGCAAAGCAGAGAGCATTGTACCATAAGGCATTGGTCTCAACCTGATAACCTGCCCTCTCAGTAAGCGGCTGACCTGTAACCTTGTCACAGACATTCATCCATGAGAGCGGAACACCATCTTTCTTGCACCATAGAAGTCCGTTCTCGTGCAACATCACCTCATCTCTCTCTCCATTACGGTACGTATCCAGAATGGCCACAAGATCCTTACCGTATTTCTTCCATACATACTCAGGTTTTGCACCAAACTCAATATATTGTTGCATAGTTCTGAAGAGCCACAATGGAAGATCAGGTTCGTTTCCGGCCTTGAATATGCGGTCTCTCTTCTCTGTAAGCAAATTCTCGATTACAGCCTCAAAATGTTTGGTATCACCATCGTTGAAAAGGGTCAAGCCCGGAATTGCGATAAGTGAGTAACGCAAATCCTCATAATCCCAGGTATAACCTGCACAAACGCTGTATTTGTTGTTCTGTTTGAGCACACACTGCTGTCCGGCAAGTTTGAGACAATCCTCAAAACTGTTTCTTGCATTGTCAACTCTCTTTGCAACCTCATCGTCAAAGCGTTTCTTGAGGCTGCGGGTCTTGATCTGTGAAGTTGACGCAGACAAAATGATGCTCTCGCCCTTCTTGATTGGAACTTCAAAATAACCGGGAACAAACAAATCCTCCTTGTCATCAAATCCTCTTCTGCTCTCCTCCTTATATGTAACGCCATAATACCAGTCCGGATTTGCAATCCACTCCCCAGCCTTGTTCAACTGAAGATTGGTAGTAGGGAATCCGTCATACATCTTGAACGCAACACCATTCTGAATCTTCTCATATTTGGTGTTTGCACCTGCATTCGCTTTGGTTAGGGCATGTATGTTGCGGTAAGCCAAGAAAGGTTTTATTCTCAGTTTTGTATCAGAGTGAGCCTCCAGCAATGTGTATTTTATCAACACCTCCTCTGTCTCCCTGACAAACATTATTGTTTTACTGAATTTCATACCACCGACCCTATATGTGATGGTAGAAGCATAATCCATCTCGAAATCTATGATGTACTTATGGCCTCTCGGTTCATATACCTTGCCATAAGAACTGATTCCAAGATTGAAAACCTGTCCGTGCTGAACCAATGATTCATGAAGAGTTGACAACAGGATATGTCTCTCATTGCCGAATTTCTCTATTGGAACAACCAGCAGACCATGATATTTTCGGGTATTGCACCCTACAATTGTGGTATTGATATAACCACCGGCCCTGTTTGTCAAAAGAATCTCCCTCTCCAAAGAATACTCAAGATTTACAAGTTCCTCTTTATTAAATTCCAAATAAGCCATTTTAACTATTTTTTTTACGGCGCAAATATAAGTTATTTTTTGCGCAAAACAAAAGCACTTCGAGACGGTAAATAAAGCGACAAGAAATTATCATCTCCTTGAGGCATTGTAAAATGCGCCGCACGCCTGTTGTTGCGGCCAAATCCGTTGAATTCTTTCCAGTCGGTATCAAGAATTATTTTATATTCACCCGGCTGCGCCTTTACAAAATAGTTCTCATAAGAGTTGCAAGGGCTGAAATTGAATACGAAAATATAACCATTCCTCTCCATTACAAGAATCTGTTTATGCTCATCGTTGTATATGGATACCGGAGGTGCTGACAATATTTTTTTCCTTTTCATGAATCCTATCATGGCCTGCTCAAATGCCATCAGTTTTCCATATCTCAAGAACGGACTCTCACACAACGACCACTGGCGCCTTGCATACATGTATGACCACTCATTTCCTTCACGCGGAAAATCTATCCACTCCGGATGGCCGAACTCATTGCCCATGAATGTAAGATAGCCGTTGCCAGAAGTTGCAGCGGTAAGGAGCCTTATCATCTTGTGCAGGGCAATGCCTCTGTCTACAACCAGGCTCTGCGACTCCAGGTTCATGCTTGTATACATCTCCTTGTCCATCAACCTGAATATGATGGTCTTGTCGCCCACCATAGCCTGGTCATGACACTCGGCATAACTTATGGTCTTTTCATCTGCCCTCTTGTTTGTAAGTTCATACCACATGTTGCAGACATTCCAGTTTTCATCGCTCACCTCCTTGATCCACTTGATCCAATGGTCCGCCACACCCATGCTCATCCTGAAATCAAAACCGGTTCCATACTCCTGGATCGAGGCTGCAAGGCCCGGCATTCCACTCATATCCTCCGCTATTGTGAATGCAGTAGGTTTAATCTCCTTTACAAGAATATTGGCAAGACCAAGATATGTAACCGCATCCTCATCTGTATTTCCGCTGAAATAATCGTCATATGTTGTAAAGCACTTGCCGAGTCCGTGGTCCCAATAGAGCATGCTGGTTATGCCGTCAAAGCGGAAACCGTCGAGATTATACTCCTCCATCCAGAACTTGCAGTTGCTCAAAAGGAACTGCAGTGTCTCATATCTGCCATAGTTGAAACATCTGGTTCCCCAGGCAGGATGGTCACCCTTTGCACCCTCATGAAAATATGGCAATCCGCCCGAACCGTCGATATTGCTCAACCCCTCAAGTTCATTCTTCACTGCATGCGAGTGCACTATATCCATGATTACTGCTATACCCATTGAGTGCGCTGTATCAACAAGTTCCTTGAAATCCTCAGGCGTTCCGAAACGTGAACTCAATGCAAAGAAGTTTGAAACCTGATAACCGAAAGAGCCGTAATACGGATGCTCCTGCAGAGCCATTATCTGCAGAGTGTTGTAACCCATTTTTGCCACATGAGGCAATACATTTTTTGTAAAGTTACGGAATGAGGCAACAGCCAGTTCCTCCCCGGCCATACCTATATGGACCTCATATATAAGCGGATTATCCACTTTTTTTGCGAACTTGTGTTTCCACTCATAAGGCTGTGCAGGTTGCCACACTTGGGCTGCAAACAGGTAGGTCTGCTTATCCTGTACACATCTTGTTGCATATGATGGCAACCTCTCTCCGTCGCCTCCGTTCCAATAGACATGCCACTTGAAGAGTTCTCCATGACGAACCATATAGTGGGGAAGTTTCAACTCCCAGTTGCCGCCTCCAATATTCTGCATGCTGTACTCCGGAAGTTGCTGCCACCCGTTGAAATCTCCTACAACATATATTGCCGTTGCATTTGGGGCATACTCCCTGAAGGCCCAGCAATCTCCCTCCTTGTGAACACCATAGTAGAGGTGGTTATTTATGGCATCCTTCAATTTCTTTCCGTAGCCGGCCAACTCGTTTCTTCTTATGACCAATTGCATATACCTGTTGGTAATCTGCTTTTTGAAAGGCTCCAAATATGCGTCGTTATCAAATATCATAACAAAAATTTTAGTCCAACAATGATTCAAAATTCTCTTTGTATCCCTTGAGTTCATTCTTGCAGTACTCAACAAGGGATACAGCCTCCTTGAGGTATCCTTCCACCTCATCCAAAGAGGTATCACTGCTCTCCAGCCTCTTTACAATCTCCTCCAGACGCGCAAACGCCACGTCATAGCCCATTTCTTTCATATTCATTCTTTTCCTTTACGTTCCCTGACAACAAAATCCAGTTCAACAACACCATCCTTCATAAAAAGTTTCATCTTTCCTCCCGACGGTATATCATCTGCCGAAACCAGGCGTCTTCCATCCTCTCCGGCAACCATTGCAAATCCTCTCTGGAGAATCTGCCGCGGATCCATTGCCTTTATCTTGAACTCCACAAAGTTAAGTTTATTCTCCTTATCGGCCACCATCATCCTGCAAGAATTTTTCAGTCTGTCGGCAAATCTTGCAAGTTTTCCCTCCTCTGCTGCAATAATTCCATTGAGCGCTATCCTGCATCGGTGCAACATGGCTTCAAGCCTTGCAGACTGCTCCATATAGAGACCAATGATAAAATCGGCAACTGCAGTAGGTGTCTTGCAGGATGTATGAGCCACCATGTCTGCGACATGAAAATCATGGTCGTGCCCCACACCCACAATAACCGGCAGAGGAAACTGAGCAATATTCAGCGCCAGTTCATAATCATCATAACATGCAAGTTCCAGGGCACTGCCACCGCCCCTTATGATTACAACGGCATCATATGCCTCATCGGCAGACAACCCGTCGGCCACAGCCTCAAGTGCCGCTATTATTCCCTGCGGAGCATCTGCGCCCTGCATCGGGGCGACAAAGAGCCGTGTATAAACCGAGACTCCGCTCTCCTGTTCCGAAAGGTGCTTCATGAAATCCCTGTATCCTGCGGCAGCCGGTGAAGAAATCACGGCCAGACGTTTTGGAAGCACCGGCAACTGCAACTGTGCATTGACCCCGAACATTCCCTCTCGCTGCAAACGGTTTATGACTCGCTGCCGTTCCAGTTCAAACTCCCCTATAGTATAAGAGGGGTCAATATCAAGTATGTTGAGCGAAAGGCCATATACGGCAGAATACTGCACCTGAACCTTTACCAACAACCTCATTCCTGCCGCAAGAGGCACACCTGCCGTGGTAGTAAAATATGGTATGAGCAGCGATGCAGCCCTGCTCCAGATGGTAGCACGGGCCTTGGCCGCTATGGTTTTTCCCTCCTGATCATAATCTACCAGTTCAAGATACCAGTGTCCGTTAGGGTTGCCCTTTACCTCACCAATTTCAGCCGTTACCCAAACATATCCGGGCACCGCATCATCAACTGCGCCTTTCAACCTTTGCTGAAGTTGGCATAATGATATCTTATCTTCCATTCTTTTTCCCTAAAAATTTCTTAAAATTACAATTAATTTCGCATATCTTTAGTAGATTTGCAGTAAAATTTAAGAAATGAAGATAACCAAAGCAGTTTTTGCAGGCAGCAGTGAGAAATTGAGTGACAGGCCAAAGGCCAGATTGCATGAGTTCGCCTTTATAGGGAGGTCAAATGTGGGCAAGTCTTCGCTCATAAACACACTATGCGGCGTAAGCAAATTGGCAAAGACCTCTGCCACACCTGGCAAGACCCTGCTTATCAACCATTTTCTTATAAACGACTCCTGGTATCTTGTTGATCTTCCAGGATACGGATATGCAAAAATTTCCCAAAAAGGCCGGGAGAGGCTTACCAACATGATCAACACATATGTAAGCAAGTCCGAAGAACTTGCCGTACTTTTTGTGTTGCTTGACTCCCGTCTGCCCATACAGAAAATAGACCTTGAATTCCTTATGGCTCTGGGCGAGGCACAGATTCCATTTGCCATCATCTTTACCAAAGGTGACAAACTCGGCAAGACTGCCCTGGCAAACCAGATAGAAAAGAACAAGAAGACGCTGCTGGAGTATTGGGAAGAACTTCCACCGGTATTTGTAACCTCATCAGAAAGCGGCTTGGGAAAGGAGGAGGTACTCGGGTACATTGAAGAGGTTTTGCAGATGATGAAAGAGAACTGACAAGAATAATTTGATACAAACACACTTAAACACTATAATAAACACTATGGATCACACTCATACCATCAAAATTTTTTCATGCAGAGGGTCTAGACCAATTGCAGAGAAGATTGCACAATCACTAAAATTGGAGTTGGGAAAATCAGAAGTTACAGTATTCAGTGACGGAGAGTTCCAGCCTGCTTTCAATGAGAGCGTCAGAGGTGCAACAGTATTTATCGTACAATCTACATACCCGCCGGTAGAGAACCTTTTTGAACTTCTTCTTATGATTGATGCTGCAAAGAGGGCTTCTGCATACAAGGTTATTGCGGTAATGCCTTATTTCGGTTGGGCAAGACAAGATAGAAAAGACCGTCCAAGAGTCTCTATCGGAGCAAAGATGGTTGCAAATATGCTTGGCGCTGCAGGTTGTGACAGAGTAATGACTGTAGACCTTCACGCAGACCAGATTCAGGGTTTCTTCGATTTCCCTGTAGACCACATCTACGCAAGTTCTATTTTCCTTCCATACTTGAGAAGCCTCAACATGGAGAACATCTCAATCGCTGCTCCTGACATGGGTGGTGCAAAGAGGGCAAATGCATATTCACGTATCCTTGGTTGTCCTCTTATCGTTTGCCACAAATCAAGAGAGAGGGCAAATGTTGTAGGTTCAATGACAGCCATCGGTGAAGTTGAGGGCAGGAATATCATTATCATTGATGATATGGTTGACACAGCAGGCACACTTACCAAAGCAGCAAACATGCTTATGGAGAAGGGTGCACTCTCTGTAAGGGCTCTGGCTACACACGCTGTCTTGTCAGGTGCCGCTTATGAGAACATTGCAAACTCACAATTGGCAGAACTTATTGTTACAGACACCATTCCTTTGCGTCCTGCCCCTGGTGCAGACACTTCAAAAATCAAGGTCATCTCTATTGCAGAGTTGATAGGTGATGTAATTGACAAGGTTTACAACTACAAATCAATTACTCCTACTTTCGTTTTCTAACAATAAAACAGGTATAATGAGGGTGGCTATAGTTACATTTAGTCACCTTCTTTTTAATTGGCAACAAGGCAGATGTTTTCAGGCGATTTACGGATAGACGAGGTCCACGACAGGCTGGTTGAAGGAATCAGAATCTTCTTTGGCAACAATGGCCGACAGAAGGCTGTCATAGGATTGTCGGGAGGAATTGACTCCGCAGTTGTGGCAACCCTTGCCGTAAGTGCTCTCGGCAAGGAGAATGTGCACGCCCTGCTCATGCCGAGCGAGTTCTCCACACTCCACTCGATTCAGGATGCTGTGGATATGGCCGACAACCTTGACATAGAGTACCACATCATTCCAATCAGCACAATATTCAAGAAATTCATGAAGGAACTGCAGCCAATATTTGGCCGGGAGAACCAATGGAATGTGGCTGAAGAGCATCTGCAGACCAGAATCAGGGGTACGCTTCTCATGGCATATGCCAACAAGTTCAACGCCCTGCTGCTGAACACAACCAACAAGAGCGAACTAAGCGTGGGTTACGGCACCCTGTATGGAGATTTGTCGGGGGCGGTAATGGTATTGGGAGACCTTTACAAAAGCGAGGTTTATGAATTGGCAGACTACATCAACAGGAACTCTGCTCTCATTCCGCAATCAACCATGACGAAAGCCCCGTCTGATGAGTTGAGACACGAACAGAAAGATGATGACTTTCTGCCGGACTACACTCTCCTTGACCCGCTGCTCTATGCTATCAACGATGAAGGCAAAGTTTTTGATGAACTTGTTGCTGCCGGATATGACAGGGATCATGTTACAAAGATTACATCGCTCCGGGAGAGAGCAAAAATAAAGTTACTGCAGGCGCCACCACTTCTGAACATCAGCGGCAAGCCGCTTGTTCATGAATCAAAATGTATCTTATAGAGAAAGGGAAAAAGTATGAAACTTGTTTTATTATGCGTTTTGATAGTTGGAATCGCCGTTTTTCTGTTGTGCTTCAATATAATCTTCAGAAAGGACGGCAAGTTTCCCGACACTGAAATAGAACATAACAAAGAGATGCGCAAAAGAGGAATCCAATGTGCAAAAGTTGAAGAGAAGAGACTTTGGGGCAAAAAGGGTAAAAGACCAGGCAAAAAAGAGGCTGCAGAGTGCAACAGCGACTGCGGCAGTTGCAGTGCAGGCTGCGAATAGCCGCTCAAAAGAGGCGCTTCACCTTGCCGGCTGCAATCATTCCCATACGCAAAATGCGCCAGAACAGGAGTATTACATTGTAAACTGCACTTTCCGGTGCCCTCTTCACTGTTTTACCACCGTTGCATCTGTATATTTCAGAAACCCTTCCTACCACATCCGAAGGCAGGCACTCTTCTCTCCGGCCAAAGACATTGTCGCCCCTGAAAAGGATTTTGCCGCTTTGCCGCTCCATGCCGGTCACCCTATGGAGAATATGGGCACCTTTATACCTGAAGAGCAGTATATTGCCTTTGGCAATACTCTGTGGATCGCACGGTTCAAGCAATACCTCATCCCTGCCGTTGCGCAACAGGGGCATCATTGAGAAGCCGTTTACTACAAAACGTACACTGCGCCCAGCCGCTATCTCCTCCTCCACCCATGCAAAAAATATATTGTTGGGAAGAACCCTCTTTGATGTACCCTCCATAACCAGCATTAACCCTTGAAGATTGTTTCACATGAGAGTTGTGCTGCCGCATGGTCGGGCAGACATCCCATTCTATATACTGGCACTGACTCCAGAACCTTTCCTATAGTTGAACTTATGCCGTCATACAACCGGGTATCATAGGCAAAATCGGGCGGACACGACGGATGCACCGACCCGTAGGCATACAGCAGCGGCAATTTTTCAATTTTATTGAATGGTGCCTGGTATAGCCTTACTATTGCTGCCAAAGGGCATCTCTGTTGCTTGTAGCATGGTGTCTTGCCGCTCCACGGCGAACCATACACATATATTCCATCCTCCTCGGCCCTCAATATAGGACTGTCGTCATTCAGAAGCGAGGCTCCCGGTATAGACTCTCTCCACAAACGCGTATGCGTACTCTTGCCCGTACCGCTCTCTCCCAAAAAGAGTACAGCCTTTCCTTCATATACAATACAACTGCTATGGATTGCTATGGCATTGTTTCCCGACAGCATTACACCAAATCCTATCCACATGGCGAACCTCAACATCTGGGGCATGAGAGAGCCGTAAATCACAGCCACTCCACTCTCTCCACTTATTTTCATATTGAGCCACTCTCCATTCTCATGCCTCATCTTCTGGAAAAAGCATCCCTTCTCCGGCATAGAGTAGAACTCACTTACAACACCGTCATTCTCTGAAGAGTAGAGAAAGTCACCGCACATTTCACCGCAATCCTCTGTAGAATATGAAAAACTCAACAGAGCCTTACGGTCGGCTCCGCCATTGTACCTGAAATTTGCAAAACTACCCAGAGCAGCCACTCCGTCAATCAGTTCACGGCCCTCTATTTCAACAACATATCCACCTATTAAAAATCTCTCTGATTCCATTGTTCCAACTAACTTTAACGTAACTGTCATCCTATCTCCACCACTCTGTCGCAGAACTTCAAGGAACTCTCCCTATGGGCTATCGACAAAATAGTCAAATTGCCCAAGTTCTTTCTCAACTGCAACAGCATACTGTTTATCTCACTCTCGGTTTCATTATCCAATGCAGATGTAGCCTCATCAAGAAGCAATACATTCACCCTCTTGTAAATTGCTCTCGCTATACCTATCCTCTGCCTCTGTCCTCCAGAGAGTTTCTTGCCCTCCTCGCTCATATTGGTATCAATTCCTTGGGGCAAAGTGGCAGTCCACTCCTTGAGGCACACCATATCAAGCACCTGCGCTACCCTCTCCCGGTCTACAGAGGCCTCTCCCAAGGCTATATTTTCTGCCAACGTACCATAGAAAATGAATACATCCTGCGACACATAGCCAACCTGGTCCAACCACCCCTTTCTGTTGCCTGCATCAAGAGGTGTACCATCAATGAGAATAGAGCCCTCCTGCGGAGAGATAAATCCAAGAAGCAGATTGAAAAGTGTGGTTTTGCCCACTCCGCTATACCCTTTCAAGCCCACGAACTCGCCACGCCCCACTTCACAGCAGAAATCCTTGAAGAGAATCTCGCCGTCGGGAAAAGAGTATGATATTCCGGAAAATTCAATTTTGTCTGAAAATGGTCCCGACAGAGAGTTCTCCGGCACCTCTTCTACAGCAGCCCCCAAATCCTCTCCACCGTCATACACAGCCGCCTCAATAACATCAAGGCAATAAGATGCGTTCTCCAACTGGGCATATCCTGACATTATGCTGCGCAAGGCCGGAAGCAGACGGAATGAAGCCACAGCAAAGACTCCTACCAGCAATGATACATCGCCACTGCGGGTAACCACCATCAGAGCCAAACCTATTACAACAGCCAGTTCTCCAAGGAAAAGCGGAATACGCCTCAATGTATCCATCTGAAGTCTGTTTTCTGAAATTTTGTCCAGACCCGACTTGAACATCTCCTGTACATAAGGAAAAGCACCGCTCACCTGCAGGTCGGCATAACCCTTGAAGGTATCCATAACAACCCTGCTCTGGTTACGCTTTACCTTTACATCCTCCTTTCCTATTCTCTTTACCCTCTCCCTTACTCCAAATATGTATATGAATAGAAATGGAAGAAAACTGCATACGAGGATCATGGAGGTCCAGAAATCATAAATGGCAAGGGCCATGGCCACAAGCAGAAGCAGAAGTGCGTCGCTGCTCATCTTAAGAATTGACGGTAAAATGTTCTGGCTGAAAAGGTATGATATATAATTTGTATCGTGGGAGAGACGGTTTGAACCCTCCTCCTTTATGAAGAGCAGTCCCCTGTTGAAATAGATATTATAAAGCGAAAGACTCAATCTTCTGAAGATTGAAAGCATATATCTGTTCTGGAAACGTGAAAAGAGGATACCCACACTGCTTTTGATGATTATCAGTGCAACCGCAAGAAGCGAAAAGAGCAATGCTGCCCTATTGTTCTCGCCCCCCTTGAGAAGCCAGTACAGCACCGGAAGCAACGATGCAAGACTTACAAAATCAAGCAGCGCAGTAAGAAACAATGCTGCCGCGACCCTGACTCCACGACTACGCTCCTCCTTGTTGAGCAACCTGTATATTCTTTTGAAAATATTCATTCCACACTCTCCTGCAAGTTACCGGACAGACTCATCTGGTCTTGAAAATCAATAAAGGATTTTTTACATGCACAACCACCGACTTCCACAGATTTGACAATAGTGATGTCTTTATTACCTCATTTATCAGGCGGTATCTGTGCAGCAGCCTGCGGGTCTTGTACACAAGTATCTGCACCTTCCCATTTACAGGGATCTCGTTTTCAAACTCAGGAGAGAGCATCTCTTTCAGCATCTTGCATGCAAGTTCCCTTGCCCGGTTCATCTCCACAATGCCGCTCCTGATGGCGCACCATTTCTCATGCATGCGGGAATCAGTTCCCATCAATGCGTCACTGAGAATTGAAAAAGCGGCAATTCCAGTAAGAAAATCTTTGTCGTCAACCTCTTGTGGCCACTTTTCCAAGGCTCCTCTGCGCACCAGAACAGCCCAGTCACACAGGTGGTGCAAGGTAAGTCCGCAGCCATAGTGCTGGAATGCATGGAAAGGTATAAAAACAGAGTTGAACTTCAATGAAGGGACAAGTACCGCACTGCTGCAACCTTGCAGCACTACCTTTTCGGGCTCCATTTCCCTCCTTAAAAAGTTATCAAGATGTGCGCCATATTTGTAATGCTTCACATTCAGGAAACACTTGTGGTTCTCAATTGGAATACCCTTGTAATTGAAATTGCTGTGCTTGTAGGAATGATTCTCAACTTCAATTCCGGCTCTGCGCATAAGTTCATCTGCAAAGTCATTTGCTTGACGGTCACTCTTCATGGCAACCGATTCACAATCACCTCTATCCTTTGAACAAGAGGCATCTTCGGATGACCGTTCGGGAATTTTTGCTGAACTTTCCAAATTTTCAAGGGCAAATGTGTATATGTCAATATCCCCGCCTTCCCTATGCTGTGGCACAGGGTAACAGGAAGAGAGGCCAACACCCTTCAACTGTACTGTTGCTATACCATTGTTCCGATAAAGGGTACTCAACTTCTCAATTGCCTTGCAGAACTCGGCATAGCGCTTTTCATATCTCTCTACAGCCATAGCCCACGGAATCTTTACGTTCAACGGAGGCTGCTTCCCTTTTTGCAATTTCAAGACTCCATCCCAAGCCAATGCCATAACGCCCTGTTTGCATGCCATACTGTAGCAGTCACTCCACTCTCCGGCAGAAACCCGGTCAAAGAGAGCATCATCCTGCCCATTCTCCGCACAATACCCCAAACCGAGTCTGAGCAGCGCAAAAAGCAGATTCTCCGTACCATTCAAATTGAAATCCTCCATAGGGCAACTGATATTTCCGGATATCCTGACTTTATAAAATTACGCCACAATTCTTCAGCGATTCAACCCATTTGCCGGCATCTTTCATGGCAAGGTCATTGTCAATCCCATACTCCTCAACGAGTGCATGTGCAGCATCCTCCACCTCAAACTCCCTTGCCTCCATGGCATTGTAAAGGAACCTGGCTGATGAATTCAATGAAATTATTCGTGTGAGGTCAGTGCCCACCTTGCCCTGGTTGACAATAATGCACTCACCTGCAATCTCTCTCAGTTTATATTTTGGATCTATTTTCATAAGCACTTAAATTACACCCCCAAAGGTAATAAAAAAAGAGGAAACGGCATGTAAACTTGCATGTTTAGCCATTTCCTCCTGTTTGTTTGACATCTTTTTGTATCTTTGCAACATCTTTGTGTATTTTGCGCTGTCGGGACCTGATCTATGTAAGATTATGTGACCTGTTGCATATATATTCAGAGGTTATTCATTAAAATCAGAATTATGGGAATAGTAGCAATAGTAGGCCGCCCGAATGTGGGCAAATCAACTCTGTTCAACAGGTTGGTAGGTATGAGACAGGCAATTGTAGATGAGACTGCAGGTGTTACAAGAGACAGGCATTACGGAAAGGCAGAGTGGTGCGGAAGGGAGTTCTCTGTTGTTGACACAGGTGGTTACACCAGCAATTCCGATGATGTTTTTGAGGGGGAGATCAGGGATCAGGTTGCTTTGGCAATAGAGGAGGCTGATGTCATTCTCTTTTTGTGCGAGGTTGAAACAGGTGTTACCGATTATGATGCGGAGATTGCAGGCTTCTTGAGGAAATGCAAAAAACCGGTAGTTCTTGCTGTAAACAAAGTTGATACAGGCGACAAGATGTACGGTTCATACGAGTTCAACTCATTGGGGCTTGGAGAGCCATTCTGCATTGCTGCTGTAAATGGCGGCGGTACAGGCGACCTTCTTGACAAAATTTGCGAACTGTTGCCTGAAGATGAGCCGGTAAAAGAGGAGGAGAAGGAACTTCCGCACATTACCATTGTGGGCAAACCGAATGTTGGCAAGAGTTCAATGACAAATGCCCTTTTGGGAGAGAAAAGAAACATAGTCACTCCTGTAGCAGGCACTACAAGAGATTCAATTTCAACATACTACAACAAGTTTGGCTATGAGTTTATGCTCGTTGACACTGCAGGAATGAGAAAGAAGAACAAGGTTACCGAAGACCTTGAGTTCTACTCTGTAATGCGCGCAGTAAGATCCATTGAGAACTCGGATGTATGCATTCTCATGCTTGATGCACAGAATGGTGTTGAGGCACAGGATATGGCCATCTTCAACCTTATAATAAGGAACAAGAAGGGCTGTGTAATTGTAGTGAACAAATGGGATACCATTGAGAAGGACAACAATACAATGAAGCAGTACAAAGAGGCTATCCTCAAACGCATTGCCCCATTCAACGATGTTCCAATCATTTTCACTTCAGTCATTAACAAACAGAGAATCTTTGATGTCCTCAAGGCCGCTACCGAGGTTTATGAAAACTACTCACGCAAAATCCCTACATCACAACTCAATGAGGTCATGCTTGAGGAGATTGAGAACTATCCGCCACCGGCAATCAAGGGCAAATACATTAAAATCAAGTATATCACACAATTGCCGAGCAAGAGCCCCTCATTTGCATTCTTCTGTAACTTGCCTCAATATGTAAGAGACCCTTACAAGAGGTATCTTGAGAACAGATTGAGGGAGCATTTCAATTTCTGTGGATGTCCTTTGCAGATTTTCTTGAGACAAAAATAGGTTGACTCTCTCCTGAAAAGGAACCTGAAATCCAGACAGGAGATGCATGCCTCAATTGCATTTCAAAACATAATTACGCCTCATGCCCATAATGGACAGGCAGCGTGAAGTGGAAATTGGCACCTCCAAGTTCAGAACGCGAGTACCCGATTGTTCCACCGCTCTGCTCAATGATATTGCTGCAGATGGCAAGTCCAAGACCTGTTCCGCTACTCTTGGTGGTAAAGTTTGGAGTAAAGAGTTTTGCTTCATCCTCTTCCTTGACTCCAGGGCCATTGTCCTCTATTGAAACCAGATAGTTTCCATTCTCCATTAGCAGCGATATTCTTATGTAGCCACGTCCCACACTCTCCAGAGCCTGCACCGCATTGGATATGAGATTGACAAGAACTCTTATGATCTGTCCTTTGCGGGCGTAGACGAATGCATCTTCAAAAGAACTGCTGAACAGAATCTTTATATTCTCCCTTGTATCAAAGAGTATCTTCTGTTCCGATATTATATTGTACAGATTGATTACAGAACTCTCCTCATAGTAGAATTTGGCAAAACTTGAGAACTCGGAGGCAGTATCTGAAAGTATATCAATCTGCTCAAGAATAGATCCTGCAGTCTCTTCAAACTTATCCTCCCATCCAGGGACATTGCGCTGCTTCATACGTACCAGATGCTGAAGGCTCAGGCGCATTGGGGTAAGGGGATTCTTTATCTCATGGGCAATCTGCCGGGCCATTTCGCTCCAGGCATGCTCACGCTCCGTCTGGGCCAGACGTTTGGTACTCTCCTCAAGATCGTCGACCATCTGGTTATAGGCCTTTACAAGCACTCCAAGTTCATCATTATGGGTATAATTGATATGTTCAGCATGTCGGGACACATCTACAGTATGCATCTTGCGGCTGATCTCTGCCAATGGGCGTGAAAGCGAATTGGATACCCAGATACCGCAAAGGATTGCTCCAATGAGGAGCAGTATGTAGATATTTATAATGGCCGCCACAATTGATGAAATGTCACCACTGAAATCTGTTGTGCGGACAAAATACGGTATATTGACAATGGCAATGAGTTTGCCGTCAATATTTATTATAGGGGCATAGAGCGAATAGTATGAGAGTTCCGCTATCTGCTCCCTGTTGACAACATGTCTCTTGCTCTCAATCACTATCTGACGGTAGGCATCATGGTTCATTCTCGAAGACATGAGATAGCGCTCAAAGAGTTCCGGCTGCGTGCTTCTCACTAGCCTGCCGAGCGGATCATATATATTTATGTCCACCTGAATATTGTTGGCCATCCTGTCTATTGTCTGGAAAAGGTCAGCAGAGTTAAGTTCGTTGTACTCCCCTATATATTTGCAGAAATCAGCAAGGGTGGACTGCACGGTCTGAAGTTTCTCCTCCATCTGCATACGGTTGGTCTTGTTATAATAACTGACTCCAAACCAAACACTTCCCAAACCCATAAGAAGCAGGGAAACAGCCAGTGCCAATGCCACGAGATAGGTAATCTTACGTCTGAAAGAGTATTTGGGGAGCCTTGCCCTCATTGACCTTTTTGAAGTCTGCCTCACCCTGGCAACCATAAAGAAGAATGAGCCGAAAAAGAGCATCATGTATGAGAAAGAGATGAAGTACACAAAAAGTGGCCTCTTCGGACGACTTATTATTATCACATTGTCGGGAGCGAACTTGTTGATGAAAAGTGCATACTTGCCCGACCTGGATGCTGAGAAACCCTCTTCAAACTCCTCTGATTTTATGGTAATGGGGAAGTTGTAGTTGCCGCGGTACATGATGAGTTCATTGTCGGTATACTTTGCATACGAATAGAAACTCGGCATGTTTATATTGTCGGCCTGCTTGTAGTCAAACAGCAGCGCAGGATATCCGATAACATCCTTCATGAACCTTGAATTGAGTTCGAGATAGAGCATTACCGCACCCTCCGGTGTATAATAGGTAAAGACACCAAGGTAACTTACACGTCCATTGTAGTTGTTGAGGAAGAAGAAGTTGTACTTGTCTGAAATTGGAGAACCCGCACTCAGGACCTCATTCTTGAAGTATGAGTTGCAATCAACAAGCCTCTTGCCGTCGTTGTGCATTAGGGTCTCGTTAGGGCGGCAGATAGTAAGTTGTATCTCATATTTCTGGCTTATGTTCTGAAGATAATTCTCATTCAGACGGTTCTTGAGCAGTCCCCTGGTATCCGCACCCTGAATATGAGCCCGGAGGATAGTCCTTATTATCGGGTCCGAAAGGAGTTTGTTCTCAATCTCCTTCAACTGCAGTTCCAGCCCCAGATCCCTCTCCACGGAGAGTTTGTTGGTCCACATTCTGCACCTCTGCTCCTCTTTTCTGTAACCCTGGCACGACACTACTGCAAGCATGTACGAAGCGACAATGAATATGTACACCAACATGTTCTTTGGCTTGAGAAGAGACTCCTTGCTGTAAAACGGGGTAAACATCAGTATAGTCTGCAAAAGGAGCAACAGCGACATGAAGAGCAGGCCATATGACATGTAGCAGAGGAACGAATATATATTGAGTCTCTCCACATGATACAACTCCAGTACAATATTTGAGTTGTTTATAAGTGAAAGCAGTGTGCCATGTATGTAGGCAATTGCCAGACATGCCAATAGAGTGAGCATGAGAGTCAGCACGACCTTACGCAGGGTTGTATGGCCAAAGAAGCGCACCAGCCTTCTTCTGATGATATGTATGGCCAAAAGCACGAGTGCCACATAGAGGTTGTTCAGCAGCAGGTTACCCAAAGAAGTGAAGAGCCCGGTATCGGCATAGATGTTGGGTGAAAAGAGCGGAGCCTCCATCCTCAACATCTCACCATAAATGAATGTTATGCACCTGAGCACCGTAATGCCCAGAATGAATATGAAGAATGATGTAAAATTCTTGCGTTCATAAAAATAGAAATAGAGGGTCATGAATGCCAAAAGGAATGAGAGCCATTTGAGAATAGCATTGTTTCCCCTCACCGCAGAGTGGACATCATCAACAACCGAGAAGAGAACCCCTCCATCTTTTCCCTTGACCATCCAGCCGTCATCAATATTGAATTGGGTAAGGGTGAGTTTGGTGTCAATGTTGAACTCGGGATTGAGTTTGCCCACAAGCACCGCATTGTCGGAAAGATATTCGGTCTTTACAAGCAATCCTGCTATAATCTTTACCCTCTCCTTTTTGTAGACCTTGATTATATACCAGGCCGAACCGAGGTTCACATATTGCTCCCTCTCGGTAAGATATGCCAGGGGTGTATTGTAAAGATTCCTGCTATTGAGGTAGTGCAACCGGTACCACAACGGCAGCACATCAACATCATCATTATGGATCGGGAACTGGTTCACCCAGGTCTGGAGCGTATCGGCATTGTATTTGTAGATGACCATATCCTGAGGAAAATCCTCAATCTCCAGCCATTGGTCCACAGGATTGTCAAAAGCCTGCTGTACATACTCTTCAAGCAGATATTGCCTCTGATGTATCTTCTTCTCAAGTTTGAAGGCGTCGCCTCGGGCTGTATAGCCTCCAGGAGAGATCACAAATGATACAGCAAAGAAGATCAAGGTAAACAGAAAGGCCAAAAGAGTCCTGTGCCTCATAACTGCATTATAAGGTCCCGACAGTTTTCCGGCAATTTTCCGTATAGAACTCTCCAATCTTTTGCGCATCTTACCTATGATGATATGGTTCTCCTTTTATTATTGTGAATGCCCTGTAGAGTTGCTCAAGAAATATCAATCTTATAATCTGGTGGGAGAAGGTCATCTTTGAGAGCGACAACATTCCGTTTGCCCTGGAATAGACCTCCTGTGAAAAGCCGTAGGCACCACCAATGACAAAGACAATATCCTTTGCGCCATATGTCATTTTTCTCTCCAAATGGCGTGCCCAATTTTCAGATGTGAAGAACTCACCCCTTTCATCAAGCAAAATTACCTCATCCGAAGGCTTGATGTTTTTAAGAATCAGTTCCCCCTCCTTCTCCTTTATCTGCTGCTCACTCAACGAGGCCACCCCCTTAAGTTCGGGAATTTCAACTTTGCGGTAGTTCACATAGAATGACAACCTCTTCTCATAGAGAGATATTCCCTCATTTATATATGGGAAGGCTGTCTTGCCGACAAGTAAAAGCGTTATCTTCACTATTTTAAAATTAATTGGGCTATCCTTGCAAATTTAAGAATAAAATTGTAAATTGGCTTGATTTTTGCAACTTTTTAGAATATCTGATAACGAACTTATATATGAGATTTGCATTGATTCTTCTATTGTTCTCAATTTTTCCTCTAGCAGGGGCAAAGGCGCAGCAGACACAGGATGTGTTTGTTCCAATTGGCAAGTATATCCAGTTGGGTGATGCGGAGAGCCTGTCGGCATGGTTTGCCAGCAATCTGGAATTGGACATTCTTGGAAACACCAATGAGTGCAGCAAGGTTCAGGCCACCCAGATAATGAAGGATTTTTTTGTAAACTATACACCCAAAGGGTTCAAGATAATACACAAAAGCGGAAAGGCGCCCATGAAATATGCCATAGGAGACCTCAACGCAGGTGGCGAAACCTTCAGGGTCACACTCTTTGTAAAGACTCAGGCAAACGGCAACCAGATACAGCAACTGAGGATTGAACGTGAATAAATGTTTTTAGATTAAAGTTATACAAAAGGGACCGGTCGGATTAACAATCCTGACCGGTCCTGTCATTTCAGACGACTCCATACCCTCTTTCCAACCATTACGCTACCGGAGAGTTCAAGAGCCGTTATGCTAACACACATTAGGAGTGGCATACGCCATTACATCGTCCTTTGTTATGGTATTGCCACCAAGAATCAGCAGCCTTTCGGTAACATTTCTCAACTCGCGTATGTTTCCTGTCCAGGCATGCTGCTGCAGCAACTCTATTGCATCATCATCAATCTTGCGCACAGGCATTCCGTTCTCTGTGCAGATAAGTTTTATAAAGTGGTTTACAAGCAGAGGAATATCCTCCTTGCGCTCTGCCAAAGGCGGAACATGGATTATGATGACGCTCAACCTGTGGTAGAGGTCCTCCCTGAAATTTCCCTTCTGGATCTCCTCCTGCAGGTTCTTGTTGGTTGCAGCAATCACTCTTACCTTGACTGATATGTCCTTGTCGCTGCCCACTCTTGTAAGTTTGTTCTCCTGGAGCACCCTCAAGACTTTGGCCTGCGCTGCAAGGCTCATGTCGCCTATCTCATCAAGGAAGAGCGTTCCGCCGTCGGCCTGCTCAAATTTGCCCTTGTGCTGCTTGATTGCAGATGTAAAGGCACCCTTTTCATGGCCGAAGAGTTCACTCTCTATAAGTTCTCCCGGGATTGCGGCACAATTGACCTCAATGAACGGCATCGGCTTGCGGTTGCTGTTCTCATGTAGCCACCTTGCCACAAGTTCCTTGCCTGTACCGTTCGATCCTGTAATGAGCACCCTTGCGTCAGTTGCAGCCACCCTGTCAATCATCTCCTTTATCTTTACTATTGCGGCCGACTCGCCCACTATTTCAGGAATGCCCGCCACCTTTTTCTTGAGCACCTTCGTCTCCTTTATGAGCGAAGTCTTGTCGGTGGCATTCTTCAATGTTATAAGTATGCGGTTCAAGTCAAGAGGCTTCTGAATGAAGTCAAATGCCCCCTTCTTGATGCACTCAACTGCAGTATCTATTGTTCCGTGGCCGGAAATCATTACAATTGAGGTGTCCACGCCGCTCTCGACAAGTTTTTCCAGTACCTCAACGCCGTCCATGCCGGGCATCTTTATATCACAGAACACCACATCATAATTCCCTTGAGAAGCCTTCTCAAACCCCTCTTTGCCATCCTGGGCCAACTCCACATTATGGCCTTCAAATTCAAGTATATCCTTAAGAGTATTTCTGATACTCCTCTCGTCATCTATTATAAGTACCTTCATCTTTACTTTTTTTACCCTGCTTTAACAATCAACTATTGAGCCAAACTTGATAATGCTCTGCCATGGCCCCCTCTTTAAGCGAGTATGCCGACTGATATATGACATCAGGATTGATTCTCCTGATTACCATCTGCGTAAAGACAGATGCCAGAACGATGTAATCTACCCTGATAGGGGACATCCTCGGCATTGCCAGACGCTCCTGCGCCGTTGAGGCCACAAGCCTTTTATGCAAATCGAGCAACTGGTCAGACGGCAGCACCCTGCACGGCATTGCCTCAACCCCAGGCCCGAACATCAGATCCTTGAATGTATCAAATGAGCCGGAAGAGCCTACAAAGAGCCGCGGCCGGTATATCTCAACCTGCCTCCAAAGAGACTCCAGCACACTGTTGCAGTAGTTTTCAAACTCCACCACCACATCTGCACCGATGGGCTCCGTATAATTGAACTTCTCCCTCATCCTGGCCATGCCTATAGGAAAACTCTCTTTCCACAATATCTCCTTGCCGTCTGTTATTATGAACTCGTTGCTTCCTCCGCCAATATCAAGCATCAGCACATTCTCTTTGCCGCTTTTGGCCTCTGCAGGCAGGCTCTGCATAATACCCTTGAATATGAACTCCGCTTCACGCTCTCCAGGAATGACCCTTACATCCAGACCAAAGCGCTCGCGCATGATTTCCACAAACCTGTTGCCGTTTCTGGCATCACGCACTGCGGATGTTGCATATGGAATTATGACATCTGCGCCTCCGCACTCTTCAATTCTGGCCATAATGCGCTCCATGGCCGCACATGCTGTACCGAATGCCTCCTCCGCAATCAGTCCTGATGCAAGCCCACCACCACCAAGTTTTGCCGCACATTTGAACTCATCAATATAACTGCATCCCTCTTTTGAAAATGAAGCCAGAAGCATGTTGAACACATTTGTTCCCAAATCAAGTACCGCTATCCTCATGCCACATCCTCCCCAAAAAGTCCAAATGAGAAACGCTCCTTCATTATGCCGTCAAGCCATACAAGTTGCTCATCAATTGTCATATTGCTGTTGTCAAGCAGTATGGCATCTGGAGCCTGGACAAGCGGTGCAGTCTCACGGGTAGTGTCAATACGGTCACGCTCCTGAAGATTCTTGAGTACCTCCTCAAAACTCTCGTTGCCCCCCTTTTCATGCAGTTCCTTAAGACGGCGCTCCGCCCTCACATTTACCGATGCAGTCATAAAGAGTTTCAACTCGGCATCGGGAAAGACTGCCGTTCCTATATCCCTGCCATCCATCACAACACCCCTGCTCTCACCCAATTTCTTGAGGATATCATCAACAAAACTTCTCACAAAAGGGAGTGCCGAGATGTGGCTCACCTTGTTGGAGATCTCCATTGTACGTATCTGTTTCTCCACATTGGCTCCATTGAGATATGTTTCCGACCTGCCGTCGGGTCCGGTCTGCCTGAATGTGATCCTTATGTTGGCTATGGCCCTCTTGAGCCACTCTTCCTTTATGCGGCACCTCCTGTCTATGAAGCCGCAGTTGTACGCAAAGTAGGTCACTGCCCTGTACATGGCTCCGGTGTCCACATAAATGTACCCCAATTTCCCCGCTATGAGTTTGGCGAAACTGCTCTTTCCTGTAGAAGAATAGCCATCAATTGCTATTATGATCCTTGAATTGTCCATAAGCACAAAAGTACAATATTTTTTTCTATTTTTGTCGCGACAGTTTTGCTGCCTCCACAACAAATACTCTACATTATGGAACTTCATGTTGAAATAGATAAGGGATCAGGTTTCTGCAACGGCGTAATAAGGGCCGTAGAGACCGCAGAAGCCAATCTTGACGGCAAAGAACTCTACTCCCTCGGAGCAATTGTGCATAACAATGCAGAATTGGAGAGATTGCGTCACAAGGGGTTGGTAGTCATTGACATTGAGATGATGAAGAAGATGAGTGACACAACTGTGCTTATCCGTGCCCATGGCGAACCGCCACAGACATACAGGATTGCCCAAGAGAAGAATATCCGGCTGATTGACTGCACATGCCCTGTAGTACTCAAACTTCAAGAGAGAATAAAAAAGACATATGACCAGATAAACTCGGCAGATGGAGATGGAGAGTTGTCGGGAGGACAGATTGTAATTTTTGGAAAGGAGGGACACGCCGAGGTAAACGGCCTCGTGGGACAGGTAAACGGTGATGCCGTAATAACTGATGTGATCCACTCCGGCGACGGATACTCCATCAAGGGCATATCGGAGATGGAGTTTACCAAACCGATATACATCTTCTCACAGACCACCAAGGATCCGCAGGAGTACGCTCTGGTCTGCAGCGTCATAAAAGAGAAGATTGCCATGGCAAAGGGGTGCACGGCAGAAGAGGCAGAAAAATATATAAAGATTCACGACACAATTTGCCGGCAGGTGGCACAAAGGCACTCCAATCTTGTTGAGTTTGCCAAGAGCAAATCAGTGATAGTTTTTGTAAGCGGCAAGGAGAGTTCCAACGGCAAGGTGCTTTATGAATTGTGCAAATCGGCAAATCCCCACTCCTACCATATCCAGGATACGTCTCAAATAGAAAAGGAGTGGTTCAAGGAGGGCGACAGCGTAGGCATATGCGGAGCCACATCAACCCCAAAATGGCAACTTGACCAGGCCGCCGCTTTCGTTATGGGACTATAATGGAGCGCCTGAAATCTATAATTGTGTAAAACCTTAATTTTTACTATATTTGCCCCCTCAAAGGATATAAATACATAATATAATTATATGGCAACTACAGCAGATTTTAAAAACGGTTTGTATTTCAGTTACAATGGCAAACCTTGTAAACTAATTTATTTCCAACACGTTAAGCCAGGCAAAGGTCCTGCTTTCGTTAAAACTAAATTCAAAAATCTTGAGAACGGAAAGACTCTTGACAACACTTTCTCAGCAGGTGAGAAGATTGAGATCATCACTGTAGAGAGAAGACCTTACCAGTTCCTTTACAAAGATGAGGATGGTTACAACTTCATGCACTCAGAGACTTTTGACCAGATTCACCTTGATACTGACTTCGTTGAGAACGCAGACCTTATGAAAGAGGGACAGGCTGTTGAGATGATGTTCCTTGCAGATGAGGAGAGATGCCTCACTTGCGAACTTCCACAGTTCGTTGAGTTGGAGGTAACCTACACAGAGCCTGCAGTAAAGGGTGATACCGCTTCTACAAATGCACAGAAAGAGGCTACTTTGGAGACAGGTGCAATCATCATGGTTCCCCTATTCATCCAGCAGGGAGAGAAAATCAGAGTAAAGACTGAGGATCGTTCATACGGCGAGCGTGTTAAATAGTCTGCACAAACCTTACTTATGAAAAGATTGTTTTTTATGATTTTGTCCATATCCGTACTGTTCGGATGTGGACAATTTTCTAATGAGGCTATGTTCAGCACAGAGAACATAGACAACATGATTAGAAAAGGAGAGTACACTGCCGCAGAGCAGATCATCAAATTGAAGATTGCCACCGACTCCCTTACAAAAGAGGAGATCTACGACCTTAACTTCCGCATTGACGTGATGAACCGTATAAGGAAGGATTTCAGCAAAAATGACTCAACAGTACTTGCCTTCATAAAGGAGCGCTACCCGGAGGTAACCCCCGAAGAACTTGCCAAATGGGAGGCAGAAGGCGCAATTGAGTGCAAAGTAATTGACGGAGAGAAGAGATATTTCTGGAATGCAGCCCGCAACCTATTCAGAATAAGCAAGGAGGCCCAGCAGAAACAGAAAGGCATACAGGGCCGACAGTCAGATGACTTGGACATCTTCCTTGGCGAGTACCTTCCAAAGGTTACTGAGGCTGCAGGCAAAGGCTATTCAATGACCGGCAAGATGGTAATGCCTGTTGACATGAAGATACGCTACACAATCACAGTTCCCGCAGGAGAGGTGCCTGCAGGCGAGATGATACGCGTATGGATGCCATACCCAAGAAACAACGAGAAGCACAAGAACATCAAACTTCTTTCAACCTCACAGCCTGAATATGTGATTTCACCAGAGACCTATCCGCACAAAAGCATATATATGGAGAAGGTTGCCCACAAAGACAGTGCAGCGGTTTTCAGTTATGAATTGAGTTACACATCATACAACAGGTGGGTAAAATTCAATCCTGAAGATGTGAAGCCTTATGACAAGGAGAGCGAACTTTACAAGAAGTACACAGCAGAGAGAGAGACTCACGTTATCTTCACTCCAGACATCAAGCGCATTACCGACAGTATTGTTGGTGATGAGCAGAACCCGTACCTCAAGAGTGTGAAGATCTTTGACTACATTGGCAAGACATATCCTTGGGCAAGCGCACGCGAATACTCAACCATTGAGAACATTCCGCAGTATGTGATTGACAACAGACATGGCGATTGCGGCCAGGTTGGTCTGTTGTTCATAACAATGGCCCGCTACGCAGGCATTCCTGCGAAATGGCAGAGCGGCTGGATGTTGCATCCGGGTGATGTTAACCTTCACGACTGGGCAGAGGCCTATTATGAAGGTATAGGATGGGTTCCTGTAGACCAGTCATTCGGTCATGTTTATGATGCCGCATATACAAAGAATGCTGCAACCGAGCAAGAGGGCCGCGATGCTGCAGTGGCAAATGACGACGTGTACCACTTCTACACACGCGGACTTGATGCCTACCGTTACATTGTAAATGATGACTTTTCAGGTGATTTCTATCCTGCAAAGACTCATCCTCGCAGTGAGACCGTAGATTTCCAGAGAGGCGAGGTTGAGTGGAGAGGCGAGAACCTCTACTTTGGACGCTGGAAATACAAGATGGAGGTTGAATACCTCAACTAATAGGAAAAGTGATGAAAGACCCACAAAACAGGTACATAACCGATTTTTCACAAGAACAGGACCCTGTACTTGACTGGCTGGAGAAGCAGACGCATCTGCGTACCAGCCATGGCAGGATGCTTTGTGGACCCGTAGTGGGCAAATTCCTTGAAATGATAAGCGGTATGATAGCACCTGACTCCATTCTGGAGTTGGGTGCATTTACCGGTTATTCTTCAATTTGCCTTGCCAGAGGCTTGCGCGAAGGGGGACATCTCCACTCCATTGAGATAAACGACGAACTCGAAGACCTCATTCTTGAAGCACATTCAAAAGCCGGTCTTCAGGAGAAAATTACACTTCATCTTGGAGATGCGGAGCAGATCATAAAATCTCTCGGCATAAAATATGACCTTGTATTCATAGATGCCAACAAGCGTGAATACTGCAAATATTATGAAATGGTCTTTGACTATGTCAAACCCGGCGGATACATTCTTGCAGACAATGTCCTCTGGGACGGCAAGGTGTATACCGACCCTCTTCCAAAAGATGCCCAGACGCAGGGCATCTACAACTTCAACAAACTCATAAAAGAAGACCCCCGCGTTGAGAATGTGATCATTCCCCTGCGCGACGGTCTCAATCTTGTTCGCCTTAAAAAGTAGCCCTCCGGTTACTCACCGGCAATTGCCTTACATATATAATCGCCCACATCTGTGGTTCCGTAAGATTTGGCTGATACTCCTGCCAAATCCTCGGTTACAATACCCTCTTCAATTGATTTCTGGCAAGCACTCCTTATCAGTTGAGCCTCCTGCTTCATGCCGAAAGAGTACTCAAGCATCATGGCTGCAGAGAGTATGGTTGCAATAGGATTGGCAATATTCTTGCCCTTTGCCTGCGGATATGAACCATGTATAGGCTCGTAAAGCGAAACCTCCTTTCCAACGGATGCAGAAGGCAAAAGACCTATCGAGCCGGTGATTACACTTGCTTCATCACTCAAGATGTCACCAAAAAGATTCTCGGTAAGAAGGACATCAAATTTGCCCGGTGCTGTAACAAGTTGCATTGCAGCATTGTCTACAAACATGAAATCAAGTTCAATATCGGGATACTTCTCCGCCTGAAGTTCCTTTACAGTCTCTCTCCAGAGCCTGCTTGTTGCAAGGACATTCGCCTTGTCTACCATGGTAACCGCGCCCCTTCTTATTCTGGCGAGTTCAAATGCCTTCTCGGCAACTCGCAAAATCTCCTCCTTGCTGTACACACATGTGTCAAAAGCAACAGAACCATTCTCACTTCTGCCACGTGGCTCACCGAAATAGAGTCCGCCGGTAAGTTCACGCACAATCATAAGGTCTGCGCCCTTTATTCGCTCCATTTTAAGGGGAGACTTCTCTATAAGGCAATCAAAAGGGGCAATGGGCCTCAAATTGGCAAAGAGTCCCAGGCTCTTGCGCATCTTGAGCAAACCCTGCTCCGGCCTCACCTTTGCATTGGGATTGTTGTCGTATTTAGGATCTCCAATTGCTCCAAAAAGCACCGCATCACTCTTTTGGCACAACTCATGGGTCTTCTGTGGATACGGCTCTCCGCACTCATCTATTGCACAAGCGCCAATAAGGCCAAACTCAAAAACGAACTCATGACCAAATCTCTTTCCAACCGCCTCAAGCACACGCTGTGCCTGTGCTATAATCTCCGGGCCAACACCGTCACCCGGTAAAACTGCTATATTTTTCTTCATTTTATATACTGCTTATAGTGTTAAACTGAGCATCAATTCTTAATTCTTCCAAATGGAGAATCTTATCGCCTCTGCTCATAAGCGGCAATAATCTCTTTTGTAGAGAGCAGATAATCAATATCTTCAAGTCCATTCTCAAGACAATGGCGCTTGTACTCGCCTATTGGGAAACTCTCTTTCATATCTGTTCCAACTATAGCAATGCTTCTTTGCGGCAGATTGATTTCAAGTTCAACCTTACCGTTCTTTTCCTTTGCCTGAAAGATGGCAGCCAGGAACTCCTCACTCACCTGAACCGGCAAAAGGCCGTTGTTCAAGGCGTTGTTCTTGAAAATATCTGCAAAGAAACTTGAAACAACTGCTCTGAATCCATAATCGGCAATAGCCCAGGCAGCATGCTCACGACTCGAACCGCAACCGAAATTCTTTCCGGCTACAAGAATCCTTGCATCTTTGCTTCCCTTGGCAAAAACCGAATCCTCTATCAACTCATTGTTCTGGGTATACCTCCAATCCCTGAACATGGCATCTCCAAAGCCCTCCCTTTTGGTAGCCTTGAGAAACCTTGCTGGTATAATCTGGTCTGTATCAATATTCTCCACAGGAGTAGCAATTACTTCAGACCTCAAAATATTTATCTTTTCAAAAGCCATTTCCAATATTTTTTATTCTCTTCCCTACAAACCGGCCCTTCAATCATACACTTGATCTTCCATTTTGTGCCAATGCCATACACTTAAGCAGGCATTGGTTTGCATTTCTGTTTTGCAGCGGTGCAAATCTACTCTCTTGGATCTGTAATGACGCCTGTAACGGCTGCTGCGGCTGCCACAATCGGACTGCACAGCATTGTTCTTGCGCCTTGTCCCTGGCGTCCCTCAAAATTCCTGTTTGATGTAGAGAGTGAGTATGCCCCGCTTGGCACCTTGTCGGCGTTCATGGCCAGACAGGCAGAACAGCCAGGCTGTCTCAACTCAAAACCAGCCTCGGCAAGTATCTTGTCTATACCCTCATCTGCTATTTTCTGTTCGACCTCAACTGAGCCCGGCACAAGCCATACGGTAACGTCTGAAGCCTTCTTCTTGCCCTTGACATAATCTGCAAAAGCCCTGAAATCCTCAATCCTGCCGTTTGTGCAACTTCCTACAAAAACATAATCCACCTTTTTGCCCAACATCTTCTCTCCCGCAGCGAATCCCATATATGCCAACCCTTTGCGGCCGCTCTCATCACACTCCGGAATTGTTCCTGTAACTGCCACTCCCCTGCCCGGATCGGTTCCGTAAGTTACCATTGGCTCTATATCGGCGCCATCAAATATGAACTCCTTGTCAAATTTTGCATCCTCATCGGAGTAGAGTCTGCTCCATTTTTCAACCAAAGCCCTGAACTCCTCCTCCTGGGCCTCATTCCACTCTCCGGCAATACCATCACACTTCTGACCGTTTGCAGATAGTACAGAAGGAAGCACATATTTGCGTCCGTGCAGATAGTTGAAGGTAGTGGTGTCGGGAGCCACAAAACCGCCTCTTGCACCCATCTCAATGCTCATGTTGCATACAGTCATACGTCCCTCCATACTCATATTTTCAAACACCTCACCTGCATACTCCACAAAATATCCTGTACCGCCGCTTGTGCCGAGTTTTGATATTATATACAGAATCACATCCTTTGGCGTAACGCACTTGCCCAATTTGCCGTTTACTGTTATACGCATCTGTTTTGGCTTGTTCTGCAGCAATGTTTGAGTTGCCAACACCATCTCCACCTCCGAGGTACCTATTCCAAAGGCTATGGCACCAAAGGCACCATGGGTGGCTGTATGGCTGTCGCCACAGACTATTGTCATTCCCGGTTGGGTTATGCCCTGCTCCGGTCCTATTACATGCACAATGCCGTTTGACGGATGCCTCAAAGGGAAATATCTTATATCGTGGTTCCTGCAGTTTGCCGCCAATGTCTCTATTGGCACTCTGCATGAGGGGTCCTCAATCGGTTTGTCCTGATTGAGGGTGGGAGTGTTGTGGTCACATGTTGCAAATGTCTGGTCCGGACGGAATACCTTTATTCCCCTTTTGTCGAGCCCCCCAAAAGCCTGTGGCGAGGTTACCTCATGAATAAAATGCCGGTCAATATAGAGTTGGGTAGGTCCATTCTCAAGTTCCTGGACAACATGGGCCTCCCATATTTTATCAAATAGTGTCTTTGCCATTATTACAGTTATTTTAAATCAGGCAGAAAAATCTCCTGACCAATTCAAACTTGTATTTAGATAAATTTTGATATTGCATCTACAAATGCCTCAACAGAGGCTGTGATGATATCTGTATTTGCAGAGAATCCGTAGTAAAGGTTACCCCTGTTTTCTACCTGGACATGAACCTTTCCTATATCATTGGATCCGCGTGTTATTGCCTGTACCAAGAACTCCTCCACAACAATTTTTCTGTTCACCAACTGTTTTACAGCAGTGAATGCCGCATCTATCGGGCCATTTCCACTGCTGGTTGCAGTACAAATTTCGCCATCTATGTTCAATTTTACGGTAGCCATAGGGACCGAACCCTTTCCCGATATTACCTGAAGGAATTTAAGACGTATTTTACGGGCGGCCTCGTTACGGTTCACACCCACAATGATGAGCAGGTCACTGTCATTGACATCCTTTTTGGTATCTGCCAATTGAAGGAACTTTTCATATGCAACATCAAGTTCCTCCGGAGCAAGATGTATGCCCAATCTCTCATAGTGGTGATTGAGCGCAGCCCTTCCGCTTCTTGCAGTAAGTGCAATTACAGAATCGTTCACACCTACATCCATAGGGTCTATAATTTCATAACTCTCCCTATTCTTGAGAACGCCATCCTGGTGGATACCCGAAGAGTGGGCAAAGGCATTTCTTCCCACAATTGCCTTGTTCGGCTGCACAGGCATACGCATAAGGGTACTTACAAGGCGTGAATTTTTATATATCTGTTTGGCATCAATATCTGTATAGAAAGGAAGGTCTTTTCTGCACTTGAGTGTCATTACAACCTCCTCAAGGGATGTATTGCCGGCACGCTCGCCAATACCGTTGATTGTAACCTCAACCTGACGGGCACCATTCATGACTCCCGATATTGTATTTGCTGTAGCCATACCAAGATCATTATGGCAGTGGGTACTCAATATGGCCTTGTCGGCATTGGGAACATTGTTTATAAGATATTTGATCTTCTCTCCATACTCCCAAGGCGTACAGTATCCTGTTGTATCAGGAATATTCACTACAGTGGCACCTGCTGCAATTACAGCCTCAACGACTCTTGCAAGATACTCGTTGTCGGTTCGTCCGGCATCTTCGGCATAAAACTCAACATCATCCACAAATCTGCGCGCATACTTTACAGCCTTAACAGCGCGCTCAATAATCTCCTCCCTGTTTGAATTGAATTTATATCGTATATGTGAATCCGAAGTTCCAATACCTGTATGTATCCTTCCCCTTTTCGCATAATGCAAAGCCTCTGCTGCAACCTCAATATCGCGCTCTACCGCACGGGTTAGGGCACATATTGTTGCATTGGTTACATTTTTTGAAATCTCAACTACAGAGTTGAAATCACCTGGGCTTGAAACCGGGAATCCGCACTCTATAACATCAACATTCAATGCCTCAAGACTTTTGGCCAACTCAATCTTTTCAATAGTATTAAGTTGACATCCCGGCACTTGCTCACCGTCTCTCAAAGTGGTGTCAAAGACGTAAATTTTCTGGTCCATAATTTAATTCTATCTTTTAAATATACTCTTTTTTCAAATTTTGTATCCCGCTGCCCCACTGCATCACTCTTCTCTTGCTCCATTGGAGTGCTTCTCATTGCGGCACTCCCTCCGGCGCTTAATCATTTTTTTGTGCGCTATTGCACTTCTGCACTTCAAGATCCGGGGAACGGACACATAAAAAGTGCCCCCAAACATATTGGGAGCACCTGCACATTTATATCAAATTACCTTAATAACAAATACATACGACAGCCCCTCCCAACTAAACATTGAGCAACAGTTGCAAAGAATCCAGCAGTCGTAGACGGTAAATCATATATTCTCCATTTTTAGGGGAGCAAATTTATGAATAAATTGCAATAATACAAAATTTAGGAAACGATATGCTGTTTTATGTGCCGACGGTCAGATAGTGGCAGAAATTTGCGTAAAAAAAAAGGGCTGACCCTGAAAGTCAACCCTTCTTCTGTATATGGAACCAACGGCCCCCTTTCTTAAAATAAGTCAGGAGCAATTAGTCCTCAAATTTCTGGTTAAGCATCTCCATCATCTTAATGGTAGCATAAGCGATTGGAGTACCAGGGCCAAAGATTGCTGCTGCACCGGCTTTGTAAAGAACATCATAGTCTTGAGCAGGGATTACACCACCAGCCACTACAATGATATCCTCGCGGCCCAATCTCTTCAACTCCTCAATGATTTGAGGAACCAAAGTCTTGTGACCTGCTGCCAATGAAGATACACCAACAATGTGAACGTCATTCTCAACAGCCTGTTTTGCAGCCTCCTCAGGAGTCTGGAACAAAGGACCCATATCTACGTCAAATCCACAGTCTGCATAACCGGTTGCCACAACTTTTGCACCACGGTCGTGACCGTCCTGACCAAGTTTTGCAATCATGATACGTGGTTGACGGCCCTCTTTCTTAGCGAATGCTGCAACCATCTCTTTTGCTTTCTCGAACTCAGAATCGTTCTTAACCTCTGAAGAGTATACACCTGTATTCATACGGATAACTGCTTTATATCTGCCAACAACTGCCTCGCAAGCATCTGAGATCTCACCCAATGATGCACGGTTCTTTGCTGCCTCAACAGCAAGTTCCAACAAGTTGCCGGTTTTGTTTCTTACAGCCTCTGTGATTGCTGCCAAGCACTCCTGTACTTTTGCATTATCACGGTTGGCTCTAAGTTCTTTAAGTCTCTGGATCTGTTGCTCACGTACTTTTGCGTTGTCAACATCAAGGATCTCAATTGGATCCTCTTTCTCCAATCTGTATTTGTTGATACCCACGATTGTATCCTCACCAGAGTCAATTCTTGCCTGCTTACGTGCAGCAGCCTCCTCAATTCTTAGTTTAGGAATACCTGTCTCGATTGCTTTAGCCATACCGCCAAGAGCCTCAACCTCCTGGATGTGAGCCCAAGCCTTCTGAGCCAACTCGTTGGTTAGAGACTCAATGTAGTATGAACCTGCCCAAGGGTCAATTGAACGGCATACGTTAGTCTCCTCCTGAATGTAAATCTGAGTGTTACGTGCAATACGTGCAGAGAAGTCTGTAGGAAGTGCGATAGCCTCATCCAAAGCATTTGTATGGAGTGACTGGGTGTGACCAAGAGCGGCACCCATAGCCTCGATACATGTTCTTGCAACGTTGTTGAACGGATCCTGCTCAGTTAGTGACCAACCTGAAGTCTGACAGTGGGTTCTCAATGACAATGATTTAGGGTTCTGAGGGTTGAACTGGCTTACCAATTTAGCCCAGATCATTCTGGCAGCACGCATCTTTGCAATCTCCATGAAGTGGTTCATACCGATTGCCCAGAAGAATGACAAACGTGGAGCGAAAGCATCTACTGAAATGCCGGCTTTGATACCGGTTCTCAAATACTCAAGACCGTCGGCCAAAGTATATGCCATCTCGATATCGTTGGTTGCACCAGCCTCCTGCATGTGGTAACCTGAGATAGAGATTGAGTTGAACTTAGGCATATATTTAGAAGTGTAAGCGAAGATATCGCCAATGATTCTCATAGAGAACTCCGGTGGGTAGATATATGTGTTACGCACCATGAACTCCTTAAGGATATCATTCTGGATAGTACCTGCCATCTCCTCAAGTTTTGCGCCCTGCTCCAAACCTGCAACAATGTAGAATGCCATAATAGGAAGAACGGCACCGTTCATTGTCATTGAAACAGACATCTTGTTAAGAGGAATCTGGTCAAACAGAATCTTCATATCCTCAACTGAACAGATAGATACACCTGCTTTGCCTACGTCACCAACTACTCTTGGGTGATCTGCATCGTATCCACGGTGTGTAGCCAAGTCAAAAGCAACTGACAAACCTTTCTGGCCTGCTGCCAAGTTTCTTCTGTAGAAAGCATTTGACTCCTCAGCAGTAGAGAAACCTGCATACTGACGGATAGTCCAAGGTTTTTGTACATACATTGTGCTGTATGGACCACGAAGGAAAGGTGCTATACCAGCGGCATAGTTCAAATGTTCAAACCCTTCCAAATCAGACTCGTTGTAATTTGTCTTTACAACAATCTTTTCTGGAGTCACCCACTCGTTGTTCTCAATTTTTGAGCAAGCAGCGGCTCCGTTATATTTTAGTTCTGAAAAATTCGGACGCATAATTATTTAATACCAAGTTTAGTTTGATAATCCTTTAATGTCTCAAGCACGTTGCTCTTAACGTTGATGAAGTTAGTGATTCCTTTAGCCTCAAGATCTGCTTTGCATGCAGGGTCACCGGCAACTACTACAATTGCCTTGTCGCCTACCAAAGATGCAATTTGAGGAACGCTCTCTGCGTACTCATCATCTGAAGAACAAGCCACGATGATATCTGCATTAGCCTCCAATGCTGCCTTAACACCCTCTTCTGCAGTTGCAAAACGGTTGTTGTCAACAACTTTGAAACCTGCAACAGCAAAGAAGTTGCATGAGAACTGTGCTCTTGCACGGCACATAGCCAAGTTACCATAGGTTACCATGAATGCAACAGGCTGTTTGCCGCTCTTGTCTGTAGTGTAGCGCATAGCCTCGAAAGCCTGTGCACCTCTGTATTTCTCAAGAGGCTGGCCAACCATTGCACCTGAAACCTCAGGAGCAGGTTTTCTTGTAACGATGTCAAGAGTAACCTCCTCATTAACCTTCTCAGTGAAGTTAGGATACTGGTTGGTACCAAGGATAGTCTCTCTACGTGTTGCAATATTCTTGTCACGTTTTGCAGAGGTCTCTTTGATTGCAGCCTGGATTGAACCGGCCTTGAAAGCCTCAACATAACCACCCTCCTGCTCAACTTTGCCGAACAATGCCCAAGCAGCGTCAATGATTGACTCTGTAAGGTTCTCGATGAAGTATGAACCTGCAGCAGGGTCAATAACCTTGTCAAAGTGACACTCCTCTTTCAAAAGCATCTGCACGTTTCTTGCAATACGGTTACCGAACTCGTTTGGTTTGTTGTAAGTATAGTCGAATGGAAGTACCTCAAGAGAATCTACACCTGCGATTGTAGCACTCATAGCCTCTGTTGTACCTCTTAGCATATTAACGTATGAATCGTAAACTGTCTGGTTCCACTCGCTTGTTACAGCGTGAACCTTCATCTTCTGGCTGCACTCGCACTCTGCACCGTAAGCCTTCACGATGTTTGCCCACAATAGACGTGCTGCACGGAATTTTGCAATCTCCATGAAGTATGTTGAACCAACTGCAAATGTAAATTTGATACGTTTTGCAGCCTCGTCAGGAGATACACCTGCCTCAACAAGTTTGTTCATGTACTCGCTACCCATAGCAAGGCCGAAAGCAAGTTCCTGTACGCTGCTTGCACCAGCATCGTTGAATGAGTAAGCCTCAACACCAATCACTCTGATTCTTGGATAATCCTTGACAGCCTCAACAACCTCTTTCAACTGGTCCATTGATTTGTCTGAACAGAAAGCACCTGTCTGGTTGAGGACTCTTAGAGGATCAAAGTCGAATGATGCTCTCAACTCCTCTGCAGGAACACCTTTTGCCACGCTCAAGAATGATTTTACAATCTCTGCAGTAGCGCAGCAGCAGCCTGTAAAGTTCACCTCAACTTTTGCAAGGTCAATGCCGTTAAGCAAAGTCTGCATCTCTGCCTCAGAAACAGCCTTCTTGCCGTCGATGCAGAAACCTACAGAAGTTACACCTTTCTTAAGGCCGTCCAAAGCCTGTGCGTTAGCCTCTGCATAGTTGCCCTCGCAAGCGCAGTAGTCCTGACGGATCAACCAGTCATTATTGGTTTTTGTACCTCTTACAAATGGGAAACTGCCTGCTGCAGTACCCATATGTTTCAAACCTTGCAGGTTCTCGGCACGGTAGTAAGGGCGAACAGAGAAACCCTCTTGGGTTTTCCATACGAGTTTTTTCTCGTAGTCGGCACCTTTCAAATCTTTAATGATCACCTCTTCCCATTGTTCAGTGGAAACAGGTGGAAACTCAGCAAATAATTT
Organism: Bacteroidales bacterium; assembly: GCA_015060245.1. Lineage (GTDB taxonomy): Bacteria > Bacteroidota > Bacteroidia > Bacteroidales > UBA932 > Egerieousia. Next base: position 28,917 of record SUYU01000011.1, on the reverse strand, counting down.
TTCTGCCATATTGGTTATTTTTATATGAATGGATATTTAATATTAGTCTTCTTTCAAGTCCAAATATCATGCAAATGTACACAATTTTTCTATTCTATAGAATAATAGTGTCAATTAAATCATCATCCGCTACAGATGGAACGGTAACTTTCAGTCCAGGGGTTCTATCCATCTCTCTCTGAATCGCAAACATTGCCCCTTTATTGCGCGCCCAACTGCGTCTTGCAATGCCGTTGTTCACATCCCACAAAAGCATCTCCTTTATCCTTCTCTCCGCATCTTCCGACCCGTCAATCACCATTCCGAAGCCGCCGTTCATAACCTCTCCCCAGCCTACGCCGCCGCCGTTGTGAATTGATACCCAGGTGGCACCACGGAACGAATCACCTATAACATTATGCACGGCCATATCTGCAGTAAGGTTTGAACCGTCATAAATGTTTGAGGTCTCCCTGTATGGAGAGTCTGTTCCCGAAACATCGTGATGGTCCCTTCCAAGCACAATAGGCGCACTTATCTTGCCTTCACGGATTGCATTGTTCATCGCAAGGGCAACCTTTATCCTGCCCTCCGAATCTGCATAGAGAATACGTGCCTGAGAACCCACAACAAGTTTGTTCTTGCCGGCCTCCTTGATCCAGTGGATATTGTCGGCCAACTGCGACTTTATCTCCTCAGGAGCCTCATTCATGATATGCTCAAGCACATCTGCAGCAAGTTTGTCGGTATATGCCAGATCCTCAGGCTTTGAAGAGGTACATACCCAACGGTACGGACCAAAGCCGTAATCGAAGAACAAAGGGCCCATGATATCCTGGACATATGATGGGTATTTGAATTTTCTGAAATGCTCGGTATCCTGTGTATTTGCATCAGCCCCGGGATTGAAGATATCGGCACCCGCACGTGATGACTCCAAAAGGAAGGCATTGCCATAATCAAAGAAATACATTCCCTTTGCAGCAAGTTTGTTGATTGCAGCCACCTGTCGGCGAAGACTCTCCTGAACACACTCCTTGAACCTCTCAGGCTCATTTGCCATCATTTCATTGCTCTGCTCAAAAGTATATCCAACAGGATAGTAGCCACCTGCCCAAGGATTGTGCAGCGAACTCTGGTCAGAGCCCAAATCAACCTTTATATTCTCATTGGCAAGACGTTCCCACAAATCCACAACATTGCCGTGGTATGCTATTGAAACGGACTCTCCATTTTCAACCGCAACTTTTACCCTTGCAAGGAGTTCATCAAGATTGGCGTAAACCTCATCTACCCAACCTTGCGAATGGCGTGTATTTATGGCCTTCTCATTGACCTCTGCAATCACACCTACCATACCTGCAATGACTGCCGCTTTGGGCTGCGCTCCCGACATTCCTCCCAATCCTGAACTTATAAAGAGTTTGCTCTTCCTCTTCCCGACAGCGCCATTTTCCTCTGCCTTCTCACCAGCCTGCGCCGCACGCACATCCTGCATCCTTGCAGCATTGAGAAGAGTGATGGTTGTTCCATGCACAATGCCCTGCGGACCGATATACATGAACGATCCGGCGGTCATCTGGCCATACTGCGAAACGCCAAGTGCATTGAACTTCTCCCAATGGTCCTTGCTTGAGTAGTTTGGAATTACCATACCGTTTGTAACGATAAGCCTTGGAGCATCTTTATGTGAAGGGAACAATCCGAGCGGGTGACCCGAATAGAGCACAAGTGTCTGCTCATCGGTCATGGTTGCAAGATACTGCATTGTAAGCCTGTACTGCGCCCAGTTCTGGAAAGCCGCACCATTTCCGCCATAGGTAATGAGTTCATGCGGATGCTGCGCCACTGCATGGTCAAGATTATTGCTCAACATGAGCATAATTGCTGCAGCCTGGGTGCTTTTATGCGGAAAATCATAAATTGAACGTGCTGTAATCTTGTAACTTGGCCTGTATCTGTACATGTATATGCGGCCATACTCCTCCAACTCCTTGGCAAACTCCGGTGCCAGGGCTGCATGCTGCTCCTTTGGAAAATATCTCAAGGCATTCTTCAATGCAAGCCTCTTCTCCTGAAGCGTTAGAATATCCTTTCTTTTTGGAGCATGGTTAACACTCTTGTCATAAGCCTTTGCCTGGGGAATTTGAGCCGGAATTCCCTCTAATATTTCATTTCTGAAATTGAGAATCTCATTATCAATTGTCATGATTATATTGTTTTTTGTTGTTATTCTAAAGCAAACCTAACAAAGGTATAAAAAAAATGAGAAGAGAGCAAGAATCATATAACAGCAGAGGCTGCCCCAAAAGGTCTCTCCATTTACAACAAATCCCCGCCGGAGAATACTCCAACAGGAATTTACCATTCATAAAGATGACTTTTGAGTCAGCCTCCGCTACATATTTTTTGACATTTGTATATTGTCAATAGCCAATTAAAAGAAGTCACTCCAACCCCCATCCTTATCATCTTCACCTAAAGTGAGTCCACCACCACCTGATTCTGCAAATCCCACTTCAACCTCCACATCAAATACCTCCACACTGGGATGCTCATAAAATAGATTACTGTTATTTTTCATTTCTATGCCAAATGCCCCACACATGGGCTCTAGAATTTGTAAAAAAAGCGGGCCGGTCTGTAACCTTCCCGCTCAATATATTTGAAAAATCGCTAAAAAAATGAATTACTCATCTCTAAGTTGAAGTTTCTGTACGTAGATAGCCTTTTTAAGTTCATCACGTCTTGCTACAGATTTCTTTACGAAAGTCTTTCTGCTTCTCAACTCTCTAACGATTCCTGTCTTCTCGAATTTACGTTTGAATTTTTTCAACGCTCTCTCGATGTTCTCGCCTTCTTTGATAGGTACTATAATCATAACTTAAACCACCTCCTTTTCTTTAGGACCGCAAAAGTATTTATTTTTCACGAACTTGCAAAAAAAATCTCAACAAATCCAATCAAAAAGGCAAAAAAGTGCAAAAACAATCACCTCACTCCCAAGGGTTACTCTTCGCCCTCCCTCTTGTGGAGCACTGCCTTGCGCAACTCAAAATTCTGACCAAGGTACTTCTTGCGCACCTCCGGATTGTTTGCCAGCATCTCCGCTGTACCGCTCTCCAGTATCTTTCCCTCGTACAGCAGATATGCCCTGTCTGTGATTGCAAGGGTCTCGTGCACGTTATGGTCAGTAATTATAATGCCAATATTCTTTGTCTTGAGTTTTGCAATGATATGCTGGATATCCTCAACCGCAATAGGGTCAACACCGGCAAACGGCTCGTCAAGAAGAATGAACTTGGGATCAATTGCAAGTGCCCTGGCAATCTCACACCTTCTTCTCTCTCCTCCCGACAACTGTATACCATAACTCTTCCTCACCTTCTGCAGACCGAACTCCTGAATCAGGCTCTCAAGTTTTTCGAGCCTCTGCTCCTTCGGCATGCCGGCAACCTCCATAACAGAGAGGATGTTGTTCTCAACACTCATCTTTCTGAAGACCGACGCCTCCTGGGCAAGGTATCCAAGTCCCTTCTGGGCCCTCTTGTACATTGGCAATTCGGTAATATCCTCATCATCAAGAAATATCTTGCCGCCATTGGGTTTTACCAGACCGGTAATCATATAAAAACTTGTTGTTTTACCGGCACCGTTAGGTCCGAGCAAACCAACAATCTCTCCCTGATCCACCTCAATTGAGACCCCTTTTACAACGGTTCTCATTCCATACTTCTTGACCAAATCCTTCGAATATAAACGCATCTCTGTATACCTTACTTTTTATAATATATCACTTTCATTAAAGGAATCATCCATTGGGCCGCATTACTTAATGTCAAGATCCAAATCCTTCTGCAGTTCCCTGATCTGCGGATAATTCTTCATCAAAAACTCTGCCTTTTCCTGCGGCATATAGAGTTTTTTCTCCTCCGGGGCCACCTCCTTCACCTTAACGACCAACTTCACGGATTTGTTCTTCAACTCTTTCTGCAGAAATCCTGTCAGGCTTAAAAGCGAGTTCTTCTCTATCCACACCTGCTGTGCGCTGTTGCTCACATAGAATATTACGGTATGGCCATCCTCGGTCAATTCAGGCTTTGACTGCTTGATTGCACTTCCAAGACGTGGGTATGCGGTCTGGCTCTCTCCCATCTTCATCCATGCAACATTCAATCCCTCCTCCGTAATGGGCTGGTCCTCCACAACTGCAACACTCTCCACATTTGCTGTGCTGTTTGCCTGGGTCTTCTTGAGTATGCCCTTTATTGATAATCCTGCCGCCGCCTTTACTCCCGACGGTTTCTGCAACGGCTCTCCGGTCTGCACATCAGCGGCTGTTTGCACAGTCTCTTGTTTAGTCTCCATAACACCAGACCAGGCAGTTTCACTCTTGACCCCGGCAGCGCCAGTGCCAGCAGGCTGCCTATCTGATTCAGGTTGGGATCCCTGCACCGGATTCTGTTTCCCATCTGCAGACAATACAGGCTCAGGCTTGACTCCCGAAGCACCCGGCTGAAGAGGTTCAGGCTTTACATCTGCGGCTCCCGGTTGAAGAGGCTGCTGCTGCGGAGCAGGTCCCACACTCATGCCGGCAGTAGGCGCCGGAGTCTGCTGGGCTGGTGCCTGTTGGGCCGGTGCTGCTGCAACCTCTCCCTCTCCATAAGGTTTTACAAGTTGCGAGAGTTTTATGAGCATGAACTCCACCAGCAGACGCTGGTTGTTGCTTGACCTGTAGTCATACTCGCACTTTGTTGTGGCAGCCAGCGCATCATACAGGAACTTGAACGGACATCGGCTGCTCTGGCTCTTGTATTTCTCCATCAGAGCAGGAGACATCTCAAGCAATTTGAGGGTAGAACTCTCTTTGCATACCAGCAGGTTACGCAAATGGCTGCTCAAACCTCCTATAAAATAGAGGGCATTGAAACCCTTTGAAAGTATCTCGTCAAAAAGGAGCATTGCCTTGGCAAAGTTACCCGACAAAGCACACTCCACCAGATTGAAATAATAGTCATGGTCAAGGACATTCAGATTCTTTATCACAGAACTGTACTCCACGTTTGTGCCGCAGAAAGCAACCGTCTGGTCAAAAAGTGTAAGGGCATCACGCATGGCGCCATCGGCTTTTTGGGCTATTACATGCAGTGAGTCGGAGTCTATTGTTATCCCCTCTTTTGAGGCAATATCCTTAAGGTTTCCGACAATATCCTCTACTGATATCCTGTTGAAATCATATGTCTGGCATCTCGAAAGTATGGTAGGCAATATCTTATGCTTCTCTGTGGTTGCAAGAATGAATATTGCATGTGCAGGCGGCTCCTCAAGAGTCTTGAGAAAGGCATTGAAAGCCGCAGACGAGAGCATATGCACCTCATCAATGATATACACGCTGTACTTTCCGGTCTGTGGAGGGATCCTCACCTTCTCTGTAAGCAGCCTGATGTCCTCAACGGAGTTATTTGAGGCCGCGTCGAGTTCATGTATGGAGTATGAGAGACCTTTGGCAAACGATTTGCAGGACTCACATTCACCGCACGGTTCCAAATCCGCCGACGGGTTCATGCAGTTGATTGTCTTTGCAAATATGCGGGCAGTACTGGTCTTGCCCACACCACGTGGTCCGCAGAAGAGATATGCATGCGCCAACTGGTTCCGTCTGATGGAGTTTTTGAGGGTAACAGCAATGCTCTCCTGTCCTACAAGCGAGAGAAAGTTGTCAGGCCTGTATTTTCGTGCCGAAACAATAAATTTTTCCATAACATACAAAAATAAGTATTTTTTCTAATTTTGCATTTAAATAGAAAGATAATGAATATGAAATCCGTCAAATTTTTTCTTATTGCATTGGTTGCCATACTTATAGCGGCACCCTTCACATCCATGGCCCAGGTATTTTCAAAGAAGGAAGACCTTAAGGACCTTAACGGCAAGACATTGATGGTTGTTCTTGAAAACAACTCAATAATAGACCTCACCCTCAAGCAATCTGTTGAAAAGGAGTGGGATTTGAGCAAAGTTGAATTTTGTGACCCTGACAAATTCGAAAAGATCAAGACCGACTCCTCATACTATTTTCTCATAAGGGTAAAAGGCATCTTCAAAAAGGAGAGGGAGCCTTCGATTGAATTCCTTTCACTCCTCAAAGGCGGTGAAGAGGCTTATATGGGACTTGACGAAATGTATGACGTACTTTCACTCCCTTTCCAGCAAATAGATGATCCCGACGGCTATATCATACCATATATCGATGCCTACATCAACATCATCAAGTCACATGTATTGAGAGTACAGAAGAAGAAAATAGCAGCCACTTTGGGCTTGAGTTGGTACTCAAACAGGCTTCAGGAACTCAAAGGCAAGGAGGTACTTGTAAACGAGGCCGATTTGAGCGGCATTGTAAGCAAGGAGGAGGCCGGCAAAATGTTGAAGAAGAGCGGCAAAGTTGTGGAGGAAGATGTAATTTACGAAGCCATTGACAACAAAAAGGCCAACACAGCCTACACCATCTGCATAGGCCCTGAAGTTGAAAAGCAGGGCTCCTATTGCTACAAAATGGTTGTAAGTGCCGACAGCCACGACATATACTATTACAGGAAACAGAAGGTCAATGCAAAGAATCCTAAAGGATTCCTGCCTGAAGACCTCAAGAAGATAGCCATACCAAACTCTATTTTTTAGGACTTGTCCCACAACCCAACTTTGAACGGCATGAATGGAGAGAAGATGATTTTCGCCTGCAAGAGGGTCGCCTCACCGGTGGCCTACTGCGCTTTGAGCATCAAGAGAGGTACAAGGCATGAGCCCGCACAATACAACGGCATGGCCCACCTTATGGAGCACATGCTCTTCAAAGGTACAGAAAAACGCTCCTCAAACAGCATAAACAATGTTCTGGAGAGAGAAGGCGGAGAATTGAATGCATACACAACCAAAGAGGAGATTGTACTATGCGCCACAGTTTTGCGTGAAGACCTTCCAAAAGCGGTTGACCTGCTGGCAGAACTTGCCTTTACATCAACATTTCCACAGAAGGAACTGACAAAGGAACTTGATGTGGTTTATGATGAAATCATATCATACAAGGACTCGCCCGCGGAATCCATTTATGACCATTTTGAGACACTCCTCTTTAAGGGACATCCGCTTGAAAAGGCAATCCTCGGAGAGAAACGTACACTCCGCAAAATTGACAGCAACCTTCTCAAGGAGTTTCTTGCCGCCAATTTCATACCCTCCAACATGGTATTTACGGTTGTGGGCAACATAGAAGAGGCGGCTTTCCAGAAACTTGTGCAAAAGAGTGTCAATAAATACTGCAGAACATCTTTGCAGGATGGCAGCAGCCGCTCCGTTGAGGCCATACCTAACAGGGAACTTGATTCTGATCCAGGATACGCCTCAGAAGATAGAAAAATTGCTTCCGAGGGGTGCAGTTCGCTCAAAATAGGCACACCGTTCCAGATGGAGTTCACAAAACGCAACCATCAGGCACACTGCATAATAGGAACTTCTGCATACTCCTATTCCGACGGCACCAGACGAATTGCCCTGGCCCTTGTTACCAACATTCTCGGAGGTCCGGCCTCCACTTCCCGCCTGAACAATGTCCTGCGTGAAAAACATGCCCTTGTGTACAATATCGAGGCCAACTTTACCCCCTACTCCGACACCGGTGTTTTCTCAATCTATTTCGGTTGCGACAAATCGCTTATCAGCAAATGCAGGGAGTTGGTATACAAGGAACTGGAAAAGATTGTCACAGTACCTTTGACCGAGCGCGAACTCAAGAATGCAAAAAAGCAGTTCCTTGGGCAACTCTTCATATCACAGGACAATGCCGAGAGCCAATGTCTGGCTATGGGAAAATCAATAATGGTCTACGGCAAGATGTTCCCTTTTGAGCAGACCCGAAAACAGATTGAGCAACTCACCGCAGAGGATCTGCTGTCAGTTGCCCAAGAGGTTCTCACAAAAGAGCGCTTGAGTGAACTTGTCTACCGGTAAAAATCGGGTAATATTGCCAAATATTTGAGCGACAAGCCTCTCTAGCGTATATTTCCAAACTTGACCATTCCGCCCCTGGCTCCGTTAAGTCTCTCCGTTGCAGATTTGAAAATTGAGCATGAGGAGTCAAATTCAGGAGAGTATGATGATTTTACCTGAACAGTACCTGAAGGTGCTTTCCCTGTAATAAGTTCTATTGCCTTTGCAAGGCAAGGTTCAGATGTATCGCCAAAAGGTATTGATGAGAATATGTCATTTTCAACTTCATGTACAGGATCCAGCCCACCGGTAAAATCTGTAAATCCATCCTTGTTGGCATATTTGTAGGCTACAAGACTCATGGCCCAGTTTGCTATCTCCGGAATTATCTGACCTTTGCCGTCCAACGGTTGGAGCAGAACTGCCGCACAATATTTTCCATGGCTCTTCTCCCCTATGGTAATCACCTCCATATATGGTTTCAATCCAACGATTGTGGCCTCCGAAGCCGATGCTGTAGATGCCGTTGTAAGTATGTAAATCCTCTTCAGGTCGAGATTGTGGCCCACGGCAGACTCTTCAAAACTCTGCGAAAGCGATACTCCCTTTGAAATCCAATAATTGGTAAGAGCGGTGTTCCACATCTCTTTAAGAAATACCTCCCCATTGATCACAGCACTTTTTGGAGCAAAGAGGCTGCTTATGTAAGAGGCCGAATTTGCTGCACCTCCAAGGTTATAGCGCAAGTCAAGGACTACATCGGTAACGCCGGCACTCTTGAATCCGTCGCATACCTGGTTCATCTTTGCATGAGATGATATCAAATAGTCGGTATAACAGATATAACCTATCTTGTGATTGTCAACTTCAATTATTTTGTAGGCATTTACCGGGTCAAGATCCATCTTTACCGCACTCATCTCATAGGTATTGCCTGTCTGCACCAATTTTCTGTTCTCTTGGTCATAAGTGGCAGTCTCAACAACCATTGAAGAGGAATAGTAGAGATTCATGTAATTGCTCTCTGTAATTGGTGCACCATCCATCAGGTAGATTATGTCTCCCCTTTTCAGGCCTGCCTTCTCTGCCGGTGAACCAGGGTAAATGAAGTTTACAACAGCCGCATACTCCTTCAACTGGGAGAAGTTTATTACTGTAAGACTGTAGCCATAGGTGGTCTCAACACCCTCGTAACTGCCAAAAAGCGCCTCTGCATCATCTGTGAGGTATGACCACTGGTCCAAATCCCTGTAAACCAGCCCCTCAAAGAGTGCAAACGGATCAGTTGCCGTAATATAACTCTTGTTATAGTCCACCTTGTCATTCCACAGGTAATAGAGTTCGCTGTAATCAAGCACAAACTTGTTTGCCTTCTGCACAAGTGTCAACTGCCTGTCAAAGTCATCATCACGGTCGCATGATGCAAAAAATATTGAAAAAAGGCATAGAAGTGCAACCGCACTGCTATGCCATATAGTTTTAAATCTGTTCATTCCTTCCAATTTTTGTTTGAAAGGCCAAATATAGTAATTTATTCGTATGAAAGCGAAAATTCATCCACATAGAGAAGCGACGATGTTCCTCCCGTAAAATAATCTCCATATCTGCTGGCAGCCGCCACCACAAGTATATACTTTGGAGTTCTTTTCAAATCTCTGTAATTGAGTTTAATTTCAAACTCCCGATATTTTCCTCCGGTACCTTTGTCATCAAGCAGTTCGCCATGGGCGATAATGTGCTTGTCATTCTGTATATCAAGGAATTTCCCGTCAGTTGTGTTAATTTCAAAAGGCTTATCCCAATCCGCGAGTATAATATAGATGTTGCAACAATCATTTTGACCCTTCAGATGCGCATACTGGCTCCTTGCCTTGTCTATAGGACTTGGTGTATAGTTATAATACCCCTTAAGTGACGACGGTCTGGCTGTAAATGGAATTCCAAAATCAAGTTGCGCACCAATACCTATGGTCTTTACGTACTTGCCTGTATAGATATTTCCGGCCGCAAATACACCCACGATCGACGTTGAAGCAAGTTTGGCCGCCTTACCCTTAATTGTAACACTCTCCTCTGCTGTGGTGGGATTCTTCTCGCCGAGAGTGTTGGAGCCTATATTGCCCGAGTCCCAGATATAGTTTGCAGCGGTAAGATCTGCATTGGGGAACCATGACTTGCCCTCCTTGCACCAGTTTTCAAAACCTGAATTGGGAATCTGGGGAGCACTCTCCGTAACGAAACTCTTCTCTGTCCCCGATACACTGCCGGCCACTGCCTTTACAACATACTCGGTTTCAGGTTCAAGACCTGAAATTTTGGCCGAGAAGGCTCCACCGTCCAACTTTATATCAGTGAAATCATGCCACTGCGACTCACTTTTTTTTTTAAACTGGAAAGATGGTGTGCCAAGACTTGTGTTGTACTCACCCTCTACCAAAGCATATTTGGCAAAAGCATTGACGCTGCCTGTACTTACACTAATGCTCGATTTTACAAGCCTTATGGTCCACGTTTCATAGCGGTCCTTGTAGAACCATCCGAACTGTTGCGAGGTTGTGAAGTCTGTTATGTTCCTGTAATCTGGAATTATTGCACTGCCATGAGGGCCCAACTTCATATCAAGGATCTTTATGTTTGAAAGATCGGCATCGGCTGCAACATATACAATTACAATTTTGCTGTTTGTATCAAAGACTGCCTGCCCTACCTGGTTCTCTACCTTAATGTACCTCTCTATTGACTGGCTGGCTGTTATAGTCCAGACATAATCCTGAAAAGTGGTAAGGGTATACACCAACGGCTGCGTCAAATCAAGGCGTGTTGTAATTGGAGGAGTGACTGTAGCATCATTTGAAACCTCAAAATTTAGGAGCGTGACACTCTTCAAATCTACCGAATCTGCCAAAAATATCTCAACAGTCTGCTCTGCCTCGTTTATTGCAGGAGAACTTATCTGGCCGCTGACACGTATATCGGTAATAGCGCCCTTCAGTACCGGATAGGGTATATCATTCTCAATACAGCCTGCAAAGAGCAGAAGTGCAAGGAGTCCCCCCCACAAACGGCTTGCTGTTATATTGTTTTTTCTGTTTGCCATAGATTACAAATAAATTGAATGCTTCATCAAAAGTAGAAACTTACACCAATATTGATGGAGAAAATATCTACCTTGAAGTTTACGCCACTGCTTTCAAAACTCCCCTCATATATTCTGTCCCTTGTCTGCGAATACTTCTTGTACTCAAATCCCAAAACATTCACAGAGGCCTCTACGGCCACATTGTCGGTCAAAAATCCTATTATACCGGGAATAAGGCCAAGTTCCATCTTCAATATATCCTGGTAACTGCCTGTTATATCTTCATTGCTCTCCCCGTTCAACTGCTTTGCCTGGCCTCCGCCCATGGAGAACCTTACTTCATTGAATATTCCAAACCTGCGGCTCTTGCCCAAGGCAACATAGTTACGCATGAACACAGAACCGGTATACATGTGCTGTATGCTGTAAAAGTTCTCCACACTGAAGTTGAGGTCTTCATTTATATCCAGAGATATTGAACCGAGGTTTATCATTGAACGGCTGTATGAAAAACGGGCTCCAACAGCAAGGTCATTCGCTACAAAATAGCCAAGGAAAGGGCTTACCTTGAAGGTATAATTGGTACCTTCAATGTCGTTCAGCACAAGAAAATCATAATCCTGGGCTGTATTCTCGCTGTATGAGAATGAACCTCCACCCAACCAGTATCCTTTAGGCACAAGTGTAACCTTCTCTATTCCTCTGTCAACCCTCTTTCTGGCAGTAGCCGGAGAGAAGGCAAACAGAGAAACAAAAAGCATCAAAACAAAGTTTCTAATATACCTCATCATTAAAATGTGAATTCAAATTCGTCAACCAACAGAACACTTCCAGGGCCACCGGTAAAGTAGTCACCATATTTACTTGAAGAACAAACTATTGTACAACAGGTAGGAACTCTGTCATTTCTGTACTCAATAGGAATCTCAAACTCTATATATCCGTTTGTGTTCACATTCTTCTCGATTGAACCATAACCTATTATATACGGGTCTTTTCCCTCTTTAGGATCAATGAGCACTTTAGGATCAGAGGCTGTGTTCACAGCAAAATATCCTCCTGGCCAATCAGCGAGCACTACATATATCTGACAATAGTCCATTTGGCCTTTAAGGTCGTTGTACGGCGATTTTGTCTTTGTTATTTCAGCAGGCGAATAACTCAAATAGCCTTTGAGTGTCAATGGTTTTGAGTCATATGGTTTACCAAAGTTGATCTTTGCACCCTTTATGCCCACCAACTCCTGGAATGTTCCTATAAAGTGGCTGCCCGCCGCCAAAACGCCCATTGCACTCTCGGATTTCAACTGCACGGCATATTGTGAACCTGATGTGGCTGTTGTTGTGGTTCTGGTTGTAGGCGAAATGCCAGCCATGCTTGCCGCCTCATTTCCGTTGTCCCAAATTTGGGTAGCGCCGCTTGCATTTGCAGAGTTGCCGTCCCACTCCTCAAACCTCATATTGTACATCTGGTTTGCAGGAAGAGTGGTGAATTTTATCTCTGTTGCCGACGGCTCCTTGTCTGAAACAGCCCTGTACACATATTGGGTTGACGGCTGAAGGCCTGTAAGTTTCACATAATATGTTGAACCCGAAACCACAAGGCCAGAAGTTACTTTTGTCCATGAACCTGAACCGACCGTCTTGTACTCAAATCCCATGCCGGCCGGCTGGGTCTGGGTATTGTACATTCCATACAGATATGCATGCTTGCCCCAAATTGCACCGGTCTTGTTCACTGCAGGATTTGATGCAGGAGCCAGAGTGCTGGTCTCCTCCGCAGGAATCACTGCAAAGTTGATATCCTTGCTCACCATCTGGTTCTGCTCATCCATAACCTCAACTGTAATGGCATATGTACCGAGAGGCAGATAATATATGAACGAGGTAAAATCCATTGTGGTCTGGGTGGCTCCTGAAACACTTCCACTCCATCTGAAGAGATTTCTTGTAAGCGAATCACTCTGCATCTGTGAAATGTTTGCCAAATCAACCCTTCTTGGGAAACCGTTCTTAATCATTGTTTCATTGTTGTGGGTCATTACAAGGCTCTTTATTCCTGCAGCAGCCTCTACCATCACTTTTCTTGCCATATCGGAGCCCACTGCAATATATGTAACAACCGGTTCAACACTGTTGCCTGCCAATGGAGTTGATGTAAGGTCAAGTCCCTCTGATGTGAATACCGGTTTTGCACTCTTGTTCAAATTGATCTTTACTGTAAAATACCTGTCATTGGTTGACGGATCGGCAGTAATTCCTGGAACAATCGCAGAACCCTCGTTATCACCGGAAAGTGTAAGGTTCAGAATATAGTGTTCCCTCGCATTTACACCCTCTATCAAACCTGAAACATCACCGCTTGATACCTCACCGTCATTGTTTGTCAAAGTAATGGTATACCTTAATGTACCCAAATTGTTCCTGAAGTATCCTGCTTTGCCGATTGTACCGTCGGCAGAACTGAAGATAAGGTTATTGTCGCCATTGGTAAAATCCTGCGCATTTGTAACAGTCACTATTATCTCCTTGAAATTCGCCTTTATCGCATCATCAGCAGCAACAGTAACCTTTACTTGGGAGAGTGTACACAAAAGGTCAACGTTCTCTGTCTTTCCCTTTACAATCTCAACCTCCTGCTGTGCCTGATATACAGGTTTATCAAAAATTGCCTGATAATCCTCCGGATACTTTCCGTTTGCATCCTGGGCCAACACGCTCTCCATATTGTAACTTATACCTACAACAGTATACTTGCCGGGTTTTACCGCAATCGGGCCGGTTATCTCCTTGTGGTTGTCAAATGTCTTGATTGCCACTCCGGCACTGTTCAGAATCTTTACCTTATATATAGGATCTGCCACTCTGGTATTTACAATAATGAGTGACTTGTCCTGAGATACATTGAAATTTATGTATCCGCTCTCTTCATTCAATATAATGTCTTCCTGCCTTGTACATGAGACCACAGAGAAGAGAAGAAGCATCAATATGTATAGTCTGTTCAATTTCATACTCTTTAAATTTTATGGTTCATATACGGTTACTGCTTCACTATTGTGCAGGTTGCAGTAGATGAGACATTTCCACTGTCGGTTACTGTAATTACGAACTTGTGCGGCTCGCCAGGTGTGGCAATTGTTATAAGCATGCTCATGAGACCTCCGATTGAGAATTTTGCCTCTGTCTGGCCTGCAATAGGCTTGGACGGATCTATAAGTCCCAAATCCTCCAGGAAGGCCTTTCTTGTCTGGCCGGCATCATCATTGCTGAAATTGACGATACTGAACTCCGCTGCTCCCAAGTCCATATCACACAAGAAATCTTCAGTCAAGGTAGGAGAATCAATCTTCACCCAAACATCCTTTATGGTCTTGCCCTCCAACGTTCTGAAAATAATATCAACAACAGGATTTGCTGCAGCCTGCTCCGCTGTAAGGTACAATGGAGAGTCAAGGCCGTTTCCTGTAATTACCGGTGCAGATGACGAGGCATCTCCGCCGCCTTCGCCTTCACCGCCTTCACTGCCTTCATTGTCGCCGCCTGATTCACCGCCAGAGCCTTCACTTCCACCCTCTCCAGGAACTACGATTACCTCTTCCTTAGGATTAACCTGATAATCCACAGTTATTCCGCCTTCACCAATTTCGAGGTTTCCGGTATTGTCAATCTCCTCAACATCAAGAGTAACTACAATATGATCCCTTGCCTTCACATCATCAACCTTGATTGTGTGGGTAATCTCCTTGCCGTTGTCTCTCCTGTATGCCTGAAGAGTTATTGTAAGTTCCGGAGTTACAGTAAAATAACCGCTTATACCATTATCAATGTGAGATTTGCGGAATACAAGGTTGGCATCTACGCCATTTGAAACAGCAACCTCAAAATTATCGTTTACAGCCTCCCTGAACTCTGCTGTATAGTTCATGGTAACCTTTACGTTTGTAAGTACACATACCAGATTTACCGGTATTATTGAACCCGGAAGCACTGTTACATCAGTTGTACCCAAAAATATAGGCTGGCTGAAAGCGGCCTTGGCCTGGCCCTGTGTTCCTGCCTCCATCCTGTATGTTCCGGGGGCAATCTCAATGGTTGTAGGGACCTGGGAATATTTTGCATAACTCTTGTAGAGTTCCTCACCTTTGAAAATCTTCACATAAAAATCCTTTACGTCCACAACATCCTGGGCTTTGGTGAATTCGCCCTCCTGAATGAGACTCAAAGAGACTCCGCTGGCCTTCTGCTCCTCCTCGGGAAGAGAATTCTCTACAGAGACCTTCTGACAACTGCAAAGGAGCGTTGCCATCAATGCTGCGGTAATAATCAAAAATCTTTTCATATATCGTATACTCTTTTTTTCTTGTATATAACCCTATAATACTGCCTAATAGTTCAAAACCACATTGTCTACCTTAAGTACGCTTCCTACAAATGTGTCCAAAGACCAAGGATTTGAACCATAGCCGCCCTTTATATGCTGCACATATGCTGCGGTCTCGTTTGTTCCAGACTGGAAGAATACCATGATTGATGCCGCCTTCTTCTGAAGGTTTGAATATGCAAACTCCAACTCCTTTTCGGTGTAACCTGTTTTTGCATCTCCAGAGACAAACTCTCCGGTTTGGGCAATTGCAACACCGTCTGCATCAAAGAGTTTTGCATATACCCTGCACTGGTCGCCATTGAACGGAGCATATTTGTAACTGAACTTCACTGACTTAGGTCTCGAAGAGTGACCTACGCCCTTGGCCGCAGGTGTTGGTGACGAGGTGGTAACATCTGCACTGCCTGTATAGAGATATCCGGCATATACAGTACAGTCATTCAACACATTTGAAGCCATGCCGCTCCTGGTTGCAGATGAGCCGCTGCTTATTGTAAAGTTGGCAAATGCCATTGTCCTTATCTCTGCCGCATTGCCGCTCACAGCATCTCCCGTTGGAATGGTATTGGAGTTATGCCCATATGCGGTACGCTCATTCCATGCTGCGCTGGATGAAGCATTGTCCACACCATCCATAGTCACAGCATTTCTTGTGCCCCAACTCTTGTTTGAAGATGACGCTCCCGGATAATACAGGTATATTTTCTTCAATGCAAATGTATTCCATTCGTCGCTGCTCCAACTCTCCATATCGCCGTTGACAAGTTGCTGTGCAGCCTCTGTTGAAACGGCAACAGTATTGGTATAGTACCTTCCGTTGCAG
Source organism: Bacteroidales bacterium (assembly GCA_015060245.1). Lineage (GTDB taxonomy): Bacteria > Bacteroidota > Bacteroidia > Bacteroidales > UBA932 > Egerieousia. The sequence goes on along the minus strand of SUYU01000011.1, from coordinate 12,664 downwards.
TAGTTTGCCCTGAAGACATATGAACTGCCCGGAGTAAGGCCTGTTATCTCATACCTGCTTCTGTTTCCTGTTGTGCTCACCAATGTAGCATTTGCCTCTTTTGGAAGATTGTTCACAAGATACTCGAACTTGAAGAGGCTCTTGTCCTCAACGTCGGTAACAAGTTCAATGTATGCCTTGGTGGCCCACATGTCATAATCAGGCACCTCACTCAAAGAGAGCACAGGGCGTTTTGCCACAAGTGTAAAGAGAACATCCCCGCTCTTCTTGCCCCTCAAATCCTCCACAGCCACTGTGAATGTTGAGGTTTCAGATGAAGAATTTGTTCCGGTAACCTCAATGCTTTTTGCAAAATTTGTAAGGTCTATTGTTGCAAACCTCTTGCTCTGCAAAGCATCATCCCATACAATTCCCAATGCATCCCTGAGTTTTGCACTGTTTGTTGCGTCACTTACAAGATCTACTGTATCAGGCAATGTGACATTTACAAAAGGCGACACAAGGCTCACCTTGCATGACTTCACAAATGCAGGAGCGTTGATCATGACCTTTACCGGCGACGGAATCTCACCCTCCCAGAACTCAATCCTGTTGTTCTGGTCAAACCCTGTTCCAAGAACTGTAGGAGCAGCCTGTGAAACCAAAAAGGCAGGAATTGTAATCTGCTGCGGCTTGTCCGTTACAGTAGTATCTATATTATAGGTAATGACAATATATCCATCATCTTCGCCTGACGGAGTATCAGGAGTCCCGCCACCGCTGCTCTTGCTGTCGATATGGAGAGTGAGAAAATCCTGTGCTGCGACAGGTATTGCAGCCTCATGCTCATAAACTCTCTCCGTTCCCTGCGAATCCTTTGTAGAGACTTTAAGTTTTATATTTCCTGCAGGTATATATCCGGCCCTTGTCTCATCCTTTGAGAAGAGAAGAGAATCGGCATATCCCTCCCTTTTTACTATTGCAGAGTAATCTGCACTTTTCTTGATGTTTTCACCCCAAGCCACAGCAACCTTTGCATTGCCCTGACGGCAAGTTACTGTCACATTTCTGGTTGTCTGCAACCTCTCAACCTGGAAACTGCTCTCTCCTGTAAAGTAGATTGCATCAAAGCCGGTTGCGGTGGAATCGCCGTACCATGCCCTCGCCTTGTAGGCACCATGATTCAACTCCACACTTTGTCCTTTGACCTGAGAAAATTCACTCCACTGCTCAACTATATAGTTTGAGGCATTGAGTATTGCAAATGAAAATTTGTCGGGATCAAGATTCAGATTTGTACCCTCCGCTTTTGTACGGAGCGTATAATCCGCTGATACAGAAAATTCCACAGCACCCAGATTTGCCGACGGCTCCTTGCCATTATCCTCATTCCCAAAATCATACCCCTCTTTACCGCAAGAGCATAATATGGCAACCACAAAAATCTGCAGCAATAGATGTTTAAAAGTATTCATACTCCTCCTATATTAAATAAAATTGGTGCAAAAATACATCAGGTATTCTTTTAAAACAACGAGCATAATACTATTTTTATATACAAATTTATCGTTTTTCATCATTTTTACCCCCAAAATCGCTATTTTTGTAAACAAATAACAATTATTGAACATATGTCACTTTTCAGCCAAATCTATAAGGAGCCGTTCCCAAAATATGACATTCCCATTGACTATATCATGGACGACAATGTAAGCGGCTCAATACTTGAACTATACAAGATGTTCCCCTGCAAAATCAAGGCAGGAGTATTTGCTATCTGTCTCAGCGGTGGCGCAAAAGTAACGCTTAACCTCAGCGAATATGAGGTGCGGGAGAATGACTTCATAACAGTCATACCAGGCAGTTTTCTGCAGATTCATGAAATCTACGACAACACAGCCATTGCCTTTATAGGATTCAGTTCAACTTACATAAACACCATCAATTTCTGGAAGAACATTACCCTTAATCTGGCGGAGGTAATCAATAATCCCATACTGCACCTGCCAAAGGAGGTAGCCATTTTCTATAAAGACTCCATTTCATTGATTATGAAAGCCGAAGAGTCCCCGATCAAGTTACTCGACGGCGATATCATGGCTAGTATAATGGAGGTATTCTACAAGACCCACGCCATAATCTACCGCAACTCAAACGTGCAGATGGCAGAGAAGGGTCCCAGGGAACTGGAAGTGTTGCGCGAGTTCATACGTCTCGCATTTGAGAACTATCCTCATGAGCACAAGGCCACCTTCTATGCAAACGAGATAGGGCTTACACTCTCGCATTTCTGCGCAACAATCAAAAAGGCTACCGGAAAAACCGCACAGGACATCATTCGGCAACTGATAATTATGGATGCAAAGGCACAACTCAAAAGCAGCGACACCCGCATCAACAAGATTGCCAAATCTTTAGGTTTTACCCCTACGGCATTCAACAGATATTTTCTTGAATATGTAAAAATGACTCCACAGGAATATAGGAACAGTTAGTTTTTTTTCTATCTTTGCACCCGATAAAAACCCCTTTTGATAAACTTGAACTATGGCATTTACAAATAATGTTATGATTGTGCGCCACAAGTTGTTGGCCACACTTGTAAAACTTTGGAAAGAGGATTCTTTGGTAACCGGCATTGACCGCCTTCCTATAGAGTTAAGTCCAAAAAAATCAAGAGTTATGGGACGTTGCTGCATTCACAAGGAGCGTGCCGTATGGAAATACAAATCATTCCCACTATTGGGATTTGACATGACTGACGAAAAGGACGAACTTACCCCTCTTTCATACTATGCGCAACAGGCTGTTGAGCGTGACAAAAATTTGAAAGAGAATATTTTGTGCGTTATTGACGAGGCATGTTCTTCATGCGTGCAGGTCAACTACGAAGTCAGCAACCTATGTAAGGGGTGTGTTGCCAGAAGTTGCTACATGAACTGTCCTAAAGATGCCATACATTTCAATAAAAAGGGTCAGGCAGAGATTGACCACGATATCTGTATCAGTTGTGGAAAATGCTACAAGAGTTGTCCGTACCATGCCATCCTGTACATTCCGGTTCCATGTGAAGATGCTTGCCCTGTAAAGGCCATCAGCAAGGATGAGTATGGAATCGAGCATATTGACGAGAGCAAATGCATCTACTGCGGAAAATGTTTGAATGCATGTCCATTCGGTGCCATTTTTGAGATTTCACAAGTATTTGACGTTCTTCAGAGAATCAAGGAGGGAAAGAAGGTGGTTGCAATGGTTGCTCCTGCAATACTTGCACAGTTCAACACCTCGATTGAGAATATCTATGGAGCATTGAAACAGATTGGTTTCACAGATGTGATTGAGGTTGCCCAAGGGGCCATGGAGACAACACGCATTGAGTCAGAGGAGTTCATAGAGAGAATGGAAGAGGGCGAACCTTTCATGACAACCAGTTGCTGTCCGGCATACATTGAACTTTCAGAAAAGCACGTTCCTGAAATCAAAAAATACATTTCAACCACAAAATCTCCTATGTACTATACCGGAGAGATTGTAAAGAAACAGGATCCTGAAGCATTGACTGTCTTTATAGGACCTTGTATTGCCAAGAGAAAAGAGGCCAGAAAGTACCCTGAACTTGTAGACTACACACTTACATTTGAGGAGATGGGGTCGATCCTTGACGGAATGGGCATTGACATCAACACAACCGAGCCGTATGCAATGTCATTCAAATCTGTAAAGGAGGCTCATGGATTTGCACAGGCAGGAGGTGTTACCACAGCAGTGAAAACATACCTTGCACAGGCCAACCTTCAGGCTCTTCAAATTGCCAACCTCGACAAGAAAAATATAGGTCTGTTGAAACTTTATGCAAAAACCGGCAAGTCACCGGCTCCTTTCATTGAGGTAATGGCTTGTGAAACAGGTTGCGTTACAGGACCTTGTATCTATACCGACAAGGCATCTTCTGTAAGACAGATTGCAGCAGAACTTAAAAAGATGGATTAAATCAGGATTGACTTGATTGTTAAAATGAGGATGGCAATGAAACCATCCTCATTTTATTTTGCAGATTAAAATTTATTACATACATTTGTTTCCGCAAATGGCTTATGCAAAGGGTTATAAAAGTCATTTGATTTAAATAATCTCAAGATTTATACACAAAAGATTACAATTTGTAAGCAAAAATGGGCTTCCACATTCATATCAATTCAATTTTGTCTTCCCGGACAGCGGGTGTGGGGTCTCCTGTGTGTTCTATGTCTATGCGAATGCATCGCTAAGATGCTCTGTTCTTTTTTACAGGAGGATTTTCGCGGGGATAACGGGGACCTCCATTACGACTCAAATTTTAAAATGACATATCGCTCCGGACAGATTGTGGATGCCACTCTGTCGGGAAAAACCAATAAAATGCAAAAAAATGACACAATATAGATTTGAAACACTGCAGGTTCATGCCGGACACACCCCTGACCCTACAACAGGAGCCTGTGCAACACCTGTTTACCAGACGGCGGCCTATGCATTCCAGAACGTTGAACATGGCCGCAGACTCTTTGCCCTTGAGGAGCCGGGGAACATATATTCAAGAATAAACAACCCTACTGTAGAGACTTTTGAGAAGAGGATAGCAGCACTGGAGAATGGTGCAGCAGCGGTTGCAGTCTCTTCGGGAATGAGCGCACAGTTCCTTGCGATAGTAAATCTGTGTGATGCAGGCGACAACATTATAAGTTCCCTCTCTCTTTATGGAGGAACCTACAACCAGTTCAAGGTCACACTGCCACGTTTGGGGATTACCACAAAGTTCTGCAAATGCCAGAACGAAGAGGAGATTGAGGCGCTTATAGATGAGAAGACAAAGGGTGTTTATGTGGAGACCATTGCCAATTCCGATTTGAGCGTACCTGATTTTGACCTGCTCCACAAAGTGTGCAAAAAGCACAATCTCCCGTTGATAGTGGACAACACTGTAGGATGCGGAGGATATTTGTGTGCTCCTGCAGATTGGGGTGCCGACATCATTACCCACTCCGCAACAAAATGGATTGGCGGACACGGCAACTCAATTGCCGGAATAGTTGTGGATGCCGGGAAATTTGACTGGGCATGCGGACGTTTCCCTCAGTTTACCCAGCCGGCTGCAGCATACAAAGGTTTGAGTTACAGCGAGTACTTTGGAAAAACTGCCTTTGCGGTAAGAGCACGTTCAGAGATGTTGCGTGACTACGGATGCTGCTTGAGTCCATTCAACGCATTTCTGTTGCTCACCGGAGTTGAAACACTCTCATTGCGCGCCCAACGAGTATGTGACAATGCTCTTGCCCTTGCCAAATGGCTTGAGGCCCATCCTAAAGTTGAAAAGGTGAACTACCCGGGACTTGAGAGCCATCCGGCCCATGCCAATGCAAAAAAATATTTGAGGAACGGTTTTGGAGGCATAATTACAGTAGACCTCAAGGCTTCCCGACAGGATACAGCCGCCTTTGTGGACCAGTTGAAGATATTTACACTTCTGGCCAACCTTGGTGACAACAAGTCGCTTGTGGCACATCCGGCAACAACCACCCATGCCCAACTTACCGACCAGGAGTTGCTGAATGTGGGAATCAAACCGGGAACATTGCGTCTGTGCATCGGCATTGAGAATATTGAAGATATAATTGCAGATTTTGAACAAGCAATGAAGGTTTTGTAACAGAAGCCCATTATGGAAAAACGCATATTCAAATACAATAAGGAATTCACACTTGAGAGCGGCGCTGTGCTGCCTGAACTTGAGATATGCTACCACATATCACGTGAGTACGGCAAAGTGGAGAGCGGCAACAGGAGGGTTGTGTGGATAACGCATGCCCTTACTGCCAACTCCAACCCTTGCGAGTGGTGGGACACTCTTGTAGGAGAGGGCAAGTTCCTTGATCCGCGCAAATACACAATCATCTGCGCCAACATACTTGGATCATGCTACGGAACAACCTCCCCTCTCTCAATAAATCCCCGGAGCGGCAAGCCATATTTGCTATCCTTTCCCAAAACTACGGTGCGTGACATTGTAAAGTGCCATGAGATTCTTCGCCAGGAACTTGGCATTGAATCAATTGACATGCTGGTTGGAGGATCCGTGGGCGGATTTCAGGCAATCGAGTGGAGCATCATGAACAAGGAGGCCATCAAAAATCTTGTAATGCTTGCCAGCAATGCCAGAGTCACTCCATGGGGAACTGCATTCAACGAATCACAGAGGATGGCACTCTATGCCGACCCTACTTTTGAGGAGCAACAATACAGCATCAGCAACGGCAAGGTGCTTGCCGAAGGAGGCAAAAAGGGATTGGCCGCAGCACGTTCGCTTGCACTCATCTCATACAGAAGTTACAAGGGATACAACACCACCCAGGCTGAGACCCAAGATGATACAGTATGGGCAACAAGGGCGGCATCATACCAGCGCTATCAGGGCAAAAAACTTGTAGACAGATTTGATGCCTATTCGTATTTGAGCATGCTTGACCTTACCGACAGCCACAATATCGGCTGCAACCGCTCTGGGGTGGAAAATGCCTTGAAGCAGATTACATCACATACGGTCTGCATCGGAATAGACAGCGACAACCTCTTTCCTACATCTGAGCAGAAATATATGACAGAGCATATTGCCGGGGCAGAATACCGGGAGATCACCTCAATGTTCGGTCACGACGGCTTTTTGTTGGAATGGGAACAGATAACAGAGATTTTTAAAGAAATATTATAAAGGTACCACTATTATGCAAGTAATGAAATTTGGCGGAAGTTCAGTAGCCAACGCCCAGAACATAAATAAAGTCATAGCCATTGTAAGGGAGGCCTTGACAAAAGACAAGACAATTGTTGTAACTTCAGCCATCAGCGGATGTACAGACCAACTTATAGCCATAGGCAAGGCCGCTCTTGCTCAGGATGACTCTTACACCGGAATTATTGACAAGTTGGAGCAGAGACATATTGACTTGATTGACGAACTGATTGTAAATGACGATTCAAGCGCAATAAAGGAGGAGTGTGCAGCGCTCTTCAACGAGTTGAGGGAGATATGCAAAGGCGTTTACCTGTTGAAGGAGTTGAGCAGCCTGAGTCTCGACCATATTGTAAGTTTTGGAGAACTGCTCTCTACAAAAATCATAAGCGCAAAACTCAAATCTCTAAATATAAGCCACCTATGGAAAGACTCAAGAGATCTTATCAAAACAGAGGAGATTGCCGGCAAGAATGCTGTGATTTCTGATGTTACAGGAAAGAATATCAAGGAGTTTTTTGAGAGTTGCTCACATAAGTTGTTCATAATGCCCGGTTTCATAGCCATGGACCTTAAGGGCAGAACCACCACCTTGGGGCGCGGAGGTTCCGACTACACCGCATCCATCATTGCTGTTGGCGTACAGGCCCGCATTCTTGAGATCTGGACAGACGTTTGCGGAATGATGACCGCAGACCCGCGTATTGTTCCACAGGCACACCCTATCAGGAACATCTCATACAAGGAGGCACTTGAACTTTCACACTTTGGAGCCAAGGTTGTCTATCCGCCAACTATACAGCCGGTGGTAAAGCAGGGCATTCCAATATATGTAAAGAATACATTTGAGCCTTCGGATCCCGGAACGCTCATCGAGCGCAATCCGCCTGAGGGAAACAACAAGATAAAGGGAATTTCAAGTTCGAACAAGATAGCACTTCTCTCCATGGAGGGAAGTGGAATGGTAGGAATTCCGGGCTATTCAAGCAGATTGTTTGACACTCTTTCAAAGAACAATGTAAACATCATCCTCATTACCCAGGCATCATCTGTACACACAATGTGCATAGCAATTGATGAGGCTGATGCCGACAAGGCCAAAAAAGCCACCGACGAACTCTTTGCCTATGAGATCTCTTTGGGTAAAGTTGACCCTCTACGTGTAGAGAAGGGCTTCTCAATCATCTCTCTTGTAGGTGATGACATGAAGAACCAGTCGGGTGCCAGCGGAAAGATGTTTGATGCACTGGGACGTGAGGGAATAAATATAAGGGCTATTGCCCAGGGCTCTTCGGAGAAGAATGTATCGGCCGTTGTACAGACCGAGTATGTGAATGATGCCATCCGTGCAATCCATGAGGAGTTCTTTACAAGCAACGCACACCGCATAAACCTCTTCATTGCAGGTTACGGCACAGTGTCAAAGGCATTGGTACAGATTATACGCGAAAAGAGGGAGTTCCTGCTCAAGACTTTGGGCAAAGAACTTGTGGTATGCGGCCTTTGCAACAGCAAAAAGTATATTCTCAACAGAAACGGCATTGCACTGGGAACAGAAGAGCAGATGCTTGCACAATTGGAAGGCGGAGAGCCTGTGCAGTCAAAATCACAGCACCAGACAGGCAACCTGTTCATTGAGGCTATTGGCAAACTCAAGTTGAGCAACTCAATCTTTGTTGACTGTACAGCAAGCAAGGAGATTGCGGGAACATATGTAGACCTGTTCAGGAACAAGTTCTCTGTTGTAGCCTGCAACAAGATTGCCAACTCATTGAGTTACGACTCGTACTGCGAACTCTTCAACAACGCATTGGCCGAGGGTGTAAACTACAGATATGAGACAACCGTATGTGCAGCACAACCTGTATTGGCAATGATAAGGCAGATAATCAACAGCGGCGACCGCATACTCAAGATTGAGGGTATAGTTAGCGGCACTTTGAACTACCTGTTCAGTTGCTACAACACACAGAAATCCTTTGCAACACTTGTAAAGGAGGCCAAGGAGTTGGGCTACACAGAGCCGGACCCCAGACTTGATCTGTCGGGAACTGATGTATTGAGGAAGTTCATAATATCGGCCAGAGAGGCTGGAGAGCAGATTGAGCGTGCAGATATCGATTTTCAGGGATTTGTTCCACACTCCCTTCTTGAGCCTAAAGGCGCCACATTTGCAGAGGACCAGGAGAGTTTCTATGCAGGACTCGAGGCTGAAGAGGCTAACCTCAAGGCTATGTACGACAATGCTGCGGCCAACGGAAGGAAACTCCGTTTTGCTGCAACTCTCGACAAGAGCAAAGAGGGTGAAAAACCGGTTTACAGAGTAGGTCTTATTGAGGTTGACTCAAGCCATCCTTTCTACTCTTTGGAGGGCAGTGACAATGCAATGCTCATTACAACAGAGTACTATCCTAACGGAGTGGTTATCAAGGGTGCGGGCGCAGGTGCCCGTCAGACTGCCAGCGGATTGTTGAACGACATTTTGAAATAGCAGCCGCGGCACAAAGGCAATTAATGCCGGTTTTTATTAAAATAAGTACCAAGTTTAAAAACTATATAAAATGAAAGTAGCAGTAGTGGGAGCAACAGGACTGGTAGGCTCCAAAATGTTAAAAGTCCTAGAAGAGAGAGATTTTCCAATCAGTGAACTTATACCTGTAGCATCGGCAAGATCCAAAGGCAAGAAGGTATTGTTCAAGGGAAAAGAGTATGAAGTTGTAACTCCGGAGGAGGCAATTGGAATGAAACCTGTACTTGCAATCTTTTCAGCAGGAAGCGATGCTTCAAAGGTCTATGCACCAGAATTTGCAAAAGCAGGCTGCAGGGTTGTAGACAACTCGGCATGCTGGAGAATGGATCCCGACAAGAAACTTGTAATTCCAGAGATAAACGGTGATGTGATAGGCAAGGATGACATGATTATTGCAAACCCCAACTGTTCTACAATACAGATGCTCGTGGCAATAGCCGATCTGCACAAAAAATACAGAATCAAAAGAATTGTAGTCTCTACATACCAATGTATTACAGGTACCGGACAAAAGGCTGTAGACCAATTGGTAGAAGAGAGGAAGAGATGGAACGGCATTGAAGAGAACATCATTGGCGGAGAATACAAATGCGCATATCCGTACCAGATTGACCTCAACATGCTTCCGCACATTGACAAGTTCCTTGAGAACGGTTACACCAAAGAGGAGATGAAGATGGTAAATGAGACCCGTAAGATCATGAGGGATGAGCAGATCAAGGTCTCTCCTACAGCAGTGAGAATCCCTGTCTTGGGCGGCCACGCAGAATCAATCAACCTTGAGTTTGAAAAACCTTTTGACGACAAGGAGGTTGTAGAGATATTGAGAAACACTCCGGGTGTTGCAGTAATTGACAATGTTGCGCCAAACGGTGATGAGCAGAATCCTGCAATTGGAGAGGAGAGTGTAAAGGAGGCATGCAGAACAGGCAAGAATGCAAACAAGGGTGCCATTGACAAATCGGCCAAAGAGGCTGAATTTGCCCAATTGCAGCAACTTCCATATCCAATGCCGCTCTACTCAGAGGAGAGGGATGAGGTATTTGTAGGCAGAATCAGAAGGGATCCGAGCCTTGAAAATGGCTTGAACCTATGGTGTGTAGCCGACAACCTCAGAAAAGGTGCAGCCACCAACGCAGTTCAGATTGCTGAACTTCTTTACAAGAAAGGATTCATAGCGTAACGCTGCCCCACTTTTCCCACATATGAAACGTATAGCCGTAAAAGTCGGGAGCAATGTATTGACTCGCCCCGACGGAACCCTTGATGTTACCCGCATGTCGGCAATCGTTGACCAGTTGGCTGCTCTACACAAACGCGGAATGGAGGTTATTCTGGTATCATCCGGTGCTGTGGCTTCGGGCCGCAGCGAAATCAAGATGAACCATACGCTTGATGAGGTCTCGTCACGTCAACTCTATTCTGCCATAGGGCAGGCCAAACTTATGGGCAAATACTACACCATGTTCCGTGAGCACAGCATAATCTGCGGTCAGGTCCTTACCACAAAGGAGGGGCTTGACAAGGCTGACCATTACAGCAACCAGCAGAACTGCATGGAGGTAATGCTCAAAGAGCGCGTCATTCCAATCATAAATGAGAATGACACGCTCTCCATTACGGAACTGATGTTTACCGACAATGATGAACTGTCGGGCATTATGGCCGAAATGATGGGTGTTGACCTGCTCATACTTTTGAGCAATATTGATGGGATATACAATGGCAATCCTCTTGATCCGAAGAGCAGAGTAATACGCAAAGTGCTCTCCGCATCGGATGATATGACGCAATATATCCAAGCCGGAAAATCGGCATTCGGACGCGGTGGAATGGTTACAAAATCACGTATAGCCCACAGTGTGGCCGACAAGGGCATACCTGTAATAATAGCCAACGGACGCCATGAGGACATTATTCTCAAACTCATAGATTATCCGGAAGATACCGTCTGCACCAGATTTGAACCCTCAAATATTTGAAAAATGACTCTCCAGGAAATTATGGAGATGAGTTCCAGGTCAGCCCTGGAACTCGTTTCGCTTACAGACTCCAAAATAAATTCAATCCTTGTTGACACAGCCCATGCCCTTCGCAACGCATGTGGCTCAATTATGGAGGCCAATGCTCTTGACCTTGAATGTATGGACAAGGCCAACCCCAAGTATGACCGCCTCAAACTTACAGAAGAGAGAATATGCGCCATAGCAGATGATATGGAGCATGTGGCAACTCTCCCCTCCCCTCTTGGCAGGACTCTTGACAGTTATACAAGGCCGAACGGCATGAGTATTAGCAAAATAACTGTACCGTTCGGAGTCATTGGTGTAATCTACGAAGCACGGCCCAATGTAACGGCAGATGTATTTTCATTATGTCTGAAGAGCGGCAATGCCTCGCTCCTCAAAGGCGGTTCAGACGCAGAGTGCACCAACCGCAAAATAGTGGAAATAATCCACGGAGTGCTTGCCTCACATGGTGTGAATGCCGCTGTGTGCACACTCCTGCCATCAAGCAGGGAGGCTACAGCGCAATTGCTCAATGCCGTGGGACTGGTTGACCTCATCATACCCAGAGGCAGCAGCCAATTGATAAACTATGTGCGCCAGAACTCCAGGGTTCCGGTAATTGAGACAGGAGCAGGCATATGCCACACATATTTTGATTTGTCGGGAGATGTAAAGAAAGGAAGTGCCATAATTGAAAATGCAAAGACCCGAAGGGTAAGTGTCTGCAATGCCCTTGACTCGCTTCTGATACATGGGGAGCGTCTGTGCGACCTTCCTTCACTCTGTATGCCACTGGCAGGAAAGAGTGTTGTAATATATGCCGACAAACAGGCTTACAATGCCCTCGCAGGCCATTATCCCGACTCTCTTCTGCAACCTGCAACAGAGAGCCATTACGGAACCGAGTTTCTTGACTACAAAATGAGCATACGCACTGTAGGCAGTATTGATGAGGCCCTTGCGCACATTGCAAAATACAGTTCAAAGCACAGCGAGTGCATAATTTCCGATGACTCTGCAGCAATCAGGCGTTTCCAGAGAGAGGTTGACGCCGCCTGCGTATATGCAAATGTATCTACAGCCTTTACCGATGGGGCACAGTTCGGATTTGGCGCAGAAATAGGTATCTCCACCCAGAAAATGCACGCCAGAGGCCCAATGGCCCTTGCCGAACTAACCACTTACAAATATATTATAGAGGGCAACGGACAGATTCGTTGCCCATAAGATAAGCGTTGCTCACTTTTTTTGATTATCTTTGCAGGATATTTTCAAGAAAAGACCAAATGAATTCAAACACAGAGAACAACGAACTCTTCAAGGCTTCAGGTGCAGCAGGAAACTATACAGAGGATGATTTTGAGACGCTGAGTTGGAACG
>SUYU01000038.1 GCA_015060245.1 Bacteroidales bacterium | reverse complement strand
CTATGAAGGATTTAACCGTTTCAAGGCCATTCAACGAAGATGAGTATAACGAATTACTGCGACAGGCTGTCGCAGTAATCGAGACTTCGCGATTACAAATAGCAAAGCAGCTGAATACAGTTGCGATATCCTCCTATTGGGAGATAGGCAAGTTGTTGGAAGAAAAGAAAATTGACAGCAAGCACGGTGATGGCATCGTCAAAAGATTGTCGGTTGATTTGAAGTCTAAATATCCCGATATGGGATTATCTCCAAGAAACCTTTGGGATATGAAGAAGTTTTATCTCCGTTATAATGAGGGGGATACAAAACTGCGACAGGCTGTCGCAGTTTTGCCATGGAGTCATAATCTGCTTCTGATGAGCCACGATCTGTCTCCTGAGCATATCGTATTTTATGCCAATGAAGTTGTTTCTAAAGGTTGGTCACGCGATATGTTGCGCCACGCACTTAAATCTGAATATCATCTTTCAATACAAGCTGTAGAGAAGTCCAACAACTTTGACTCTACATTGCCTACTCAGCAAGCGGATTATGCCAATGAGGTGTTCCGCAGCAGTTATAATCTCGGATTCATAGATGCTACTGAGCCATTGAAAGAGTTAGAATTGGAACGTCGCCTTGTTCAGAAAATCACGACTTTTATAATGGAATTGGGTAGTGGTTTCAGCTTTATCGGCAATCAGCATACACTGACCTTCAACGATAAGGAGTATCGCGTTGATTTGCTCTTTTTCCATCGCCGACTCCGTTCTATGGTTGCCATTGAATTGAAGATAGGTGAGTTCAAGCCCGAATATGTGGGTAAGATGAATTTCTACTTATCCCTGCTGGATAAGTTAGAAAAGGCTCCTGATGAAAATCCGTCTATTGGAATCATCCTTTGTGCCGAAAAAGACCATCTGGAGGTAGAGTTGGCTTTGCAAGATGTAAACAAACCAATTGGAGTTGCCGAGTATCAATACTTGCTTCCGAAGAATAAGTTGCAAGAATTGGTTACCAATGAAATGAGAAACTCAAGCAACGATGATGTCTAATAGAACGAGACTCCTACATTAGTCAATGAGGAGCCTCGTTTTAGGTTATACAGCAAGCATGTAATCTTTGAAATCAATAGATTCGGAAGATTCAAGAGCTTCTTTCACTTGCTCTGCCGACATTCCTATTTCAATTTTAGCTTTTGACACCTTTAAATTGCTAACAATGAGGGATTTTACGTCTTCCTCCAACTTACTCACCTTTGTAATGCAATTTTCTATGATAGTGTATACTTCACACCATATTGCTATATTTTCGTTAGCATTTTTGGTTTCAATGGTCGCGTTGTAGATTTCTGTCTGAATCTCTTTAAATCCATCAGAAACTCCCCCCCAAGCATCTGCCATTATGGTTAATCCGTTCCTTACCGATGAAAGTTTAGATTTCACTCCTTCTATTTCTGATTTTATGACACCAAACTCTAATAAGTCTGCTTTATATCCATCAATCTCAGCTAAGGTTTTTTCCAGATCTTGTTTGCTCTGATATAAATCGTATGATGAAAATCCAAGAGGTATCATTGTTCCTCCGATAGCTGCAATGCCACCAAGTACAGATGCCGAAACCACTAATGAACCGCCTCCTGAAACAACGGCCGCGACAACACCTACTATTGCAGCAACAAGACAAAAGGATGTTAAGACAGCTCCTCCAACAACAGCAGCAATATTTTCATTGATTTCTTTTCTTAATTGTGCCTCTAAATCAATTAATTCTTGTAATTTATTATCGTAATCAATTGATTCAAAGTTTACATCTTTAAGTATTTGATTCATATTCTCATTTAAGGTATTGATATACTCAGATGCAAATTTCTCTAAATTTGCAATCAACCTATCTATATCTTCTTTTTGTTTGTAAGCAATACCTATAACTACCCCCAAAAAGTCATTCGTAGATGTTGCATAACCTTCAAGGGTATCCTTATTAATAATTCCCCTGTTTATATAGTTGATAGCTTCGTTAATTACTTTCTGAGCATAACATAAATCATCATTAATATTTAGTAATGCATTTAAGCACAGTCCAGGTCTTCTTCTAATTTGGCCATATAGTGTATCAGTATAGATTCCCGAGATATTCATTATCTCACTATAACACTGACATATCTCGTCTAATGTTTTAGGATTGTGGGCAAAATCACTCTTTGTAGGAGAATCCAGTTCCTTAAGATTTACAAAATACAAGTTGGTTTCTGTAAATGCGGTTGCATACTCTTTATTCATTGCTTGTATTGTGGATAAATGATTAAGGATATTATTGCGAAGATTTATAATTTTAGTCATTTGCATAAGGGAAGTGATTAGTGTTATTATAAAAAAGTGACTCTATTTCATTCTCAAAGTATTAGCTTTGGTGGCGTACTTGTTCCCATAATATAAGAATTACGACATTAATACTCTTGCCGAGCACTTATAACTCCCGCTCGGCTTGGGAGTTTAGTGAGCATACGGCAACCCAATGCCGTATGCCCTATGTAGTTTACTCAGAAACTGCTTCAAGTACAGGAAGAGTGGTGCCAACTTTCCATTGGTAGTCAACCTTTATAGTTGCACTACTATTATAAGTGTCAATAGCAGCATTCATCGCATTTACGACATCGGTACTGTTCAACGCTGCAGCATCGGCCACGGCAGTGGTTCCATCTTCTTCGTCTGTTTCTCCGGATGCTACGTAATAGCTGCCTGTAACGGTTGCATTCGTATTACCGCAAAGATTGCCCACGGTGGTATAACAGCCAATCAACTGTTCAGAAGTCTCAGGGTCTCCGACAATACCGCCAACATCGCTGTTTCCGCTAACCTCACCGGTATTGGCGCAGGCTGCAAATACATTATCTGTGTCAGAAACATTACCGACAATTCCACCGACCCTTTGAATGCCTGTTACTTTGGCACTATTGGTGCATCCATAAATATAGTTTTTATTATACGAAATTGTCGCAATCAATCCGCCTGTACCATTACCTCCGGTAACAGAACCACCTTGTACGTGACAGCCAATAATCGAACTACCAAACGCTATCT
>SUYU01000025.1 GCA_015060245.1 Bacteroidales bacterium | reverse complement strand
GGTAAGTTAAGAAATATCTTCCTTTATTTGGAGGGGCTTCAGGTTTACTGAGGTCCCTTTTATGTTAATAACTTAACCCTCTCCCAAAATTTCAAACCATCAGTCGCATTTTATACTTGAATGTAAGTTCCCCTGAATTCAAGAATTTAATGCAACTTAAGGTTGAATGTCAGTTCCTGAATTCAAGAATTTAATGCAATACAGTCAGGATGTGAGCAAATTGATTGGGCACAGAAAAAGGATTGAACTAAACATCAAGGCATTATGACAGTACAGGAATTCATTACCCGATATAAAGAGGCATTTGGCGAGTCGGCACCACTGCCGATCTCGCTTGCCTACAGCAATGCTCCGGCTGCAGAACTGAAAAACGTTCCAAGATGCATGATTGGAGCCATTTCAAAGGTTCGCGGAGGGGAATCACTCACCCTTTGTGCCCAAAATGTCCTCTGTGGTGGGGGTGGACTCTACACCGCCTTCAAACCTATGCCAGAGCGCGTTCCTGTATTTGTTTCGGAAGTTGAGCATTACAAACAGAGCAAGGAGATGGTGCAGGATTACATTGATTCACTCCATATAGGCCTTACAGAAAAGAGATATCTCAATTTTGTAAGGGCCGACAAACTCTCAAGTTGGAATGATGCCGAGGCCCTGATTTTCTTTGCCACCCCAGACATCCTTTCAGGGCTTGCAACCTGGGCTTTTTATGACAACAACTCACCTGATGCCGTTACCACACAGTTTGCATCGGGGTGCGCCTCCATCATAACCTTTGCCGTAAACGAAAACCGCTCCAACGGACGCCGCTGCTTCCTTGGAATGCTTGACCCTTCGGCCCGTCCTCTGGTGCCCGAAAATGAACTCACATTCACAATTCCCATGAGCCGCTTCCGAGAAATGCTCACAACAATGAACGACTCTGCACTCTACCAGAAAGCCTTTTCTATATTGAAGAGGAGGATGGAGGGTAGGTTATAAAAAAAAATATCTGCCACTCTTTCATAGGGTGGCAGAAGTTTATTATGAAGCACGCAGTTTCATCTGCGATATGCTCCCTACAAATTTAGCAATTTTCATCCTGATTGTAGTACTCGTCAGAGATCTTCTGTTTATAGGCAATTCTCTCCTCTTTTGACATCGCCAAGCCGCATGGCATTGCCAACTTGCTGTAGAAGCGGTTGCGGGCCTGGTTCTCATTTTCAAACATCTCTGCAGTTCCTTTTGCTGTCTGCTCCCACACAACGGTATTGGTAATGGCAATCTCCATGGCCACCTTTACCACATCCTCGCCGGCGCCTATAAAAGAGAACATCCAGCCCTCGGCCTTGCACTCATCAATCAACTTTTTGATTGCAGGGCCATTCCACTCCTTTGACGAGTTTTCATAACCGTCGGTAATGATTGTAACAAGCACTGCCGCATCGTCAATATCCTTGATGTGTTGTTTCATTTTCTTCACAGTTGTCCCGACAGCATCAAAAAGCGGTGTGCAGCAGCAAGGCTCATACTGCTTCAAATCAAGTTTTTCGGCATTTTTGATTGGAGTCTTGTCATAAATCATATCAATCCCGCAATTGCAGAAGGCTGCCAATGAAACAAAGTGCTCCTGAGTATCCATATGTCTCAATTGTGCCGCCCTGATGCTGCCAAGTGTCTCATTATATCCATCTACGGCTGCTTTGCGGATTGATTCCATTGAACCTGATTTGTCAAGAATTACAAGGTTGTAAACTTGGGTTTTAGTTTTGGGGGTAGTTTTTGTCTCCATAATTTTATTGTTCATTAAAGGTTAAAAAATTGAAAATTCTATCAGAAAGGGTATAAGTTCCCCTCTGGCTTGTTTTTCAAGCCTGTATGGTAGTAATGATTATCAGTAAACCTTGCTTTTTATGTAAAGTTGCAGCAGGGATGTACCATTTTGTGGTACACCGTAAATATGAATTCTATATTTTCTGTGCTTTATATTAAGCGGGCCGGTAAAAATGAAACGTTTGCAAAAGGATAAAAGTGAATCCTTCAATTATATGGTGCCTGTAGTGTCAGTCCGCCATACAATATAGTTCTCATTTTTATACCGGTCTCTTCTCGCCTTTGAGAAGTCAAATGTTTCGCCGTTAGCGTTCTGGTACCAGCCTTTGGCATATTCGCCGCCTACAATATATATTGCATTGTCAACGCTCAGGTCAACAAGCGCCTGGGCAAAGTCGTGGAATGATTCTGGTGTATTGCTTATTGCTATGAAAATCTCCCCGTTCCTGTCGCAGAGGGCCTTCCTGATTGATTTGTTTTTGGGCTCGTTTTCAATCAGTATGCCATTGTCTACAAGCGGATATTGCCTGAAGAAGTAACCTCCCTTTTCTGTGGCCTCTTCAAAAAGAGGGGAGTTGTCGGCCACTCCAATTGTTATTTTGCCGTCAATGATGGCGCAATATCCTTTTTTTGAAAGGCCCCATGCAAGCGGAGTCCCCTTCAGAACAAATGCTCCAACGATCTTTTTGTTGTCTCTCCTGATATCGGCGGCTTGGGCGCAAAAAATGATGTTTTTGTCATTTATGTCAGGAGTCCTCAAGTATAACTCAGCAGTTGCATTGTGCGGTATGTATATGCTGAGCGGAATATCGTTTATGGTTGTATCTCTCTTTTCTGTAAAACCTCTGGCTGTAGGGTCAACATTTGTTCCTAACCTCTTTGTAATTGTAGCGGTTTCAATGGATGATTTATGTGAAGGTACCTGTTCAAACAATCCGTTTTCCTCTAAAGTCTCTCCACTCTTCATTATAGTGAAAACGAATATAATTATTCCAGCAAGTATAATGACCACTGCAGCAAGTATGATCCACAGCGGACGCTTGCCTGCTTTTTTGGGAGGATAAACCGGTTTGCCGGAGGTATCTGCCGGCATGCAATTCCGTCCTATTATCCTCAGTTCATCATCTCTTATGTCAAATTTATCTTTCATCTCCTCTTCTTGTTGTTGTTTCCATATATGCTTTAAGTTTAATAAGCACCTCTCTTGAAGCGGAGAGAATGTGGTAACTCCCTTTGCAGTTGGAGAGGATAAGTTCCTGCTTTGATGTATCTATAAAGTATATATAGTTGATGTTTATTATAAGGCTTCTTCCTAATCTTATGAAGTTGCTGTCGGCATCGGACAACTGCTCCTGCAGCATATCTTCTACCTGCCCGAGTTGCAGTGATATAAGTTTGGTACGTCCGTCAATTGTGGTAACATTGGAATAGTTTCCGTCAGATGAAACAAACATAAGGCACTCTGCCGGTATTCTCAGCAGTTCAGTTCCCTTTGATATGATGATATGCTTGTCCATGATGATAATCTTGTGCAAAGTTACCCAAATTTTCAAAAGAATAATCTCTCTCTTGCCCAATTGTACCAAATGAATGTATAGTGTATGAAATCGCAGTTGCAGGCAGTGTTGGTACACTAAATTTCCACTTGGTACATACAATGTAGAAATCCTTGATTTTCACCTCTTTTTAGCGGAATTTTGTGCCATAAATTTAATCAAGCACAAGTTATGGAAAACAAAATCAGAAAAGCATTGCCATTGGTTGCCATGGCATTTGTTGCGGCGGTTGCCGCATTGCCTGCAGTTACAGGATGTACTCAGAAAGTCAATGATGATTCAAATGATTTCAATTATGAAGAGTTCGTGAGGAACGAGAGTCTCTCTGTAGTAAAGTCGGATGATGGAAAGATCTCCATCAAGAATATAGTTACCGGTGAGACCACAATAAAGGATATAAAGGTAGACTGGACCTCCTCATCCGGTGTTGATACACTGGCGGTCTTCTGTGCAGATGGAAAAAGGGGCTACTTTAACGTCAATACAGGTAAGATTGTCATTAAACCGAAGTACAGGAGAGCCTGGAACTTTTCTGAAGGGTTGGCTGCTGTGCAGTTGAACGGATATATAGGTTTTCTGAATCCTGAAGGAGAGGTTGCAATAGAGTTCAACTATCCTTATTACGGCAATCCGCTCTCTTCATTTTTGTTTAAGGAAGGGCATTGCGTGGTGGCCGATTCAACCGGCAAGTGCGGTGTCATAAACAAGAGCGGCAAATGGGTAATTGATCCTCTGTATGACAATGTCGAAATATTCAGGGAGTATGCAATAGTTACAAAAGCGGGCATGAGGGCCCAGGTGTTGTACGATGGCAGTGTGTTGAACTCTTATGTTTTGGATGCCATCTCAAAACTTACCTATGAGGAGGAAGAGTATTATGAGAACAGGGAGGGAGAGATATGTTCTGTTACCAAGACTGTTGATACAGGTATGTTCTATTACCGTGTAGGCGGCAGGGTGGGACTTATGGATTCCAACTGCAAGAGGCTTACAGAACCCCTCTATACCGAAATAGTGGCAGTGAGCGGCAAGATGTTCAGAGCATATCTGCTCGACGGTTATTCAGAGGTGATCCTCAATGGAAAGGGTGAAATAATGAAATGATCCTGTTATGGGAAGATTGTGCCGGTTTATGCTCTATGTCCCTGTGGTATTTGCACTTGCGAGTGTGGCTATTGTGCTGCTCTTCAAGTATGTGCCACTCACTTGTACTCCGTTGATGGTTGTGAGAAAAATACAATTTTGTGGTGATTCTGCATATCAGAAGAGGCAAGTGTGGATCCCGCTGTCGGGAGTATCAAAAGAGGCTGTGGATGCCATAATTCTCAGTGAAGATGCGGGATTTTGGCACCATAAAGGTGTTGATGTTGTCGAGTTAAGGAGAATGTACGCTGCATATAAAAGAGGTGATAAGGGGTTGAGGGGGTGCAGTACAATCTCCCAGCAGGTGGCAAAGAATTGCTTTACCTTCTCAACGGAAACCTGTTTGAGAAAGGTTGTGGAGATGTACTGGACCGGCCTGATAGAACTGATATGGGGTAAGGAGAGGATTCTTGAGGTTTATCTGAATGTGGCGGAGATGGGGTATGGCATATATGGAATAGAGGCTGCAGCGCAAAAGTACTTTCATTGTACGGCAAAGGAACTTTCACTGTTTGATGGAGCCGCATTGGCAGTCTGCATGCCGCAGCCGCTGCTCTCCAATCCGGTCTATGCCTGGGATGAAAAGCCTTTGAAGATAAGATATTTGGCCATGCAACTGAAAGGAAAGGGAGGTAAGTTATGATAGAATATTTCTTGATACCTGTTTGCGTGGTATTGGCAGCATTGGTCATCTCCGGCATTGGCCAGGAGGATGATGCCTCCACCACAGGGCCTCATGGGAATGACCGCTTTGCTTCAGGACCGAATGTGAAGGATAAATCTGTCCGCAGAACAAATATGAAAGATTACTCCGCATCCGGAAAAAGAGAGAAGTATACATCAAACAGGGAGAATCTTGTTGCTGTAGAAGAGCGTGGGGATGCAAGGGAGTATGCCATATCAAATCCGGAGCCAGTGGCTGCTGCAAAAACAAAACCGGCAATTGTATTGCTGGACCAGCAGAAACTCAATGAATTGAGGGTGCAGACGGCACTTTCACAGCAGATGCTCTCTGAGATTTTTGTAACGGAAGACGAGGTTCAGACAGCAGCAGGACCGCAGGAATACAGTCATGTAATTGGTGTATTGCAGAGACTTTTTGAAAAGCCGGTGTGGAACAGAAGTGAAATTCAGGCGCTGTGTACGCCTGGTACAATGGTTGGCAATCTGCTTGAGCAGATTAATGACTACTCATACTCAAAGATTGAGGATGTGGTAGTGGAAGAGATTGAAAATGAGATATATGTGACAATTGAATATAAAGAATACCTATTATGAAAAAGATAATTAAGGCAAGGGAAAGGGAAACGGTCATCCAATCACTTAAAAGTGGAGTAGTGCCACGTCTTGGATTGCAGCATATACAGGTGGGGCGAAGCGGTGAACTCAAATCATTTATCAATGATATAGACACCATAGCAAGTGGAGGTACATCATTCAGGTTTGTTATTGGAGAATATGGCTCAGGCAAAACATTCTTCCTCTCATTGGTAAGATGTATAGCATTGGAGAAAGGGCTTGTTACCATGCATGCAGACCTTTCCCCTAACAAAAGACTTCACGGCTCTGACGGACAGCCAAGGCTCCTTTTGTCGGAGATGCTCAACAATATCTCCACCAGGACCAGGCAAGAGGGAAATGCATTGCAGAACATTATTGAAAAGTTCATCTCATCTGCAAAGGAGGAGTCAAATGGTACAGGCGAGCCTGTAGGTGAGATTATTGGCAACAGGCTCCGCGAACTGGGCGAATACACCGGAGGCTATACTTTCATTACAGTAATAAAGAGGTATTGGGAGGGATATGAGGCTGGTGATATAAATTTGATGGAGAGCGCTTTAAAGTGGCTTAAGGCAGGGTATACAACCAAGACAGAGACATTGCGTGATCTGGGCATAAGGGAATTCATTACTGATGCCTCATTTTACAATACATTGAAACTCTACTCGGTACTGGTAAGGAAAGCGGGTTATGGCGGCCTGTTGGTGTGTCTTGATGAGATGGTAAATCTGTACAAGATTACAAACAGTATTTCACGCAAGGCAAACTATGAAGAGATACTCAGCATGCTCAACAATACGCTCCAGGGCACTCTGTCAAGCATCGGATTCATAATGTGCGGCACGCCGGAGTTCCTTACAGACAATCTTCGCGGCCTTTACAGTTACGAGGCACTCAGGTCGCGCTTGTCTGAAAATGGTTTTACAAGGCAACTTGGTGTTGCCGATTACAACTCTGTGGTCATGAGACTCTCGAGCCTTACCAAAGAGGAGTTGTATCTGCTGCTGTACAATATAAGGCACCTCTATGCATATGGAAAGGAGGAGGATTACCTTGTGCCGGATGAGGCCTTGCCCGCATTCTTGAACCATTGTGTAAACAAGATAGGCGAGAGTTACTTCAGAACACCGAGAACAACCATAAAGAGTTTTCTGGACATGTTGTCAATTTTGGAGCAATATCCCCATTATAAATGGAATGACATTATTGATTCTGTTGAGGTTAAGCGTGATGCGGAGCATTCCGGGGCAGAAGAACTGCTTGACGGCAACAGGGTAACGGCAGATGCCAATGATGATTTTGCAGTTTTTAAACTTTAGAAACAATGAACCGGACATCTTCTTCATTTGAACTTTTGCACCAGGATATCAGACGATGGGTGTGGCAGCAAGGCTGGAGATCGCTCAAGGATATACAGGAGAATACCATTCCTGTTGTACTCAAGAGAGATTGTGACGTTATAATAAGTGCGGCAACTGCCGGTGGAAAAACAGAGGCTGCCTTTATGCCCATTATCTCAAATATCCTCTCTGCAGCGCGTCAGCAGGGTTATGAAGTGCTTTATATAAGCCCTCTCAAGGCCCTTATCAATGACCAGTACAGCAGATTGGCTGATATGACAAACGGCCTGAACATAAATGTAACGCCATGGCATGGCGATATCGATGCAGCAAAAAAGACAAAATCCCTCAAGGTCCCTACGGGGATAGTAATTATAACTCCGGAATCGCTGGAGTCATTTCTCATAAACAGGGCTCATTGTGTAAAGAGGGCATTCGGCAACCTCAAGTATGTTGTCATTGATGAACTTCATGCCTTTATTGGGAATGAGAGAGGAAAGCAGTTGCAGTCTCTCCTCTCCAGGATTGAGTCAATTATCGGCAAAAAAGTGCCCAGAATAGCAATGAGCGCAACCTTTTCGGATTACGGCTCGGTGAAGGAGTTTTTACGTCAGGACAACTCTTTGCCGTGCGTTGTTCCCCCTCAGGGCGAGAACAATCATGAAACAAGGATTCTTGTAAGGGAGTATATTCCCACCAAAAAGAGCAATTGCGATGAGGTGATTGCACATGAACTCTTTGCCAAATTGCGTGGCAGCAATAATCTGGTCTTTACCAACAGCAGGATGGATGCAGAACACTACGCAGTCATGTTGGGTGACATGAGCAGTGAAAATAATCTGCCAAACGAGTTCAGGGTGCATCATGGCAGCCTCTCCAAAACCGAAAGGGAGAGTGTGGAGCAGGAACTGCAGAAAGGGAATTATCCTGTAACTGCAATATGCACTTCAACACTTGAATTGGGTGTGGATATAGGTAAGGTCAAATCCATTGCCCAGATTGGAAGAGCCAATTCAGTATCGGGGTTGAGGCAAAGGCTCGGTCGCTCCGGCCGTCGGAATGAGCCTTCGGTTCTGCGCGTATTCTCTCTTGAGCATCCGCAGGACTCTGGCATATTGTATGATTTGAGGACAAATCTTGTGCAGAACATTGCCGTGGTGGAGTTGTTGAGGCAAAAGGAGTATGAAAGGCCTGTTACCGACAAACTCCACTTGTCAACACTTGTCCAGCAGACGCTCTCCCTGATTGCATCGCACAGCGGATTCTATCCAAGGGAGGGATGGGAGATTCTTTGTGGCAAAGGTGCATTCAGAAATGTTCAGCCAAAGATCTTTTTGGACCTGCTTAAAGTGTTGGGAAATAGAGGCGTAGTTGCGCAACTCAATACCGGGGAGATTGTAATAGGAAAGGAGGGCGAAAAACTGTTGCGCAAACCTGACTTTTATGCTACCTTTGTATCCAGCATTGAGTATACAGTAATCAATGGTGCCGATTCAAAACGGGTTGGTGTACTTGAGTATCTGCCGCCTGTGGGGCATCAGATAATACTCGCAGGCAGGAGATGGATTGTTGACAAAGTGGATGAGAAAAGGCGTACCATATCAGTTACAAGGATTGATTCAGGTGGAGATGTGCGTTTCTCGAGCGATCCGGCAGAGATTGACGGAATCATAACAAAGAAGATGCGGGAGATATATATGACTGACGTCCAATATCCATACCTTGATACGGTATTTGGCAGTAGCGGTGAGTTGGCATCTGCAAGGGAGTATTATAGGACTCATTTTGGTGAAAAGCGCAAATCTGATTCTGAATATGGTACTCTGCTGTTCACTTGGGCGGGAGCAAAAGTCAACCGCACAATTGCATTGATGTGCAGGTTGTTGCTTGATAAAGAGGTGTCGTACAATTACATAAGCATTGGTGGGGTTTCAGTGAATGATATAAAAATGCTGCTGGCCGCTCAAAAACCGAAACCGGAAGATCTGGCTGCAACGGTTGGGCGTGAATTCAAACTCAAGCAGAAGTACGATGCATTATTGTCGGACCAACTTCTTGATATTGAGTATGCAAGTGCCAGTCTTGACGTGGATGGCGCATGGAATGAGTTAAATGATTTAATAAACAAATAAAACTATAATTATGGGATTTTGGAGTTTTCTATTTGGGGGTGGTGCAAAAGCAACCAAAAAAGTTGAGCCAAAAAAAGTTGTTGAGACTGTGCCGGTAGAGCCTATGTCTGAAGAACAGACTATGGAACATTTCCGCACGATTCTTTCCAAAGAATTTCCGGATTACCTTGTAAAGGAGAATGTTGCTGTAACAGAGGTCGTGGGTGATGCAAACGATATGTTCAAACTTTACGAGACACGTCCTACACAGGCTTACAAGGCAGAGTGGGGGCAGCCGTATAATTTTGTAATGTATAAGGATGGTAAAATTGCTGGTATTGTGATGATTATAGGTAAAAAAAGTACTCGAAAGGTTAAAATTTTGATATCCAAGATGTATGCGCAAAAAGCAGGGGTGCCGTATATTACTTTCTATTATACTCTGCCTAACAGATATGAGTATGTTGTGAAAAGAATAAAGGAGAGATTAATTGCATAATTCACGAAGCAAGCCAAGATTTGACATTAACTGAAAAGGGGATACGGCATGGGGCCGTGCCTGTGACGGGTGCAGCACAACCAATAAAAAGTTTTGCAGGCGGCGGGTTGTGTACCACCTTGTGATGAATGGAAAGTCCATTCATTCAAAATCCATCCCCTTTTCTTTTTTTTCGTAGCATGAACACCATTCTTGATTCTTTGAGAACACAGAAGGCTTGGGATGAATATCTTGCCTGCCGTCTTATGCAAGGGCGTTTTAATTGGCACGAGTTTGAGGCCTTTGACAATTATGTTGAGAGAGAAGAGTATTTGCCGGCGGTAAATTCCATTCTGGAGGGAGCGTGCCTGAGTGTGCCGCGTAAAAGGATTCTCAATAAAATGGGAACCGGCAAGAAGCGCACAGTTTATAACTATACACCGGTTGAAATGACAATCCTTAAGGTTCTGGCATATCAGTTATACAAATATGATTATGCCTTTGCTCCCAATTGCTATGCTTTCCGCAGAGGCTTGAAGGCTTGTGATGCGGTCCTGGATCTCAAACATAAAGTGCGTGGCAAACATCTGTGGGCATATAAACTCGATATAAGCAACTATTTCAACTCCATTCCAATTCCTATACTTCTTGAAAAACTGTCGCATCTGCTCTCTGATGATACACCTCTGTACAACTTTTTCACAAAGATGCTGCAGGAGGATTCTGCACAATACAATGATGCAATTGTCCATGAACAAAGGGGGGTGATGGCGGGTGTTCCCACTGCATCTTTTCTGGCCAATGTATATTTGATGGAGATGGACTGGCATTTTTATAATGAGGGAATCATATATGCCAGATATTCAGATGATATCATTGTCTTTGCCCAAGATTATGATTCGCTCGGGAGCCATATTGCAAAACTTAAGGAGTTTATTTTCGCCCATGGTTTGGAAATAAATCCTTCCAAAGAGAAAATCTTTCCTCCCTACGGACCATATGAATTTTTGGGCTTCAAGTGCAATGACCACAAGATAGATATTTCTGATTCTGCAATTGAAAAGATGAAGGGAAAAATCCGCAGGAAAATGAGATCTGTACTGCGTTGGAAAGAGAGAAAAGGTGTTGCCGGTGAACGTGCCATGACGCGATACATCTCATATTTTAACCGCAAATTCTTTGATGATGATGACTCAAGGTCACTTACCTGGAGCAGATGGTACTTCCCTATGCTCAATTCATCAGATGGCCTTAAAACAATAGACCATTATCTTCAGCAATGTATAAGGGTATTGTCTACAGGCAGGCACAACAAGTCTAATTACAGGGTTACATATGAAAAAATGAAAGCCCTCGGGTACAGGAGCCTTGTGCATGAATACTATTCATTCAAATCAATGGAGCGTTCCATTTGACTATAGCAAGGCATTTGCCTTTTGTCATGGCATTTGATTTGAGCATGACATTGCTACTTAAGCACCTCATTTGCCCCGATCAGTCTGTTGTTATTTATCTTTGAAAACTCTAACTTTGTAAACTGATACAGGGTTTGCACTTTCCTGTTCAGAAGTGCAATGTGCAACTTGCCGGTATTGTTTTTCAACTCTTTAATCTTATTTGTTATGATTGATTTCAGTAATGACAGCGTTTTTAAACTCAAGAAAGTTGATTCTACAAAATTCGATTCAGAAATGAGTAATATTCTTATTGACGATGAGCATGTTGTGGGATGCTATCAGGATGTGCGTGATCATGTTGTCTTTACAAACAAGAGGGTCATAGCCGTAAATGTACAGGGTATTACAGGCAAGAAGAGGGATTATACAATGCTTCCGTACTCAAAAATTACTGCCTACTCGATTGAGACTGCCGGTACATTTGACATTGAGAGCGAGTTGGACCTGTTTTACAGTGGAGTTGGCCGGGTAAGGTTTGAGTTCAGAGGGTCGTCAGATATTCTGGAAATAGGACGCATTATTGCAAGGTATGCCCTCAAATAGTCCAAAATTGCAATTCTATTTCCAATTTTATATCTTCGCCGCCGCTATTTTGGGGCAACCTGAATAACGGAGGTAAGATTATGTTTGCACAATTGTTTACAGAAAATATTCTGGAGATATTCCTGTTGGCAACAGGAGCCAGTTTTGTACAGCGGACTACCGGGTTCGGCTTCGGCATCTTTATAATGACGCTCCTTCCTTTCCTCATGCCTTCCTATGGTGAGGCAACAGCCCTGTCGGGACTATTGGCATTTACAACCTCCTTGATTGCTGCTGTAAAATATAGAAAATTCATTACCTGGAAGAGGCTCATTCCCATTTTGTCAATTTTTTTGGTTACCTCAACAATCGCAATTTCTCTCCTCAAGGGAATGCAGGATGGAACTATCCGCTTCATTCTCGGTTTCATACTCATTTTTGTAAGCATCTGGTTTGCATTCCTGAACAAGCGCATAAAATTTGGAACAACACTGCCGTACCAGATAGGAGCGGGCTCCATAAGTGGCCTGATGGGCGGTTTCTTTGGAATGCACGGTCCTCCGGCAGTCCTCTATTTCATCTCTGCAGAGGCCGACAAAATGCACTATATGGGAATGATCCAGACCTATTTTGTAATAACAAATGCAATGATGACAATTGCCCGCGCCTATAACGGCTTTGTAACTCCGACCGTAGGAAAATGCTACATCTTCTGCCTGGGTGCCGTTGCAATAGGCTCCACATTGGGCTCCTGGGCCTTCAGCCGCATCCCAGGCAACAAATTCCCCTATGTCGTATACGGCTACATAGGAATCAGCGGACTCATCATTCTCTGCAGCGCAATGTAACTTCGCCTCTTTATTGGGAGATTCCCTATCAGAAGACTTGCCCCAATGGGCAGAGGAGATAACTTAATTGCAGGATATAGTACTTCAACCAATTTATCAAAAATATTGGCCAATAGTTGCGCCCAAAAGAAAGAGTAATAAATATGGCCTTAAATTTGAAATGTTTTTTTGTAAAACTTTACTTATGAAACGTTTTATTATAGTTCTGTCGGGAATATTAGTAATAACCTCTTGTTTTCCTTTGTATGCTCAAAAAATTAAGGAAAATGATGAGATTTTTGCATCAGTTGGTGTAAATGTCCCCATGTATAAAGGTGTTGAAAGTGATATGGTTGTGGGGCTCCATTATGGGCATTGTCATTCGAATGGTATAGGTTACAGGGTCGGTTTCAATTATTCGCCGTCGGTTGCTGATGTGAGCAATTATTTTGGTATTCCTTTGGCTTTCACTTATAGGATGGGTTCCCGTTCCTTCTCCAGTAAAGTGCGGTCTGCTACAATTGGGGCATTCAATTCTGCGGCCGGGAGTGGGGATGAGGGATTGAAATACGGATTTACTGCTTTTTTGATGAATATGTTTGACAGAATTGAGTTTTCTGCCGGATTGACTCCAGGATATGTTTCAGGAGGAAGCAGCTCTCCAAGTGTGTCGCGATATGGATATGGATTGAGTCATTGGGAAAGAAGATGGACAGAGAAACTGTATGGATCTGCCTTATCCATTGATGCTGGAGTGAATATCAATTTTCGTATCTGGCGTTTTGACCTTAGGCTTATGCCGGCATTTCATTACAATATTACAAATAATTACAGGTACCATACTGAAAAGGGAGATGATTCTGTAGGGTTACTCTCAAGCAAAGATAGGCCTCTGAGATGGTTTTTTACTTTCAGCGGAGGATTGGCGTTCCGGTTCTAGCTGGCCACAGGCGATCGGTGCCCACGTGGGCACCGCAGATGTGTAGTGTGTGAAACATAAAAAATGAAGAGCCGTCATCGCTCTTGATGGCAGCTTGGGAATGTAATGTCAAATATTAAAGATCTTATTAAATAATGCGCCCTGTCAAGACTTCAGCCGGCAGGCCGTCAGAAGACATGTTTTAATATAATTCCGAAAATATTATAATATTTAAGGAGTTGATTCCGTAAATATTTTAAGATTTGCGGAATTTGTATATATTTGCACAGAATAATAATAATGATGCTATGATTACAAGAGCAATAGAGGAGAGGATAAAAAATGCCCTCGCAAAGAGAAAGGCAGTGACCATAATGGGGCCACGCCAAGTCGGAAAATCAACTCTTGCAGATGCCATAATTCCGAAGGATGCAAAAGTTCTTGAAATCAACGGTGACAACACCGATGTGCAGACCATGTTTGTAAATATTGATGAAGCCAAGATGAAGGTCCTCATCGGAAACAAGAACTTTCTCTTTGTTGATGAGGCTCAAAAGATAGAAAATGTTGGCAATATGCTTAAAATTGTTGCGGATAAATTCAAAGATGTAAGAATTATAGTAACCGGAAGTTCTGCCTTTAAACTTGCCTCTGCTGTAAATGAGTCATTAACTGGAAGGAAGCGTGAGTATAAACTATATCCTCTTTCATTCAAAGAACTTGCAGATCATACGAGTACATTGGAGGAGTCCAGAATGTTGGATCATAGGCTTATCTATGGCTACTATCCGGAGGTCGTAACCTCTCCCGGTGAAGAGAAAGAAGTTCTTAAAGAACTTATAGACAGTTATCTCTATAAAGATGTTATGGAGGAGAACAATATTGCCAAACCAGATAAACTTGTGAAACTGGTACAGGCTCTTGCTTTTCAAATAGGGTCTACAATTTCTGCAACTGAATTGGCTGGGTTAGTAGGAATCGATGCTAAAACTGTTGAACGTTACATAGATATACTTGAAAAAAGTTATATCATTTTTACACTGCCATCTTATGCGAAGAATCAGAGAAACGAACTGAAATTTGCGCGAAAACTCTACTTCTGGGATATGGGAATCCGTAATGGTGTAATAGGGAATATGGCTCCAGTTTCATTAAGGTCTCCAGAGGAACTTGGGCATATGTGGGAGAACTTTGCAATTGCAGAAAGACTCAAGAGAAATGAGTATGCCGGTAGAACCTTTGTGCAACATTATTTCTGGAGAACTCAGCAGAAAAAGGAGATAGATCTTATTGAAATAGAGGATGGTGTAATGACCGGTTTTGAGATTAAGAGGAAAGAGGGCAAGAGGGTAGGTGCACCAACTCAATTTGTAGAGGCATATCCGGATGCCAAGTTTGAGTGCATCACACCAGCGGAGTTGATTGAATTTTTGATGTAATTGTCTCACCACTGCTGAGAGTTTTATAACCGCCCGGTCAAAGGGCTCCAGCCTGCTTATCCTGTCGTGCAACATCTGAATCTGCCTGCTCTTGGTATCGTCATCGTTGTAGAGGTCGATGTCGATGGTGAGGGGAACCGTCTCTACATCACGTTTCTTCCTCCTTACCTGATTGTTGCAGGTGTTAAGGCTCACACGCCATATCCAGGTCCTGTGCGAACTCTCTCCGCGGAACTTCGGAAAACCCTTCCACAAGTTGATCAGTATCTCCTGGAACAGGTCGTTCACCTCATCCGTATCCTTGGAGAAGAAGTAGCAGACCGTAAATATGGTCTTCCTATGCTCCTTGACCATTCTGGTAAATTCCCTTTCAAGGGCAACTGAGGCTTCGCCTCGGGAATGTAAACAGGTTTCCATTCCTCTCGACTTGCACTCAGGTTCAAATTCAATGTTGTCCATCAGTGTTTTTCTTTTGTTCTACCCTTTAGACACCAAATTTACCGATTCCTTTCAGAAATGTCAGGAAAATGCAACCATCATTTTACAAAAAGTTAAAATTTTCCCAACCTTTTGTAGATTTGCTCCGTCTAATGAATGAAACCGCGAGAAAGCGGTGAAATGAAGTTTAACACTATAAATTTTACAGTTATGGATTGGGACATTTTAATGCCACTTGGAATTTGCGTAGTATTACCAGTAATGATTGTCTGGCTTGTAACGCGTACACGACAAAATGAGACAAATAAAAAGACAGAGATCATGCTCAAGGCAATTGAGTCAGGAGCGACTGTTGATACGGAATTCTTTAAATCACAGCAGAGGGGGCAAAAGACAATTAAGGAACGCCTTCTTAGTAGATTGACATGGGGATCTATATTTTCTCTTATTGGGGTTGTTCTTCTTGTATTAACTATTGTTTTTGCAAACAGTTATGCTCCCGACGGTTGGAATTTTGGTAATAGTCCGGCTCCGGCCTTTGCTATAATCGGTGGAATTTCGTTAGCAATAGGTCTTGCTTTGTTTGCTGTGTTCTTCGTGGGTAAGAAGATGATGGCAAAAGAAATGGAAGCTGAGGCAAAAGCAATGGAGAAAAAATAACCTTCAATGTCTCCGGAGCGTTTCATAGACCTAGTCAGACCTGAGCAGGAATCATTAAGGCGATTTCTGCTTGCCCTGTGTAGTGGAGATGAATCACTGGCTGATGACATTGCCCAAGACGCACTAGTCCGTGCATATGTCGCTTCCGGATCATTCCTTGGACTTTCAAAATTCAGCACTTGGCTGTTCAGAATTGCGTATAATTGTTATATTGATCATCATCGGAAGCCAAGAATGGAAACGGTATCATCGGATTCACAGCAGGCCTTATCAATTCCTGCAACCGATGAAACTGATGCTAGATTCAAATACCAAAGGCTCTATCAAGCCCTGGGATTCTTGCCAGAAAAGGAAAAGGCTACAATTGTTTTGCACTACTTCGAAGATCGAAGTATAAAGGAAATATCCTCTATACTTCAGATTCCACAAGGCTCTGTTAAATATTATCTATCTACAGGACGCAACCATCTCAAATCCATACTGCAATGAAAAACAAAGATATAGAATCAATCATTAGAGACAGCAGACCTCAGGTACAGGACAACCAGACATTCTTACTGGAGGTTCAGCAGAAGATGCGTGCTGTGGAAGGAATCAAGAATGAAGTCGACAGGCAGAGGAGATACGGAAGGATCGCCCTGATCCTGGCTCTCGTTTCTGGTCTTATTCTTGGAGCAGTTGCAATGTTCCTTGCATACTTATACCCTATGGACACCGCTGCAATCAGTGACGGCATCCTTTCAGACATAAGGGTCTTTCTCGAATCATACAAGCAATACTTACTTCTACCTATTGCAGGATGTGCCATTTCATTAGGTGTGATTTTAGTAAGGCAGAAAACATTTATCTGATTTCCGCCCTCGATCTGGTGGAATCCTCGACATCAGTGCCGGGGATTCTTTGTATATATAAAGCAGCACTTGCCCACTTCCCTAACGGTCAGTCGGCAACCATCTATCCCCACCGCACAGGCAAGAGTTTGAGGACTGCAAGCAGATCCTCAAACTCTCGCTGAACCCAACGCACAAATAAAACGCCCGGCAAGACTTCAACCGGGCAAGCCGTCAGAAGACTTGCCCTGATGGGCATAAGGAATCAGAAGACTGACAGCCTGCATCCGTTCCGCTACGCTGCACTCATCAGAACGCCAATCCTCTTCCAATCAACAATATCCCCGCCTTCGGCCAGGATATGAAAGAAAACAGCGGTCTGGAGACTTTCGCCTTCGCTACCGTCGTCAGTAATCGACCGTCAGAAGTTTGCAATTCCAATCAGAATCTCATAACTTTACGCACATAAATCGTGATTTGATATGAAATATTATGTCGTTGAATCCCTTGTATCTGGGGTGTTTTATTGTATTGGCATCCTCGTTATAGATGCAATTTCTGGACAATTCAAACCCTTTGGATTCTATCTGTTGTCCTCCATTCTCTTCGGGTTGTTGTTCAACTTGGCGATGATATGGTTCCGTAAGATGACCAGTAAGAAGAAAGACAACTAAATTCGCATTTACCTAAGAGATACAAGCCTGGCACACTATGCTGAGCTTTGTTGTATATAAATCGGCACTTACCCACTTCCCTTACGGTCAGTCAGCAACCTTTTATTGCCACGCACGGGCGAGAATATGAGGACTGCAAGCAGATCCTCAAACTCTCGCTAAACCCTACGCACATATAAAACGCTCGGCAAGACTTCAGCCGGGCAAGCTGTCAGAAGACTTGCCCTATGGGCAGAGCGGTATCAGAAGATTGTCATCCTGCATCCGCTGCGCTCCTGCATTCTGTCAATCCTCTTCCATCCATAACTCGCTCCGCTCGATTAAACAAATAGCGGTCTGGAGACTTTCGTCTTTCTCCCCCGGCAAATTTTGCGAACTCCGCGATTTTGCCTACGGACAAAATCTCTGCGTTCTTTATGCAAAATTTCCTCCTCCAAAAGCCAAAAGACTCGAGCTGGTCTATGCCCCTCTTATCCCCACAGGGGAAGAATGATCGCATTCGCTACCGCTGTGCGGAGTGGACCGTCAGCACTCCGTGGCTTCCCATTTTCTTTAGATTTTACATATTTTACACACTGTAAGGATACTTTACAGTTTTTTTCTTTTCAAGAAATGTGTAACTTGCATAGAATAAGGGTAATACCCTTCTTGGCACGGTTTTGTCGGTATATACGTATTTAACCTTATTTTTAAAATAAAGTGTAAAGAAACTTTACAGACCTTATACAATCATGAATGAATACTTGCGTTTTCTGTTCCGGAATAAATGGTATATCATCGTAGAGGTGATAGGTATTAGTGTTGCCTTGGCTTTTACTATTCCACTTTTGTCTTTCTTTTCTGACAAATGGGAAATAGACCACGGAAAAGATTTCAAACGCGTCTATGCCGTTTGTCCAGACGATGAATCATTTGAAACGACAATAGGCTTGGGGCAGGAGTTGATTGAGGCAGTTCCAGAAATCGACCGGTATGCGCAGGTTTTCGTCAGCGGGAACAATGCGATATCCGTTGGTGATAATACACTAAGCGCCTTGGGTATTGCGGTCAGTCAGGATTTCTTCACATTCTTTGATATCAACTTATCGCAGGGTTCGCCGTTGTCACTATCGGACCGTAAATCGGTTTTGATTTCCGGGAGTCTGGCGGCAAAAATCGGCGATGATGCAATGGGAAAACCATTGACCTGTGCAGGAGAGGAATATATCGTAAATGGAATATTTGACGATCTGCATAATTCTTTACTCCCAT
>SUYU01000024.1:15373-20082 GCA_015060245.1 Bacteroidales bacterium | reverse complement strand
GAACACTTCTGTAAGTTTGTCAAATGGTATTTATACTTCAATCTTCATAAATCAAAACGGAGAGTTAAAAAATGAAAGCCACCAACCACTTTTGTCACTATTACCAACCATTTTTGTCCACATTACCTTCTTTTCGGGTGGTCTCCATTTATTGGTAGGTTGGGGTTTAATATTCAATAAATCAGTCTGTTGCAATTAACAGCCCCTTCGGTTAAAATTGTTCTTTTTATTTGGCTTATAACTCTTTTGTTTGTAAATTTGTGGAATTGTTTTTGCTGTAAAGGCAATGTTTGTGATATAATTAAATTTAAAAATATGAGTAGATTATTCAAAGTTTTGTTTTCGGCCCTTTTGTTAGTTCTTTCTGTGCCCGCATTTTCTGTAGCCCAATCGGCAGAGGATATTGAGTTGGCCAAGCAGTTGGCTCGCCAGAGGGGATATTCAGAGGCCCAGATAAATGAGATGGTAAGCAGACAGTTGGGTGCTACCGGCAAATCTTCATCATCTTCTGCTGCTGCAACCATTTCATCATCTGTTAACAGAAATGCTACTGTAGCGGTTGATGAAAAGTCAGCCTATGGAGTTGCCGGAGATGAGGGCGTAGTTGTGATCCATTCAGAAAATACTGATACAGGTGCGGGATCGGGCATTTTCGGCCATTATGTTTTCAAGACAAAGAATCTCAATTTTGTTCCAAGTTACAATATACCAACCCCCGAAAACTATAAGTTGTCGGCAGGAGATGAGATTGTAATTGATATATGGGGCTCGGTAGTAACCAATATCAGTGCTGAAATCTCTCCGGAGGGCAGTGTCTATATTCCTGATTTGGGACCTGTGTATATTTATGGGCAGACAATAGCCCAGGCTGAGAGACATTTGAAGAAATATCTTTCAAAAATATATTCAGGTTTGAGCGAGGAGGTTCCGGATACATTTATGAAATTGTCGTTGGGCAGGATAAAGAGTGTTACAATCAATGTATTGGGAGATGTGGAGAAACCAGGTTCATACACTTTGCCGTCACTCTCTTCAATTGCTTCGGCTCTATACCTTGCGGGCGGCCCCAATAATTTGGGTACAATAAGGGATATAAGATTGTACAGGAACAATAAACTTATAAGTACTCTTGATGTATATGACTATATACTTACCGGTAATTTTGCCGATAATGTAAGGCTTGAGGATAATGATGCAATTATAGTTGCTCCATATTCAGGTTTTGTCTCTGTAAGGGGAGGTGTAAAGCGTCCTATGAGATATGAGATGAAGGAGGGTGAGACATTGGCTGACCTGTTGAAATATAGCGGGGGCTTTACCAATGGTGCCTATACCGGAGCAGTACAGGTAGACAGAAGAAAGGCAGAGGAGAATACCGATGGACCTGTGTCGCAGACTTTCAATGTTGAGGAGAGCGATTTTGGTTCATTCATCCTTAAGGACGGCGATGTGGTCTCTGTCCGCCCAAATAATGACAGGTTTGTAAACAAAGTCTCAATAGCAGGCCCAGTGTGGCGTCCGGGCACATATTCAATAAATGATACAATGCAGACACTTAGGCAGTTGCTTGTTGTTGCCGGTGGATTGAGAGAGGATGCATACCTTGAAAAAGCCTTCATTACAAGACTCGCAGAGGACCGTACCAAGGAGCAGGTATCATTTGCGCTTAAGGATGTTATACTTGGAGCAAAGGATATAACCTTGAAACCTGATGACCAGGTGCATTTGTATACCATTGGCCAGTTGCAGCCTAACCAGAGCGTATCCATTACAGGTGAAGTGAATAATCCAGGCAGATTTGAGTTCAGGGAGGGAATGACTCTTGGAGACCTTATCCTCATGGCGCAGGGTACAACAAATGCCGCCACTTTGGAGAAGGTGGAGATTGCCCGCAGAATTGATAATATAAGCCAGCCTGAAGTGTTGTCCAACATTTCAGATACCATAGCATTGGTAATGACCTGCAATCTGCTCAAGAATCCTGCTGATGCAGATATGAAACTTGAGCCTTTTGATATGGTATTCGTGAGAAGGTCTGTTTTCTATAAACCTCAGGAGGGCATAATAATAAATGGCGAGGTAAACTATCCGGGTACTTATGTTGTAGAGAAAAATACTGTAAGATTGTCTGACGTGGTGGCTAAAGCAGAGGGCTTCAACAGGGATGCATACGTTGAGGGTGCAAAACTTACACGTGTCCTTACCCCTGAAGAGGTGCAGAGATTGAGGGTTGCCATGGAGATTGCACGTAAACAGGCAAATGACAGTACAACTTTCCAGAATATGCATGTAGGTGACAGGTTTACAATTGCCATTGACTTGGCAGCGGCTGTTGCAGAGCCGGGTTCTGATGCAGATGTTGTCTTGAGGGCCGGCGACATAATTTCCGTGCCAAAATACAACAATACCGTAAAGGTTTCCGGAGGTGTGCTTTATCCGAACACAATCTCTTACAGCAAGCATATGGGCTACAAGCAATATATAAATGGCGCCGGAGGTTATTTGAAGGAGGCAGTGAAGGGTAAGGTCTATATGGTGCATATGAATGGATCTGTCGCATCAAAAGGTTCAAAGGATTTTGAGGTGCGCCCTGGTACTGAGATTGTTGTGCCAATGCGTGAGCGCAAGAGGAATCCGCAGGCTTTGGCTGCAATTATGAGCATGGCGACATCTGCTACAAGCCTTGCAGCGATGGTTGCAACAATTGTGAGTGTGGTAAAATAGAATTATTAATGTTAAAAAACAGGGTTAATCTTGTATAATATGGAAAACAACGTATCTGACAGAGATAAACTTAACAGTGCAGAAGAGCAGGAGATAAATATAGTTGAACTGATTCTCCGTTTGTGGCAGAAGAGGGGACTTATCATAAAGGTAACTGCAGCATTTATGTTGTTGGGAATCTTTGTGGCCATTTTTTCGCCCAAAGAGTACAATGCTTACTGCACAGTGGTTCCACAGACAAGCAAAAAGGGCGCAAGTGCAAGTTTGAGTTCATTGGCCTCGATGGCGGGAATTTCATTGGGGCAGATAGGAGGTGGAGAGACCTTGTCGCCACTTGTCTATACAAACGTGATGAACAACAAGAATCTGTTGAAGGAATTGGCATATACTCCGGTAAATTTTGCCGGATTTGATACTACTGTTACACTATTGGATTACTACACAAGTCCCCAGTACAGGAAATTCTCGCTGCTTGGAACCATAAAAAAGTATACAATAGGATTGCCGGGACTCATTATTGGTGCAATTTCCAAGAGTGATGAGAGTGAAGCGCCTGTTGTGTTTGAGATTGATTCCAATCTGGTGAAGTTGTCAAAAAATGAGTATACGTGCATAAAGATCCTCAAGGGACTTACTGCAATAAATATCAATGACAAAGAGGGATATATAACTCTCTCTGCAAATATGCCGGAGCCATTGGCGGCGGCACAGGTTGCTGAACGGATGGTTTACCTTCTTCAGAAGTACGTTACTGAGTTTAAAATACAGAAGGCATCATATCAGTATGAGTTTATCTGCAAGCGATACGATGAGGCCTTGAAGGAGTACTCCAAAAAGCATGAGGAGTATGCGAAGTTCAAGGATGCCAACAGATCGATATCCAGTGCAGTGGCCGCCACGAGGGAGGAGCATATAAGGAATGAGTACAATGTGGCCTATGCCCTTTTCTCTGAATTGGCAAAGCAGAAAATGCAGGCTGAGATTAAGGTCAAGGAGGATACACCAATCCTTACAATAGTTGAACCGGTAACTGTTCCTTTAAAGAAGAGCAAGCCAAGAAGAGCAATGATTCTCTTTGCATTTACATTCTTTGGTGGAGTACTTGCATGTGGAACTGTGTTTGGCCTCGATTTCCTAAAACAGAATTTTGATATAAAGTATTTGGACAAGTGGGAGTAGAGCCAATGGGAACGAGGAGGAAAATTACATCAAGGCTGCTTGTTTTGTGTGTATTTTGCCTAATGCTCCCTTACCTGTCGTTTGCGGCGGATGAGTCCGGGTTTGAACGCAGGGCTGCAAAAGTAGCGCAGTCAAGAATCAACACCAAACTCAGCGCTTCCGTTCTTATAGGTATTGTAAATCCTGCTGTAGAGTTTAAGGTGATGAAACATTTTACAGTGCAGTTGGATGCATTCGGTTCCTTTTATACTACTGATTTTTTGGGAACCGGAAAGCCATTTGTGCTTGGAAGCGGATTCCTTGAATTCAGGTATTACCCAAGGTTGGCATTCAGTGGCTTTTATGTTGCACCTAATATAGGTTTTGGCGTATACAAACTCAATAAAGGATTGGTTTTCAGATATACAGACCAGTATGAAGGTGATTGCTACCAGCATGGCAGTAATGTTATGGCTGGCCTTACAATAGGTTACCAATGGAACATTGACCATCACTGGTCTATAGAGGTTGCCTGGGGTGGAGGATTCCAGCAATCGGTGTACCAGGGTTACAGAAGAGAGAGCAAGGATGAGCCATATGAGATGTATGTCGACCGTAATGCGAGTGCCGAGTGGCCGATTCTCTATAAAGGAGGAGTTTTTGTAGGTTATAGATTTTGATTTTTATCCCGACAGATTTTTAATTATGAAAGGTATTGTATTGGCAGGTGGTTCAGGAACAAGATTGTATCCTATAACAAAGGGAGTGAGCAAGCAACTTCTTCCTGTATTTGACAAACCAATGGTATATTATCCCATTTCAGTGCT
>SUYU01000024.1:0-15273 GCA_015060245.1 Bacteroidales bacterium | reverse complement strand
GAGGCATCCACATTCATTGAGGTGATAGAGAAGAGACAGGGACTCAAGATTGCCTGTCTTGAGGCCATTGCCTACAGAAAGGGATGGATATCAGAAGAGAAGTTGAAGGAGATTGCTGCCCCTATGATCAGGAATCAGTATGGACAATATCTTATGAACCTTATTGAGCGTGTGAACAACCAATAGTAAATAGAGGAAAGATGGCGGTCATAAAGACAGATATAGAGGGAGTACTTATCATTGAACCAAAAATATTTGGTGATGAAAGGGGGTATTTCTATGAGAGTTACAACAAGGAGCGTTTCTTTCAGGAAACCGGATATGATATTGATTTTGTGCAGGATAACCAGAGTAAATCTGCGTATGGCGTCTTGAGGGGATTACACTTTCAGAAGCCACCGCATGCCCAAAGCAAACTTGTCAGGGTTGTAAAGGGAGCCGTGCTTGATGTGGCTGTTGATATAAGAAGAGGTTCTCCTACATTCGGAAAGCATGTTGCTGTTGAACTTACAGAGCAGAATCACCGACAGTTCTTTATTCCAAGGGGATTCGCACACGGCTTTGCAGTATTGAGTGATGAGGCAATTTTCCAATATAAGTGCGACAATCTTTATGCACCACAATCCGAAGGGGCAATCATCTGGAACGACCCTGATCTGCAGATTGACTGGAGAGTGCCTGCTGCACAGATAATTTTAAGTGAAAAGGACAAGTCGCATCCGGCGTTGAAAGATGCCCAGTGGCTTTTTGACATAACTGAAAACCTCTATTGAAATGAATGTTCTGGTTACAGGAGCCAACGGTCAACTTGGCAATGAGATGAGGATAGTTGCAAAGGGCAGTTGTCATAACTTCATATTTACAGATGTGAATGCGGTTGGGGATAAGGAGACCTGTTATCTTGATATTACCGATTATGATGCGGTATGCCGTATTGTTACGGAGCAATCTGTTGATGTTATAGTCAATTGTGCCGCATATACCAATGTAGATGCTGCTGAGAACAATTATGATCTGGCAGAGAGGCTCAATGCCGTTGCTCCCGAGAATCTGGCAAAGGCAATAATGGCGAGAAATGGTCTGCTTGTCCATATATCAACAGACTATGTATTTGGCAAGGAGCCTTACAATGTGCCATGCACCGAGGAGCAGAAGGGAACTCCCACAGGTGTATATGGGCTGACAAAACTTCATGGAGAGCAGAGAATTGCGCAAACCGGATGCAATCATGCCATAATACGTACAGCATGGCTCTATTCGGAGTTCGGCAAGAATTTCTGCAGGACCATGATGAGCCTTACATCAACCAAACCTTCACTAAAAGTGGTATTTGACCAGGTTGGAACTCCAACTTATGCACTTGATCTAGCAAAGGCTGTTTTGGCAGTCATTGATGATTTCAGCAACTTTGCATCAGAATATGGTTATGAGGCAAATGCCCGGGCAAATTATCCAAAGAACGGAATTTACCACTATTCGAATGAGGGCGTATGTTCCTGGTATGATTTTGCCAAGTCGATAGCGCAATATAACGGCACAACAGAGTGCAATATAGAGCCGTGCCACTCAGATGAGTTCCCTAGTCCTGTAAAAAGACCAAATTATTCCGTGCTTGACAAAACCAAAATCAAGGAGGTCTTTGGTGTTGAGGTGCCATATTGGACAGATTCACTGAAGATCTGCATCTCAAATTTGAAAGCAAGTGTAAAATAAGTCAAAGGAGAATATCATGTCATCATATAGAAAGAGTATCATAATCACAGGCGGTGCCGGATTTATCGGAAGCCATGTTGTAAGGCTTTTTGTGAACAAGTATCCCGATTACAGGATAATAAATCTTGATAAACTCACCTATGCCGGCAATCTGGCAAACCTTAAGGATATTGAGTCGATGCCAAACTACAAGTTTGTAAAGATGGACATATGTGATTTTGAACAGGTGCTTGAACTTATGCAGCGGGAGAATGTGACTGGCATTATACATCTTGCAGCCGAAAGTCATGTGGACCGCTCAATCAAGGATCCGTTTACTTTTGCACGTACAAATGTGATGGGCACATTGAGCCTTCTCCAGGCTGCAAAACTCTATTGGGAGTCTTTGCCGGAGAGGTTTGAAGGCAAACTCTTTTACCACATCTCAACCGATGAGGTCTATGGGGCCCTTGAACTTACCCATCCCCTTGGAATTGAGCCTCCATTCACCACAACAGCCTCATCAGGTGAGCATCATCTTGCCTATGGCGATGATTTTTTCTACGAAACCACCAAGTACAACCCCCACAGCCCATATAGTGCAAGCAAGGCGAGCAGTGACCACTTTGTGAGGGCTTATCATGATACATATGGCCTTCCGGTTATTGTTACCAACTGCAGCAACAATTATGGCCCGTACCAGTTCCCTGAGAAACTCATTCCGCTCTTCATAAACAATATCAGAAACAAAAAGCCTCTGCCTGTGTATGGCAAAGGTGAGAATGTGCGTGACTGGCTCTTTGTTGAGGATCATGCAAGGGCAATTGATTTGATCTTCCATAAAGGCAAAGTTGCCGAAACATACAATATTGGCGGCTTCAATGAGTGGAAGAACATAGATCTTATAAGGGTAATCATAAAAACGGTAGACAGGCTTCTTGGAAATCCCGACGGGGAGAGCCTTTCCCTCATTACCTATGTGAAGGACCGTGCCGGGCACGATCTGCGTTACGCCATTGATTCAACCAAACTGCAGAAGGAACTTGGCTGGGAGCCGAGTCTCCAGTTTGAGGAGGGGATAGAGCGCACAGTAAAATGGTATCTTTCCAACCAGGAGTGGATGGACAATGTAACCAGCGGTGACTACCAGTCATATTACCGCAGCATGTACAATCAAGAATAGAGTACCTTCCAAAGGGATCTTCATTGAATGGGGCAACTATACCTCAAATGGCCAAACTAAAGGTCAAGAAGTTGTTCCATCCATACAGCAGAGCAGGAGTCGCTTGACATCTGCCAGTCTCCGCGTGGTGAGAGGCCTACTGAACCCACTTTAGGGCCGTCGGGAAGACAACTCCTCTTGAACTGCATGTTAAAGAAGCGTCGCACACATGTGGTAAGCCATTTCTTTATTGTAGCATCATCATATTTGCCTTCAAAACTCCTTTTGGCAAGGAAATATATCTTCTCTGGCGCTGCACCATAACGCAGCATGTGGAAGAGGAAGAAATCGTGAAGTTCGTAAGGTCCCACAAGATCCTCGGTCTTCTGTTTGATATTGCCCTGCTCATCAGCAGGAATAAGTTCCGGACTGATAGGTGTATCAACTATGTCAAGAAGTGTAGTGCCGGTCTTTTGGTCACTTCTGAATTTTGCCACCCAGGTTACAAGGTATTTTACGAGAGTCTTTGGAATGTCGGCGTTCACACCATACATGCTCATGTGGTCACCATTGTATGTTGCCCAACCCAATGCAAGTTCCGAGAAATCGCCGGTGCCTATTACCATGCCGTTCACCTGGTTGGCCAAGTCCATAAGTATCTGGGTGCGCTCGCGTGCCTGGCTGTTCTCATAAACCACATTATGGTTGGTGAGTTCATGCTGCAAATCTTTAAAATGCTGGATACAGGCCTCTTTAATGGATATCTCCCTGAATGTGACGCCAAGCGCATTTATAAGGTCAACAGCATTGTTGTAGGTGCGGTCTGTTGTGCCGAATCCCGGCATTGTAACGGCATGTATATTGCTTCGTGGAATCTGCAGCGTGTCAAAAGTCTGTACTGCAACAAGGAGTGCCAGAGTTGAGTCGAGGCCTCCTGAAATACCTATTACCGCATTTTTGCAGTTTGTATGCAGCATTCTCTTTGCAAGGGCTGAAACCTGTATATTGAAGATCTCCCCGCATCTGCTCTCCATCTGCTCATCTGCAGGCACAAATGGGGTAGGGTTATATACTCTTCCAACCAATTCTCCTGCTACAGGCTCTTTCGCAGCAGAGACTCTGTTGCTGCGCTCCCTGAATATCTTTACAACTCTATAGTCTCTTCCCGACAGGCTGTTGCTGCTTGAAAATGAGTCAACCATCCTGTCATGTTCGAGATACTCAACGTCAATGTCGCATATCTCAAGTTGCTCATTCATGGTGAAACGTGGAGATTGCGCCAGAATTTTACCGTTCTCTGCAATTATGGCATTGCCTGAAAAGACAAGATCTGTGGTGGACTCTCCAAAACCTGCCGACGCATAGACATAGCCTGAACAACTCTTCGCGGAGTGGTTTGCAATAAGCGAACACAAATATTCGTGCTTCCCTATGAGTTCATTATTGGCGCCGGTATTGAAAATGATCTGTGCACCGTTGAGCGCATGATAAGTGGCAGGAGGAAAGGCAGCGTTGATGTCATGGCCTATCTCTACACCAAAGGTCACCTCTTCTGATTTGAAAATGAGGTCTGCACCCATTGGAACTTCTTGTCCGCAGAGAGTTACCATATCATCATTGAGTTGCCATGCAGGGGTAAACCATCTGCTTTCGCCTGCTTCGCGGCTGTTGGCAAGGTGACTCTTTGGAACAACGCCATATATTTCGCCCTGACCGAACACCACAGCGGCATCAGCCAGTTGGGTGCCGCATTTTACTGGCATTCCCAGTATTACGGTAATCTCCATTTCGGCTGTCTGTCCAACAAGTTGGGCAAGAGCCTCCTCTGCACTCTCCAAAAGTTGTTTCTGATGGAAAAGGTCCTTGCAGGTATAGGCCGTGAGTGCCAGTTCAGGAAATGCTATAAATTCCACACCCTGATTGTTGGCCCTCTCTATAAGAGCCATAATGTGTTCTGCATTATATATGCAGTCTGCCACTTTTACCGAT
Source organism: Bacteroidales bacterium (assembly GCA_015060245.1). Taxonomy (GTDB): domain Bacteria; phylum Bacteroidota; class Bacteroidia; order Bacteroidales; family UBA932; genus Egerieousia. Next base: position 10,430 of record SUYU01000024.1, on the reverse strand, counting down.
GGTACGGCTGCCGCAACTTTGATGAATCCGAAATCTGCCATAATTAAATTATTTCACAGGCACCAAAGATAGCAATTTTTTTGTTTAAATATAGAGCCCTTTTTTGTACATTTGGGTTCAATTTGAGTGTCGGGAAGAGATTAATTTTAAATATTATATGTTATGAAAAGAATTCTGTTTGCACTGCTTGTTGTTTTGTTGGCATCCTCATCTTCTGTATGGGGACAAAAAAAATCAAAGACAGAGAAGCATCTTGAGGAATTGGGTCTTCAGAATGTTGCTGAACAAATTCCTGGTATTGAGGTTTATATGGTGTATGCAACTCCATATAACTTTATGGGCAGGGTATTGTATGAAGATTTGGATGAAGCCTATCTTGTGCCTGAGGCTATGGAAATGTTGAGAAAGGCAAATGACTATTTGAGAAAGAGGAGGATGGACCTGCATCTTGTTGTTTATGATGCTGCACGTCCCCGTTCAATCCAGGCTCAGATGTGGAGTGTAGTGGAAGGTACCGACCTTGAGGATTTTGTGGCAAATCCACACAAGAGGGGAGGAGGTCCGCACAACTTTGGTATAGCAGTTGATGTAACATTGGTGGATTGTACCGGACATCCTATTCCAATGGGTTCAGAGTATGATTACTTTGGAGACCGGTCAAGGTCAGATATGGAGCAGGAACTCTTTGAAAATGGCGAGATTACACGAAGAGAACTCTTGAACCGCAGATTGTTGCGCGAGGTTATGACCCACGCAGGCTGGATTGTTGAGCCTTCGGAATGGTGGCATTTCAATGCGATGCCTACCACTCAGGCAAGGGAGAAACTTCCGGTAATACAGTAGTGCTCCATGTTTTCGTGTGTGCCGGGCCGTATCAAACAATTATTTAAGAATTAAAAATAGACATATCATGAAGAACAGTTGGTTAAAAGAGGCTTGCATAATTGCAGTGGCAATCATAGTGCTTGGATTTTTCCTTAAGTGTGGAATTGACAACTTTGTAAACAAAGACAGAATTGTAAGTGTAAAGGGTTTGGCTGAGGTTGAGGTACCTGCCAATAAAGTGATATGGCCAATTGTTTTCAGTGAAATGGGAAATGATTTGCCTGCCCTTTACAACAGAATCAACTCTACAGCAGGAAAGGTTACTGATTATCTGAAAAACAATGGAATAATGGAGTCGGATATATCTGCCGGTGCGCCAAAGGCTGTTGATTTGCAGGCTGAACGCTATGTTTCGCAGCAGAAACCATACAGATATATTGTAACTATGGTTATAACAGTAACCTCTTCACAGGTTGAACTTGTGCGCAAACTTATCGCTTCGCAAGGCGAGTTGCTCAAGGAGGGTATAGTTCTGGGCAGCAGCGATTATAACTATAATGACCGTGTCACTTATGAGTATACCTCATTCAATGACCTTAAGCCACAAATGATTCAGGAGGCTACCAAAAATGCAAGAATGGCGGCACAGCAGTTTGCGGAGGATTCAGAAAGCAAACTCGGAAAGATAATGTGGGCGAGCCAGGGCCAGTTTACAATTACTGACCGTGACAGCAATACGCCCCACATAAAAAAGATTCGCGTAGTAACTTCTGTAAACTATTCTTTGAAGAATTAGTGGTCGGCTTCTGCATGGCAAGGTATACCTTTCAATATCTCCCGGTATTGAAAATTGAGACTTGATTTTGAACCGAATTGGCCAAAAATGCGTTTATACAGAAAAAGTATAGTATGAAGTATTTTTGGTCAATTTTAGTTTCAGTACTTGTATGTTTCAGTGTAGGGATAACAGCAAGTTACTTTCAGGCCGACTCAATTGACGGCTGGTATCAGTTTCTGAACAAACCGTCGGTAACCCCGCCTGATTATATTTTTCCCATAGCATGGAGTATAATTTATGTATGCATGGGAATCTCCTTTGGAATAGTATGGCATTTGCCTCCAAAGCGTTTCAATCTGCTTTTGGGATATTTTGGACTCCAACTCCTGCTCAATTTTACCTGGAGCATACTCTTCTTCAAACTGCAAAATCCGGCTCTGGGCTTCATCAATATAGTTGCCCTTGACATGGTAGTAGTCCTTTACGCTTTACAGGCCTACAGACTCAACAAAACAGCATCATTTCTATTTGTCCCGTACATATTGTGGCTTGTGCTGGCAACATACCTTAACGGATACATACTTGTCATGAACTGATGCTATAAATAGCAGGTCTTGATTATCAGCCACTTTTAAAAATCCGACAAAATATCTCTCAAAAAAAACATAATTTTGACAAAAATAATTTGGAATATTAAAATTAATTCCTACCTTTGCAATCCCAATCGGGAACACCCCGCTTGGAAGATTGAAAAGATGGTGCCATAGCTCAGTTGGTAGAGCAAAGGACTGAAAATCCTTGTGTCCCCGGTTCGATTCCTGGTGGCACCACAGAAAAGAAAAGCAAAACAACGTAAAATCCTGGTTTTCAACGAAAATCGGGATTTTTTATTTTCCCCAAAAACGCAAAAAAGTGCGGTTCACGACCGCCTTTGGTGGAGCAGGAGGTGGTCAAAAAGGGTTGGTAATATCCCATGTAATCCGTTGAAAAAGGCAATGTGGTCAAAAACAAGGCGAGAAAGATGCCCACAATGCTGCTTTTCGGATGTTATAAAATGCGATACAAGATCAGGTCTTCAGCGTTATAAATGTTGCAACTGGTATCTTATTCTTTTTAGAGACAATGCCACCAAGTCTACACTCTGCAGCAGACCAACTAACCAACACACCAATCAACCATTATTTCTTGGTCATAACAGACCATATGACCAACATCATTCAAACAGGCTAATTATTGAGCAAAAAAGTAAATACTATGCTGTAATTTCCAGGCACTGGAAATTTATGTTCAAGCAAACATAGCAAGTTGTGTTTTGGGGCACCCGAAATGTTTTCGGTGTCCCAAAACTACCTATCGGTATCCTACCCTCCAAAGTCGGGTAGAAATTCCTCTATAAAACGCTATTATAAGACAGAGTAAATGTATTTTATTACACTACTTTATATGCCGAAGAGAATATTTTGTTTAACTTTGCATGTAAAGTTTGCGATAATTGATTGCGCTTGTGCTGGTAAAAAGAAACTTTTATTTGCTCATTTGCTAAATTATAGCAAAGTCCTACGCCGATAGTTCTATCTCTAACGGAGAAGAACGGGAGGGTGGGACAAGACATATGAAAAAGGCGTTTACTACGCTTTGGTTTTGACGTTCTGAAACTTCGCAACTTTCAAATGTCTGTCAAAAATAAAGCAACGTGGATGCCCCGTAGGTGTGTTATATACATATCTCAAATACCATACAGCCATTGGTGTATCCATACCCTATGGCAACTATTGGTATAGAGGTTGTGTTATACATATCGGCGTGGGGCTTATGCGTTGCTCGTTTCGACAGACAGGGCAATGCGAAGGCCTCAGAACGTGAAGCGAGCGACAGTGCAGGGCTTCACGCTTTTTTGTGTCTTGAAGTTCAATCATTTCTTATAAACCTGAGGGTTGCCGAAGTCCTAAGCCCTACAAAACTTTGACACGGCGTGAGTACAAAGTTTTTCAATAATGGACTTGGCAATACGCTTTTCGATAAGTTGAAAGGTATTGCATCGGAGATGGCAACATTCGATCGTTTCTTAGCGGTTGTAGGTTTCTTCCGTTCATCGGGTTACTTCAAGTTGCGTAAAGAGTTGGGCGATATATCCGAGATTAAAATCTTGGTCGGTATCAACATCGATGATATTTTCCGTAAGCACAACAAGGCTCTCCTGATGCTTGCCGATGAGGAGAAGGCAAAGGAAATCTATCACAATGGTTTCAAGGAGGACATAGTAAACGCTCAATATTCTCCCGAAGTAGAAGAGGGTATTTTGCAGATGTGCGAAGATCTTGTTTCAGGACGCTTGCAGATGCGTATCCATGCAACCAAGAACCTGCATGCCAAATTTTACTTATGCTTACCGCAAAACCATAGCGAGCACAGCGATGGTTGGGTTATTATGGGTTCGTCCAATATCTCCGATTCAGGCTTAGGCATCAAGCAACCGCCACAGTACGAACTTAATGTAGCAATGAAAGACTTTGACGATGTGAAGTATTGCTCCGATGAGTTTTGGACTTTGTGGGACGAGGCAATACCATTGACCGCAGAAGATATTGAAGAATATAAGAAGAAAACATACTTAGGTTATCAGCCAACGCCATACGAACTATACATCAAAGTGCTTATCGATACTTTTGGTGACCAAGTAGAAGATGATTTTTCCATTCAGTTACCCGATGGCGTAAAGGATTTGAAATATCAGAAAGATGCCGTTATTCAAGGATACCAGATGCTGATGCAACATAATGGATTGTTCCTTGCCGATGTGGTGGGTTTGGGAAAGACCATGATTGCCACAATGATTGCCAAACGCTTTGTAGAGGCTAACGGTAAAAACACCAATATTCTTGTTGTTTATCCACCTGCTCTGGAAGACAACTGGCGAAACACATTCAAGTTGTTCGGCATCTACAAAAAGGCTCAGTTTGTTACTAATGGCAGTCTATCCAAAGTTCTTGAAGGTAAAGATAACTACAAGGACAAAGAGGAGTTCGACCTGATTATTGTCGATGAAGCACATGGATTCCGTAGCGATAGTTCGGGCAAGTATGATGAATTGCAGAAAATCTGCAAGTCGCCTTGCATGAATATGGGCTTGTTGAAGAGTTCGCAGAAGAAAGTGATGCTTCTTTCAGCGACTCCTCTCAATAACCGTCCTGATGATTTGCAAAATCAATTGTTGCTATTCCAGAATAGCCAAAGCTGTACCATTGACGGTGTTCCTAATCTCAAAGGATTCTTCTCGGAACACATATTGGACTACAAACGATTGATGCGTGAACGCGACCAGCGTGATGTTACTGCCGAGGTAGATAAAATATATGAGCAGATACGCAGTAAGGTAATCGACAAGGTAACAGTCCGTCGTACACGTAATAACATTCTAAATGACCCCGATTACAGGGCAGACATCAAGTCGCAGGGAATCATTTTCCCCAATATCCTACCACCAAATGAATTGGAGTATGTGATGGACTCCGACACAAGTAATCGTTTTTACGAGACCTTGAAACAACTGACAGATGGTAAAACAGAAGAGAACCCAGAGGGTAAGGGACTTACTTATGCCCGTTATCGTGCAGTAGAGTTCTTGAAACCTGAATATCGCAATAAGTACAAGAATGCAGTACATATCGGTCAGACATTGGCTGGCATCTATCGTGTACATATGGTAAAACGATTGGAAAGTAGTTTCTATGCCTTCAAGAAGTCGCTCCGCACACTCCTTCGTATCACAACCGATATGATTAAGATGTTCGATGAGGACAAAGTAATCATTGCACCCGACTTGAAGGTGAAAGACCTTCAAGCAAAGAATATGGAACTTGACGAAATCATCGAGTATGCCATTACAAAGGGATATGCGACAGAAGACATACTTTTCTCTGCCGATGCCTTTAGCTCTGAATTTCTTGAAATGCTCCACCACGACCGTGAGATATTGGAACAACTCAATGCTGATTGGGCAAAAGAGAATGATGACCCGAAGTTTGATAAGTTCCGAGAAAACCTAACTCATAAATTCTTCGACAAAGAGATAAATCCATCGGGTAAATTGGTGCTGTTCTCCGAGAGCGTGGATACACTGAACTATTTGTACGATAGACTTACAAATGAGATTGGTCGTACCGATGTATTGATGGTAACAGCTGCCAACCGTAACCGTTTGGGACAAACCATCAAAGAGAACTTCGATGCCAATTTTGAAAGCGACTCAATGAGGTACAACATCATCATTACCTCAGATGTGTTGGCCGAAGGTGTGAACTTGCATCGCTCCAATGTGATTGTCAATTACGATTCGCCTTGGAATGCAACCCGATTGATGCAGCGTATAGGACGTGTAAATCGTATTGGCTCGGTGGCTCCGAACATTTACAACTATATGTTCTACCCATCACAACAGGGCGACAAGGAAATTCAGTTATATAAAAATGCCCTTGTAAAGTTGCAGGGCTTCCACTCTGCATTTGGAGAAGATGCTCAAATCTACTCCAAAGAGGAAATTGTAAAAGAGTTCCAGATGTTCGACAACAATGTAAAGGACAGCATCGACAAGAAGATTGCTCTTTTGCGTGAGGTGCGTGAACTCTATAATAGCGACCGTGAACTGTATCGCAAAATCAAGGCTCTGCCAATGAAGAGCCGTGTAATGCGTGATACTGGAAAACATAGTGGAAAGTCAGTCATCTTCGTCTCTTCTAATGTAAAAACCGAGTTCTATTTGGCTACTCCAACAGGTGTAGAGGTCATTGACTTCCTCGAAGCCGTAAAATATCTCAAAGCCAAACCAGAGGAACAGCCTGTACCATTTGCAAATGAGGAGCAACATTACAAGCATGTAAATAGTGCGTTGGCTCAATATACCACTGAGTATGTAGAGGCTGCCGATACATCATCTATCAATCGCACCGACCTTGACAAGACTTCGCTTGAAGCCAATAAGTTCTTGCGTACTATCAAGCAGATAACGACCGACAGCGAATTGAAATCACAATGCGATGTACTGATGGGATATATCAATGAGGGTATCTATGCCCAACTGCCTCGCTACTTGAAAGTCTTGTCACGAGAGTACAAGAACGACCGTGCAAAGATGAAACAGAACGAGTATATCCTGCAAAATAAAATCTCGGAATTGCTTGGCGAATATCAGACGATGAACAAGGATCAACGCCACGATGCCCAAGATATTTCCAATCCACAGATTATCATATCCGAGAGCTTCAAATAAATCCCTCACTGTAACCCAATATTACTATGGCAACCGCATATACACCCGATAGTTTGAGAAATCTGTTCCAGTCATCATTTAATTTGGCACAGTGGTACAGTTTCTTGCAACATTTCTTCAATGCAAGCGAATTGAAAGAGAATCCCGAAAGAATCATTGAGAATACCTCTGACGAGGGCTACTATTTGGGAAATATAGACACTACTGATAGTTACCGCATAGGTTTGTTCCAATACAACATCACAAAAGGCTCAGTAGCCAACAAGCGTGTAGGGCTTCGCAATCTCGTAAAGTCATTTATCAATCCTACTTGGGGAGAGTTTGATGCAGCATTGGTGGTATTTGACAGCGGTGACCATTGGCGTTTGTCATTCATTTGTGATATTAAGGGTGAAGCAACATCGCCCAAGCGATACACCTATGTTTTTGGAAGTAACGATTTGTTGTACCGAACACCTATTGAGCGCTTTAATTTCTTGAAGAAGAAAGGCATATCGTTTGAGAATCTGAAAACAGCATTCTCGGTTGAAGCTCTTTCAGATGAATTCTTCGATAAGTATCGTGAGCAATATGCTGATTTTATCCAATATATTACAGGAAAGCGTTTCGTTAAGGTTGGTAGCAAATGGGAAGAAAAGGTGCTTGGTGAGCCAAATGCTGCATTAATGCAGGCATTTGGCCATAACGAAAAGAAGATTCGTGACTATGTGAAGAAGATGATGGGACGAATCACATTCCTACACTTCTTGCAACGCAAAGGCTGGATGTGTGGAGACCTCAACTATATGCAGAATATGTTTGAGAACTCGTCATACAAGAACGATTATCTTGACTCTGTGCTTGAACCTTTGTTCTTTGGCATCTTGAACACAAAACCTGCCGAGCGTGAAGCACTATTTGCTGATTACGGTTGGGATAAATCGCTACTTAATGAGTGGAAAGATATTCCTTATCTCAATGGTGGTTTGTTTGAGCGTGATGAGGAAGACGAACCCGAAAGCCGTTTTCCTGCCGAATATTTCAAACGCTTGTTCCAATTCTTCAGCGAATATAACTTTACCATTGACGAGAACGACCCCAACGATGCCGAGGTCGGTGTCGATCCCGAAATGTTGGGTAAAATCTTTGAGAACCTGCTCGAAGATAACAAAGACAAAGGTGCGTTCTACACTCCCAAAGAGATTGTGCGCTATATGTGCCAGGAATCGCTCATTGCTTACCTCGAAACCAATACAAGCGTAGCAAAGGATAAGATTCGCCAATTCGTTCTTTCTCCTGAAGAAGGAGTTGCTGATATTCCTGAAAATAAGAAATCTAAACTTCTTGTAGCACTTGAAGAGGTTAAAATTTGCGACCCTGCTATCGGTTCGGGTGCATTCCCGATGGGCTTGCTCAACGAGTTATTGCATTGTCGTGAGGTGTTGAGTGGAGAACATTACGACCGAGCAGAGATTAAGAAGAGCATTATCCAAAACAATATCTATGGTGTGGATATTGAGAAAGGTGCGGTTGATATTGCTCGTTTACGTTTTTGGCTCTCTATCGTAGTTGATGAGGAAACACCATCGCCACTGCCAAACCTCGACTATAAGATTATGCAAGGTAACTCACTTATTGAGAGTTTTATGGGTGTGGATTTAAGTAAACTCACATACGAAAAGGAATATGCGAAAGACAAAGGCGAATTTTCTCTTTTCGATGATGAGAAGAATCGTTTGCAGAAGACCGTTTCACACCTGCTATCGTCATACTACTCTTGCAGCGACCACGATAGAAAGGTTAAGTTGCAACAAGAGATTTCCAACACCATCAACAAACAATTGGAGGCACAAGCATACAATCCTGAAATACTCAGAGAATTAAGGGCTATCAATCTTGCTGAGAATAACAAATTCTTCCTTTGTCATACTTGGTTCAGTGATGTTTTCGATCGTAATGATAAGGAGGGATTTGATATAGTCATTGGTAATCCACCGTATGTTGTCGTTTCAGATGTAGATAAAGAACGCCTATACTATAAGTATAAAACCAAGAACTGCTTAGAATTATATTCCTATTTCTTTGAACATAGCATAAATTTATTACATCACAATGGTGTACTATCATTTATCACTGGATCATTATATACAAAAGGAATTAAGTTCGAACCATTAAGGAGTTTCCTTGAAAATAATAGTCAACTTATCACATATCGTAATGAAGGAGATGAGGTATTCAAGAATGTCAATATGCCTACATCCACAATTCTATTATATAAGTCCAATATACCTAGTTGGAGTTTTGATGATTTATTTGGTAATTCAAACAATATATTGGCAAAGATGGATGCTTCTTCAAAACCTTTATCAAGCATATCTATAATGCAAAGAGGTTTTGAGGTAGGCCGGGACAGGGTTTCTAAAGTAGAAGGTAAATACAGATTTCTTACAGGCAGTAATGTTGAAAAGTATTGCTACAAGACTATCTCATATGTTAATCAAGATGTTGTCACTGAGTTTCAAAAAGATGCAATCTTTTATACAGGAGAACGTTTGCTGATAAGAGAAACTGGGTCTTATTTGACCGTGGTTTATTTGGATGAAAATTTATACTGCAATAGAAGCCTATATTCTACGATAATAAAAGACTCTACGTTTAAAGTTCAGTATGTTGTCGGAATACTTAATTCAAAAGCTATACAATACTACTACCAACAAAAATTTAAGGCCGAAACAGAATTATTCCCCAAAATAAGAATTAAGCAGGCAAAGCAACTTCCAATACCCGTTGCCTCATTAACAGAACAACAGTTAATCATGACATTAGTTGAGCAGATTAGAACTTCCAAGAAGATGACTCCTAATAAATCTATAGCGAAACTCGAAAGAGAAATAGACAAAATAGTGTACCGTCTCTATAAATTAACCGATGCCGAAATAAAAATCATCGAACAAAGCATATAAACACAACAATAGCCTGCACTCCCGCAGGCTATTATATTTGATAATAATTATTTTTCAATGAATTTTATTGACCGCAGTAAATAAATATAGAAGAACATTTTGTCAATTTTCAATTACTTAATAAACGCAGATTTAATAGATTTTGCTATATGGTAGGCGAGATTTACAGGCACGGCATTACCTATCATTTTATACGCATCATTAAGGTTGGTATAAATAAATTGAAAACTATCTGGAAATGTCTGAATTCTTGCACATTCTCTTGCTGTAAGTCTCCTATATTGGTTTTCGTATCCTTTCGCAAATACACAAACATCTTTTTCAATTTTTTTCATTTTAGGAACGCTTGGATGAATAGATGTTTGACGTCCACTTGCTTGGATAGTAAATGCTGGGGAATCCCAATCCAACACTCTATTCCTTGACATAAAGATATATGAATATCCGCCCACCCAATATTCATGAGCATTTATAGATGTTTTTTCGCCTGCCCTGACAGCATCTTTATTTATATCCTCAATGGCTTCTCGAACAGTCCTAACCATATTGCACCGTTGAGGAAATACATATGATATTTTTAAATCCTTCCTAAACCCAACAAAAAAAACCCGCTCTCTAT
>SUYU01000023.1:12037-21101 GCA_015060245.1 Bacteroidales bacterium | reverse complement strand
ATCAGAAGTTTGTTCAGTGTTGTTGTGGGTTTGTGAGTTTTGTTGCCAGATGCACCCCATGGCCTGGATTTAAACTCCTCCATCTTTTTTTCCAAATAGTTGTCTGCCATCATTAATGATTTTAGTAATCTTATGCCGTTTCGTTGCACAAGGCTCCATTTGCCTTTTTAAAGTCATGCAGTGCCATCTTGATGCTTTGCATCGATTTGTCCACTTCATGCTGCTGATGCATTTGTTTACGTGTTTTTTATTGCTCTCAGTATATGCCTCTTGCCAGGCGGCCCGGAGAGCCTTTCAAGGTAAAATCCAGTCTCCCTCAATGCCTGTTTGACTATACCTTTTGAACAATAGGTTGTAAGGACAGAGCCTCTTCTTATCCCTTTGAAAATCTCTTCAAATATACACTTTTCCCATAAATCGGGTTGTGTTGCGGGTGAAAATGTGTCATAGAAAACGGCTGAGGGTGCATCTGGATATAGGGCGCTTGAGAAATCCTCCGCTTTGCACGTGGTAATATCTGCAAGATGCTTTGTTATTGTAAACCCTGGCGCAAGCACTATATTTTTCTCCCATTCTGCATCATGTATCATCTCATACCAAACCCTTGTCTCTTCCCGACGGATTCCAACACCATTCCCTTCCTCCGTACTCTCAATTTCAAGATTACCCTTTTCTTGGGACTCTTTTGTGAACCCCGACTCCTTTTGTGAAAGGCTCTCTGAATGGAACAGGTGCTGATTCCCGGCAATATGCTCTGGAAAATTGAGCATTTTTGCCTCGGTGGCATCAATAGGGTATTTTTCAATGCCAATATAATGGATATGTGGGTAGGGCAGACCACTTCTGCGGAGTCTCTGTTGCCAAAGCAGTGCTGTTATGCAATTAAGGGCAGTTCCAAGCCCTATGTCAATTATTGTTATAGGATGGAACTGCCCATTGTCAGTCGCAGAGTTCATGGAATCGCAGATCAGTTTGTTGAACAGGTATGAAACACCCTCCCTGATGTAGATATGGAGCGCTTCGGTGAATGCTCCGTTCGATGAGTGGTAACTCTCATTGAATCTGTTGAGCATGAGAGATGACGACCCGTCGGCACTCTCAATTATATGGTGTTCCATTTGTCGCTCCGTTCTGTTATTGCCATTAAACTCATTTCTGCATTATGAGGGTTTCATTTTGTTTGCAATTTAAATACCCTCTTTGGATGCCGTCACTTAATTTTCAGGCTCAATCAACTTCCAGATCAACGCACTGATTCCCGCACCGGCAAATGGACCTATGATGAATATCCAAAGTTGCGAAAGTGCTTCTCCGCCCTGGAATAGGGCCGGTCCTATTGATCTTGCAGGGTTTACAGATGTGCCGGTATATCTTATACATACAAGGTGTACCAAAATCAGTGACAAGCCAATTGCAAGTCCGGCAAAGTTGCCCGCACCTCTTTTAGGGTCTGTTGTGCCAAGTACAACAAGTACAAAGATTGCTGTAAATACAATCTCTGCAATCAAGCCTCCAAGTTCAGTTACTCCAGGTTGGCAGGCATTTGCACCTGTTCCAACTATTTGGGTTCCGCTTGTGGTTGTGCAAAGGTAAAGGACAGCCGCTCCAATTATTGCTCCAATAGTCTGGAAAATAATGTACATTGCTGTATCCTTGCCGCTTATTCTTCCTGTGAGGAAGCAACCGATTGTGATTGCCGGATTGATGTGGCAGCCGCTGATTCCTCCAATAGTGTAAGCCATTGCAACAACTGCAAGACCGAATGCCACTGCTGTTCCTACCACTGTAGAAGCCAATAGAGGGTCGTTAGAGGTACAGCCAAGACTTACTGCTGTGCCGCAACCCATTAGTACAAGAACCATGGTTCCGACCATTTCTGCAAGATACTTTTTCATAATAACAGATTTTTAAGTTAGTTAATAAAGTTCTACCAAAGTTAGCAAATTTTATTATCTTTGTTCGCTATACTGCGATTATTAACCAAATTTACTTTTTATGTTTTAATTGGAAATGCAAAAATCAAACTACATCATTGAGGTACAAAACGTCTCAAAGCGCTTTGGAGATAAGGTGGCATTGGACAACATTAACTTGAATGTTAAAAAAGGGGAGTTTGTAACCATTCTGGGTCCCTCCGGATGCGGAAAAACAACATTGTTACGCTTGATAGCCGGTTTTCAGACCACTTCTGAAGGTCAGATAAGGATATCGGGCAATGAGATAACGCAAACGCCTCCGCATTTGAGACCCGTAAATACGGTATTCCAAAAATATGCACTCTTTCCTCACCTCAATGTCTTTGACAACATTGCATTCGGTCTCAAACTTAAAAAGAACCCTGAACAGGTAATTGAAAAGAAGGTAAAGTCTGCCCTTAAAATGGTGGGCATGACAGATTATGAGTACAGGGATGTTGACTCATTGTCGGGAGGACAGCAGCAGCGTGTTGCAATTGCACGTGCCATTGTAAATGAGCCTGAAGTGCTTCTTCTTGATGAGCCTTTGGCAGCCCTTGATCTCAAGATGCGTAAGGATATGCAGATGGAACTCAAGGAGATGCACCAGAAACTTGGAATTACCTTTGTTTACGTTACCCATGACCAGGAGGAGGCTCTTACGCTCAGTGATACAATTGTTGTGATGAGTGAGGGAAGAATCCAGCAGATTGGTACTCCAATGGATATCTACAACGAACCTATAAACTCTTTTGTTGCAGATTTCATTGGTGAGAGCAATATCCTCAATGGAACAATGGTAAAGGATGAAAGGGTTGCATTTGCCGGTCATGAGTTTGATTGTGTCGACAAGGGATTTGGTGAGAATATGCCTGTAGATGTGGTTATACGCCCTGAGGATATATATATATTTGATCCGCAGGATGCTGCCCAATTGAACGGTACCGTTACAAGTTGCATTTTTAAAGGCGTCCATTTTGAGATGCTTGTACAGACAGACCAGGGTTATGAACTTATGGTTCAGGATTATCATGCATTTGAGGCAGGAAGAAAAGTCGGCCTTCTTGTCAAGCCTTTTGACATTCATGTAATGAAGAAGGAGCGCACATGCAATACTTTTGAGGGTGAGATGATTGACTCTGAGCATGTGGAGTTCCTTGACGAGAAGTTCCAGTGTCTGCCTCAGGAGGGGCTCGAGCCTGGTGACAAGGTAAGAGTGGAGGTTGATTTCAAGAATGTCATTCTTCAGGACAATGAGGAGGATGGTATTTTGAGCGGAGATGTCAACTTTATCCTCTACAAGGGCAACCATTACCATCTCACTGTCGGTACAGACAATGGAGATGATATATATGTAGATACCAATGACGTTTGGGACAACGGCGATTGCGTAGGTATAACCATTTCACCAGAACATATTCGTATAAATAAGTTGTAGTAAGATGATCAAGAGTTTGTCGCGATTCTTTATGCAGCGCAGGAGTTGGTCAATTCCATATACCATATTCCTTTTCATATTTGTTGTGGTGCCGCTGCTTCTTATTGTTTACTACTCATTTACTGATGAGGAGGGTGTATTTACAATGGGCAATTTCAGAAAATTCCTCATGCACCCGGAGGCAATGAATACTTTTATATACTCAATAGGTATAGCACTCATTACCACGCTGAGTTGTCTCCTTTTAGGATACCCGGCTGCCTATATAATGAGCCAGAAGCATTTCAATGTGCCAAAAACGATGATTGTGCTCTTTATATTGCCAATGTGGGTAAATATTCTTATACGTACATTGGCTACTGTTGCACTATTTGATTTCCTCAAGTTGCCGTTGGGAGAGGGGGCTCTGGTTTTTGGTATGATATACAACTTCCTGCCATTTATGATTTACCCTATATACAACACCTTGCAGAAGATGGACCACGGTCTTATAGAGGCTGCCCAGGATTTGGGGGCCAATCCGTTGAAGGTCTTTATAAAAGTAATTCTGCCATTGTCAATGCCGGGTGTTGTGAGCGGTATAGTAATGGTATTTATGCCAACCGTATCAACGTTTGCCATAGCAGAACTTCTTACAATGAACAATATCAAGTTGTTCGGTACAACAGTACAGGAGAATATCTACAATGGAATGTGGAACTACGGAGCGGCGCTCTCATTGATAATGTTGTTGTTGATTGGCGTCATGAGCCTCTTTACAAATGAGGAGGACAATGCCCAAAATGAAAGCGGAGGTGTGATATGATGAACAGGATATTGGCCAAAGGCTATTTGTGGTTTTTGCTGGCACTTCTATATTCGCCTATACTCATTATAATGATATTCTCTTTTACAGAGGCCAAAGTCTTGGGTAACTGGACAGGTTTCTCAATGAAACTCTACAGTTCGCTCTTTTCGGGCGGTATGCACCACTCTTTGGTAAGTGCCATTATAAATACATTCGTTATTGCCTTAATAGCGGCATCAATCTCCACTCTGTTGGGGTCGATAGCGGCAATAGGAATATTCAACATGCGTAATCCATACACAAAGAGCATTATAAACTTTACAAACAACATCCCTATAATGAACCCCGACATCATTACCGGTGTCTCGTTGTTCCTGCTCTTTGTAAGTTTTGGTGTATCACAGGGCTTTACAACGGTTGTGCTTGCGCATATTGCATTCTGTACCCCGTATGTGGTGCTGAGTGTCATGCCTCGTCTCAAAAAGATGAATCCCAACATATATGAAGCGGCACTTGATCTGGGAGCAACTCCTTTTCAGGCATTGAGAAAAGTCATTTTCCCCGAGATCCTTCCGGGTATGATAAGCGGTTTCATTTTGGCTTTCACTCTATCAATTGATGATTTTGCCGTAACGATATTTACAATTGGAAACCAAGGACTTGAGACATTGTCTACATTCATTTATGCAGATGCCCGCAAGGGTGGTCTCACACCTGAACTGCGTCCTTTGTCAACCATAATATTTGTTACAGTGCTTGTATTGTTGATTATCATTAACAAACGTGCTGAAAAGCAGAAAAAGGAGTAGATATGAAGATTTCGAGATATATTGTGTTGCTTTTCATGCTCCTTGCTTTTGGAGCATGCCAGCCTTCACAGGAGGCAAGGAACAAGGTGCTCAAGGTTTACAACTGGGCAGACTATATTGATGAGGATGTGCTTGCAGAGTTCCCGGAGTGGTACAAGGAGCAGACCGGCGAGGAGATTGAGGTCATTTACCAGACATTTGACATAAACGAGATCATGCTTACCAAAATTGAGCGCGGTCATGAGGATTTTGATGTTGTATGTCCGTCTGATTACATTATAGAGAGGATGATGAGAAAGGACATGCTTCTTCCAATCGACAGGGATTTTGGAGATACTCCCGATTATATTCCCAATGTCTCTCCATATATGATGGACCTTATGTCAGGCATAGAGGCCGATGGCCGTAAGGGTAGTGACTATTCTGTGCCTTACATGTGGGGAACTGCAGGAATAATGTACAATACGAATCTTGTCACTGAGGAAGAGGCAATGACCTGGAAAACACTTTGGGATCCTAAAAACAGGAACAAGATTCTGATGAAGGATGCCTACAGGGATTGCTATGGAACTGCAATCATCTATGCAAATGCCGATGCAATCATGCGTGGCGAACTCTCTGCAAAAGATCTTATGAATGACCACTCCGAGAAAGGCATATCAACTGTTGAGAAGGCTCTTAAGGATTTAAAACCCAATATTGCAGGTTGGGAGGCAGATTTCGGCAAGGAGATGATGACCAAGGGTACTGTAAGTCTCAATTTTACCTGGAGCGGTGATGCTGTATGGGCAATTGAGGAGGCTGCTGCTGTTGGTGTCGATTTGAACTATGTTGTGCCGATAGAGGGCAGCAATGTGTGGTTTGACGGTTGGGTAATTCCAAAATATGCAAGGAATCCCAAGGCTGCAAGATATTTTATTAACTATCTCTGCAGGCCCGATATTGCCATAAGGAATATGGATGCAATTGGATACGTAAGTGCCGTTGCTACTGATGAGGTGCTTGAAGCGAGGATTGATACAACAGTTGAAATAATCTCTGACCTCAGTTACTTTTTTGGTCCTCAGGCAGATTCAATCCAAATAGACCCTATCCAGTATCCCGACAGGTCGGTTATTGACCGCTGTGCATTCATTCATGACTGCACAAACAAAAGGGATCTTGAGAAGATTCTTGAGATGTGGAGCCGGGTCAAGGGCGATAATCTCAATACAGGCATTGTACTGCTGATTTTTGCAGTATTCGGTGCACTATTTGTGTGGATGATAATTGCAAAAGTGCGCAAGTTCAGGTATGAGATGAAGCACAAGAAACGCAGACGCAAAAAATAAGTTCATAGTAACCGTATGGTAAACATATATTGTGTAAATACAGGTACCACAAAAGCATTTCCCGAAGGAACAACACTTTTGGAGATGCTTTCTGTTTTTGAGTTCGAAAGACCTTACCCTATTCTGTCGGCCAAAGTGAATAATGTAAGCCAGGGATTGAAATACAGGGCTTTCAACAACAGAAAGGTTGAATTTGTAGATTACCGGAACTACTCCGGCAGAAGGGTCTACAGCCGTTCGCTCTGTTTTCTGCTCTGCAAGGCCGTAAAGGATATTTTTCCAAATTATGAGATAATTCTCAGGCGTCCAATTTCAAAAGGATATTATTGTACATTTAAGATTACTGACAATCAGAGTAATGTCTCTGGCAAGCCAAATGCCGCATCAGGTTCTGATATAAGGCTCACTTCTGCGGATCTTGAGGCCATAAAGGCCAGGATGGAACAACTTGTAGAGGCAAATCTCCCTTTCAAGAGGTATGAGGTGCCTACAGAGGAGGCAATTGCCCTCTTTACTAAATTGGGCTACAATGACAAGGTAAGGCTGCTTGAAACGGTAAATGACATATATGTAAAATATTATACCCTTGACGGCACTCCCGACTACTATTACAACACGCTGCTCTCTTCCACCGGCTACCTTAAGGTGTGGGATCTCTCCCTATACAAGGAGGGCCTTCTTTTGAGGCTTCCCGACAGACACAATCCCAATTCGCTCGCTCCATTCATTGAGCAGCCAAAGACATTTGAGGTGTTGTCGGAACACTTGAAATGGAACAATATAATGGGACTCGACAATGTGGGAGATGTCAACTTTTCATGCCTGAACGGCGGTGCCCGTGACCTCATAGAGATAGCCGAAGCACTTCAGGAGAAGAAGATTGTACAGATTGCAGAGGAGATTGATTGTCGTGCCACAAGAAAGGAAAATCCTGTGCGTCTGGTGCTTATAACCGGCCCGAGCAGCAGCGGAAAATCAACATTCTGCAAAAGGCTCAGTGTGCAACTGAAGGCATGTGGCCTTAAACCGGTTTCGTTTTCAACTGACGACTATTTTGTGAACAGGCTCGATACGCCTCGTCTTCCCGACGGCTCATTTGATTTTGACAATTTTGATACTGTGGACCACGCCTATCTTCAGCGTGATATTATCAAACTCCTTGATGGAGAGAGCGTAGAAATTCCAGAATTCAATTTTGTTACCGGATTGAGGGAGTTCAACGGCAAGAGGCTCAAACTTGAACCTGGAATGGTACTCCTTGTGGAGGGCATACATGCACTCAATCCACGCCTTACAGATATGGTTGATGAGGCCTTGAAATATAAAATCTTTGTAAATACCATAACCAGCATTTCGCTCGACAATCACAACTGTATTCCCACAAGTGACAACCGCCTGTTGAGACGCATTGTGCGGGACTACAACAAAGGGGCGTTCACTGCACGGGAATCAATACTCAACTGGCCAAATGTGCGTCGTGCAGAGGTCAAGTGGATATATCCATATCAGGAGAATGCCGACGTCCTTTTCAATTCAACCTACATAGTTGAGTTTGCGGTTTTGAGGCCCTATGCGGAGCGTATACTCATGACTGTTCCAAAAAATTGTCCGGAGTACAGTGAAGCATACAGATTGCTCAGGTTCCTGAGTTATTTTGTACCTGTGTCGGCCAAAGATATTCCTGCAACCTCACTGATAAGGAGTTTTATAGGTTAGTCCTTTGTAGGCTGAATGATGTCTGTTGTTTTTATAGCATTAATCTGTTGCCTTTACACTCCTTGTACGGAATGATTCGCGGGCTTTGCGGATGTAGAGTTTTATGACGTCATCGGGCAGATTGCAGTTTGTGGCAAACTTGCGTGTCTTTTCCGGAAACTTTGCCAAAGATGTTGCCATAAGCCATGCAATGCCCATGCGCACATAATATGGAGAGTTGCCCTGCACATACCCCTGTGCAGGGCAATCTCTCTCTTTTGTCACTTCCTTTGATGATATTCGGCCTCTCTTATACTCCGATGATATGATATCCAGGTCAAGGGAGTCTATTTTTGCAAACAGGGTGTCGAGCCATCCGTTCTCCAGAAAATGGCACATAGATGTTACTATTGCAAAACGTACCTCGAACTCCCTTTTGGAGTTGAACCACTTCTGCAGATAGTTCCAGAGAGTCCCTTTTTCTACCTTTGACATCCACTTTGCATTTGCACAGAATGCATCACAGATTGCCCAATTGTCAATTACAGGAACATATTTGTCAAGGAGCGCAAAATGCTCCTCTGCAGTACATTTTTGCAGATTTATCAGAAAGCCCCAGATCATGGCCTCTTCATGGGCAAGATGCCCCCTTTTTCCCTCCCAAGCCTCAAAGTGGGTTATTGCCTGCATGCCGTCTGCGGCAATATCCGGCATTTCACCTCTGCTTATACTCTTTGCAATCTCCTTCATTTGAGGTGTATGCAGCCCAAGTACCTTCCGGCGGGGGAGTGCATTTATTACATTGAGGTGTCCGTTGCGGTAACGTTCATCACTCCTGAATCTTTCACAGACAAGCGGTTTGAGAATGTTCTCTATCATCTTCCATTCTTCATGATTTGCAATGACAAAGATATGAACTTGTAAAACCATAAACAATACACAAATTGCTGCTAAACAATGGGTCAAATTGATGTTTTTCTTCATTTTTTTATCAATAATGCCATTGTAAATGGCTATAATTTTTCCATTATTTATTAAATTTGTTACTT
>SUYU01000023.1:2797-11937 GCA_015060245.1 Bacteroidales bacterium | reverse complement strand
AAAACCATAAACAATACACAAATTGCTGCTAAACAATGGGTCAAATTGATGTTTTTCTTCATTTTTTTATCAATAATGCCATTGTAAATGGCTATAATTTTTCCATTATTTATTAAATTTGTTACTTTAAACATTTTCAGGCATGGCCAATTGGAGTCATGCTCAGTGAGCAACTATAAATTTCTTTATATATGGACAGACGAGACATGATCAAGAGAGCCGGCGCTGCAGTGGCGGGACTCTCAATATTTGGCGTTGATGCAATTGCTAATGACGGTTTTGCAACCCGGAATGAAGGTAAGGATGAGAAAAGTGTGTCGGGAAGAAAGAAGGTGATGATTATAGGTGCGCATCCCGACGATCCTGAGACTATGTTTGGCGGTACAATGATGCTTTTCAGGGCGGCAGGTTGTGATGTGGTATCTGTCTATATGACTAAAGGAGAGGCGGGTATACCAGGCAAGACCCATGATGAGGCTGCAAAAATAAGGGAGCAAGAGGCAAGGAATGCTTGTGAAATCATGGATGTGCGTCCGATATTCATGACCCAGATTGACGGCAGTTCAGAGATCAACAAGGAGCGCTATGCCGAGATGAAGGAGGTGATTGCGGCAGAAAAGCCTGATATCGTATTTACGCATTGGCCAATTGATTCACATGCTGACCACAGGGTATGTGCATCTTTGGTTTATGATGCCTGGAGAAGGTTGGGATATACTTTTGACCTCTACTACGGAGAGGCTATGACCGGCCTTCAGAGCCAATGTTTCCACCCTTCACACTATCTTGACATTACAGAGTTCTCCCAAAAGAAGAGGGAGGCAACCTTCTGCCATGTAAGCCAAAAACCAGAAGAGTGGTATGATGAGTGGCATCTTGAGATGGAGAAATTCAGGGGCAAGGAGCATGGCTGCAAGAATGCCGAGGCTTTTGTGTTGTTGAGCAGAGGCAGAAATGATATTGATTAATAACTTAAACTTATAGATATGGCAATTTTAAAGAAAGAGAAGAAGTACAAGTGGGAGTTTGTAAATATTGGCGGTGCTTCTCGTGTGAAAATTAACAGGGGCGAGGATATTGCCCATCTTGGAGAACTTGATCCTAAAATGTGGACTGTGCTTTCATGTCCTATCTCAGGTCTTGAGATTGATGAGAAGAGTCTCAAATATATGGATTGTGATGCCGACGGCAAATTGCGTGTCAATGATGTGGTTGCAGTATCAAAATGGATTACTTCGCTCTTGAGGGACAAGGATCTGATCTTGAAGGGAAACGATTCAATAGATCTTTCGCAGATCAATACAGAGGATGAAAATGGATTGAAACTGCATAATTCGGCCATACAGATTCTCAAGAATCTGGGGAAGGAGGGGAGTGTCATCTCTTTGGCCGATACTGCCGACATTACAGCAATTTTTGAAAAGACCCGTTTCAATGGCGATGGAATCATTACAGAGGCTTCAACAGATGAGCAGGCCGAAAAGGCTGCCATTGCTGCTGCTGTTGCAACAGTTGGAGGTGTACAGGACCGCAGTGGAGCAGCAGGTGTCGGTGCCGAGCAGATAGAGGCCTTCTACAAGAATTTGTCGGATTACACTGCATGGTGCAATGCAGAGGTCAAGGCTCCATTTGGAGATAAGACCGATGCCCTTATTGAGGCTTACAACTCTTTGGATGCGAAGGTCAAGGATTATTTCATGCGTTCGGAACTTGCTGCCTTTTCTCCCGACAGCACCTCGACGCTTGATGTGCAGACAGCCCGCATAGAGGCAATTAGTGCAGAGAATCTGGCTTCCAAGAGAGAGGAAATAGCCGCATATCCGTTGGCAAGAATTACAGGCAAGTCTGAGATTGATCTCTCTTGCTCCATAAATCCTGCTTGGGCAGCACAATTTGAATTGGTAAGGAGTGTTGCAATAGATGCAGATAAAAAGAGCATAACTCTTGATGAGTGGAATGCAATTGGGGCCAAATTTACTGATTATGTTGCTTGGAAAGGTGCAAAAGCAGGGGCTGCCGTTGAGAGTCTGGGTCTTGATGCAATCAAGGATTTTATTGCCCAGGACAAGAAAGCGGCTCTGCTTGAACTTGTTGCAAAGGATGCTGCCTTGAAGGAGGAAGCGGAGAATATAGAGATGGTTGACAGATTCCTTCACATTTACAAGGATTTCTACAGGCTTCTCAAGAACTTTGTAACATTGGTTGATTTCTACGACAAGGACAAGAGTACAGTTCCAATATTCCAGAGCGGTACTTTGCTCATAGACCAGAGGGCATGCCGCTTCTGTATGAAAGTTGCCGATATGGGCAAACACAATGCATCTGCAGCAACAAGCGGAATGTATCTTCTCTACTGTGACTGTACAACCAAGAGTGTTCCAGGAACACTTAAGATTGTTGCTGCTGTTACAGTTGGTGATGTAGGAGAATTTATAGTAGGCAAAAATGGTGTCTATTATGACAATGCAGGAGTAGAGTGGGATGCTGTGATTACAAAAATTGTTGATAATCCAATAAGCGTTGCCCAGGCATTCTGGTCGCCATACAGGAGAATGGCAACTGCTGTTGAGAACCTCATAAACAAGAGTGCTGCAGACAAGGATGCCAAAATGATGGCCAAAGCAACCACAAGTATAAATTCTGCGCCTGCTGCGGCTGCCGCACCTGCCGGTCCCGACGGAAAACCGGTTCCAGCCCCTCCGTTTGACATTGCCAAATTTGCCGGCATATTTGCTGCAATAGGTATGGCTGTAGGTATGATAGGAACTGCTTTGGCAAGCATTTTTAAGGGTCTTTTTGATTTGACATGGTGGCAGTTGGTGCTCGTTTTTGTTGGAATAATGCTTCTTATTTCAGGTCCTGCTATGATAATGGCATGGATGAAACTCAAAAGAAGGAACATTGCTCCGCTCTTGAATGCAAACGGCTGGGCAGTGAATGCCGCATCAAAGATCAGCATACCATTTGGTGAGACTCTTACCGAACTTCCCAAATATCCTAAAATGAAACTTAAGGATCCGTATGCAAAGAAGGGAATGCCTGCGTGGAAAAAGTGGTTTATAGCAGGTGTTGTACTCGGCATGGCATTTGGCGCACTATGGTTGACCAACACATTGGCATTTATTAACCTTAAATCACCGCTTCCATGCTACAATAAGCCTGTTGTAGAGGAGGTAGTGGAAGTTCCTGCTGAGAGTGTTGCTGCAGATTCAACTCTGCAGGCGCTTCCCGTAGCAGATACATTGGTCATCAAATAGAATTTGACTGGCAGTATGAAGCGAAGCGATCTCTAGGATTTCAACCGGCAAAGCGGAGTTTGGAGGCTCGCTCAAAGCCCTTGTCACACCAATACCTATGGCAAGACGTTTTGCCCAAATTAACTGGGATGCCCAATGGGGATTGTTTTAGGGGTGTTGTTGGCTGTTGCATCCAAAAAATAGAGCCAATTTTAAGAACAACCACACAAAATTATTACTAATTTTGTTCCATTATGTATACTAAGAAAACCCATAAAGCCCATCCTTGGCACGGAATAAGCCAGGGAGAGAACTTCCCCGAGGTAGTCAGGGCATTCATAGAGATTGTACCAACTGATACAGTCAAGTACGAGGTTGACAAAGAGTCAGGTTATTTGTCTCTGGACAGACCCCAGAAATTTTCCAATATTGTTCCTTCTCTATATGGTTTCTTGCCCAAGACATATTGTGGTCCAAAGATGGCAGAATTGACCAACAAGGCATTGGTTAGAGAGGATGTGGAGGGCGACGGCGATCCCCTTGATATCTGTATCCTTACCGAAAAGGATGTGACACATGGTGACATCATTGTAAATTCGCGTCCTATCGGAGGCTTGAGGCTTTTGGATCATAATCAGGCAGATGACAAGATTATTGCTGTGTTGAGAAGTGATGCAGTTTATGGCATGATGACTGATATTGACCAGGTTCCAAAGGATATTATCCGCAGACTGATTCACTATTTCAGCACCTACAAGGATATTCCAGGCGAGCATACTAGCCGTATGCAGTTTGTCTCAATATATGGACCTGAAACGGCGAAGGATGTAATCAGAAGGGCAACGGAGGATTATGAAGACCTGTTTGCCGATGCCAAAGTTGAGTAGATGAATTTATTTTAAAACTTATACTTTAACGTAATATTTCAAATTGCTGTAGAGGCTACTTAATGCTCTCTCATCAAAGGAATAACCCCTATTAGAGTGCTTTCTAATAGGGGTTCGCTATTTATAGAGATTCCTTTTGGCTCTCCATTTCATCTTTTTAACGGAGTAATTATTCTTTAAACTATTTTTTTTATGAGTGAAAAGAACCTGTATGGCATATATCTGAATGGAAAATCAGGCCATGTGCCGCTGCACAATATCGATCTGCTGTGGCTGAAGCACTCAAAACTCTCCTTGTTGTGGTAGTGCCCCATGCCTGAATTTCCAACTCCTCCAAAAGGTAAATTCTCATTTGCTATGTGCATTATCACATCATTAATGCAACCCCCTCCGGAGGATGTGCCTGCAATGATATCCCAGCCCTCTTCCTCTTTTCCAAAATAATATAGGGCAAGAGGTTTCTCCTTTGATTTGAGGAACTCCAATACTTTATCCTTGAATGGTACGGTGGTTTCATCAAAGGTAATGAGAGGTAAAATCGGGCCAAAAATCTCCTCCTGCATCACCGGAACATCACATGAATCAATATCAATCAAAGTGGGTTCAATAAGCAGGTTCTCACGGTCATATTTTCCCCCAAATATAATTTTGCCATCGTTCAGATAGGAGACAAGCCGGTCAAAGGCTTTTTCATTTATTATGTGGGCATAGTATCTGTCGGGAAATATTTTGTTGTTTGCCGGATAATTATTCTCCCTATGAAGTTTGTCAAGTTCCTCCTTGAATGCCTTTATAAATCTCTCCTTTACATCCTTGTGTATTATTATGTAGTCGGGTGCAATGCATGTTTGTCCGCAATTGAGGGTCTTGCCCCATGCAATCCGTCGGGAAGCAATCTCTATACTTGCACTTTTGTCAATTATACAAGGACTCTTGCCTCCAAGTTCAAGTATGACAGGTGTGAGGTTCTTTGCTGCTGCGGCCATTACAGTTTTACCCAATGAAGGACTGCCTGTAAAGAATATCAGATCCCAGCGTTGCTCCAACAGCAATGTGTTGACCTCTCTGTTTCCTTGTATCACGGCTATATATTCCTCATTGAAACATCCTTTTATCATCTTTGCCAATGCTGCAGAAACATTTGGTACATAAGGCGAGGGCTTGAGCACTGCGGTACATCCGGCCGAGATAGCACCAATCAGAGGGCACAGCAGCAATTGTACCGGATAGTTCCAAGGCGATATTATAAGGGTATTGCCCAGAGGTTCTTTTACAATATAACTTCTTGCCGGTTGCAGTTTCAAAGGGGTGCTTGCCTTTTTTCTGGCACTCCATTGCGAAAGGTGCTTAAGGTGGCATCTGATCTCCTCCTTTACTATGCTGAACTCGGTAAGGTAAGCCTCTTCATAGGATTTGTGCATATCTTCCCAAAGCGCATCTGAGAGATCTTTCTCATTTGCTTCAATTGCATTCAATAATTTGAGCAGCATCTGCTTCCTGAAGGTCACAGGGAGGCTCCTTCCGCTTTTGAAGAAACTCCTTTGCGACTCTATGATCTTTAGGATATTTTCATTTGTACCCTTTTCCATGGCTGTCACTCTATATTTTTGCTAATTTATAAAATTGTTCATTAGGTTGTTTATCTTTGCGTACCTGTTAGTGCGAATTATGGAACTCTTCAATATTATAACTCTTTTACTCATTTTTGGTTTAACGCCTGCCGGTGTAATTTGGTTGTGCAACAAGATTGGGTGGCTGGGCAAATTGGGGCCCATAATGGTATTGTATGCCGTAGGTATGATTTTTGGTAACTTGCCATTCCACCCTCAACAGATATTGGCAATTCAGGAAATTCTGCCCAATATACTTATTCCTCTGGCAATACCCATGATGTTGTTCAACTGCTCCTTTTCCAAAAGTGAGGCTCCTCTTCAGATTAAATTGGCTTTCAGCGGATTCCTTTCGGTTGTTATTGCTGTCGTTGCCGGATATCTCCTTTTTGGACAACACATTGAGCAGGGTAGGGAGATTGGTGCCATAATTACAGGAATGTATACCGGCGGTACACTCAACGGTGCGTCACTTCAGTCTATTTTTGGTATAAAAAGTGAATATTTTGTGCTTCTCAACTCATACGACATAATAATTTCATTCCTCTATTTTGTTTTCCTTTTCACTTTTGGAATAAAGATGTTCCGCAAACTCTACGGAGTTCCTGAAAATGTTGCGGATTTCACTGGTGGCAACCCGGAAGACAATATTGAGTCACAGATTGAAACGGAGCCATCAAAGGATGCTCCTTACCGGAGAGTCTTTACGTCAGAGGGTTTGAGGCAACTTCTTAAGGTCATTTCTTTATCAATTACAGTTGCACTCATTTCCGGCGGTATTGCACTTTTGCTTCCCGACAGTTGGTTTATGGTCATATTCATTCTTCTTATTACAACATTGGGAGTTGCATGCTCATTTATTCCTGCGGTAAGAAGACTTGACTTGAGTTACGATGCCGGAATGTATCTCATATATATTTTCAGCATGATAATAGCATCAATGGCCAATTTTTCAAATCTTGATCTTGCCGGGGGAATCAACCAGTTTCTCTTTATGGTGGTGGCGGTATTCATTTCGCTCTTCCTGCATGCTCTCTTCTGCAGGATATTGAAGACCGATGCCGATTCCATGATAATCTCATCAGTCGCTTTCATAAATTCACCGCCATTTGTGCCAATGGCTGCTGCCGCTATGAATAACAGGAATGCGCTTGTTACAGGTCTGGGTGCCGGTATTGTAGGATATGCTGCAGGTAATCACCTCGGCGTTCTGGTGGAGCAGTTGCTGCGTCTGTTCAATGTTTCAGCGATTTGAAAAAGAGTTCCCTTCTTGTAGCATCTGGGATGGCATGTACTTCAATTCTTGTGTCAATTCCTTCGTATATGATATTGTCTTTCAGGTGACATACGTATAGGGTATCTGTCTGTGAGAGGTAGAGTGTATCAAAACGCAAATCAAGGTTGTCCTGAAGGGCAAGAGTATATGACAGGGCTGCCTCCACCTGTGACATGTCAAGCAGATCCCTGCAGAATACATATAGTTCAAAATGGTCAAAATTGCCGTAAAATCCCTTGGCTACTTTCTCAATTTTACTTTTGAGTATTCTCTGAAGCGGTTGTGCCAATGCCCAGTAATCATGCTCAATTGCGCCTGTATAATCAAGCCCGGGAAGTCCGTAGGCATATCCGCTCTCCACTATACTTTGCAGGTCTGCCCGCTCTTCCTCCTTCACATTCATACCGGCAAGTTCCTTGAGAAGTTGGTTGGCATTTTTCCTGTTGGGCTCCATTGCCCTTGTAACCTCAATGCCAAGCCTGTTGTCGCTGCTTTGCAGATCGGGTCTGTCCCTGTTTTCAAGATCAGCAAATTCGCTTCCCAGAATTGTTTCAAGGGTCAATTGGGCGTAACGCTCAAAAAAACATGTGCCAAATTTTCTGTATGCCATATAGTCTGTATGTTACAGTTCGTTGTATGAGAGGCTGAATGTGTCGCCGTCGCTTACCTTGCCGCTGGTTATGCCTTTCTTGAGCCATCTCATGCGTTGGGCAGAAGTTCCATGGTTGAACGAGTCAGGAACTGTGTAGGCTTGTGCCTTCTTCTGGAGATAGTCGTCTCCAATTTTTGATGCAGCATTTATGCCCTCTTCAATATCTCCGTCTTCAAGTGAGTTGAACATCTTGTTGTCGTGGTGGGCCCATATTCCGGCAAAGAAATCGGCCTGCAGTTCAAGGCGTACGCTTATCCTGTTGCTCTCCTTTTCGCTCACACGGCTCATCTGTTTGTGTGCATTGTCAAGAATTCCAAGCAGATATTGTACATGGTGGCCAACTTCATGGGCAATGACGTATGCATAGGCAAAGTCGCCGTCGGCTCCCAACTGCCTCTTCATATCCTTGAAGAAGGAAAGGTCAATGTATACACTTTGGTCAGCAGAGCAGTAGAAAGGTCCTGTAGATGAACTTGCTCCTCCGCATGCCGATTGTACACTCCCTGTAAAGAGAACAAGACGCGGTGCCCTGTATGTGCGGCCCATTTTCTGGAACTCTTTTGTCCATATATCTTCAGTTCCTGCAAGGATCTGGCGTGAAAATTTTGCCAGTTCCTCATCCTGTGCGGTAGGGGTGTAGGCCGTTGATTCCCCTTGTTCCATAAACATGCTTTCTGTGTCGGCATAATTGAGCACGCTCAAAGGATTGCCACCCATCAGCCAGATGATAATTCCAACTACAATCATTCCACCAAGGCCAAGACCGGCCTTTTTGCCGCCTCTGATGTGTCTGCGGTCATCTACATTTGTACTCTCTCTTCTTCCTGTTAGTCTCATGGTTCAAGTATTTATTTATCGCAAATATACACATTACTGCAATCAACTCCAATCAATCGGCAAAATTGAATGACTTCAGTAAAAAAATTGTTAAATTTGTAGGGTTATCATGATTTTTCAACCTTTTGTGTGGAATTCAAGAATATCTGAAATCATTATGAGAAAATTTTATCTGTTGGCCATGAGTCTTATAACAATGGGCGGTTGCTCTACCAGTTCAGAAATCCCTGCTCCAAGCGAGGATTATTATGTAAGTGTTGTAAAAGAGTTGTCTTCTGAAAAGTATTATGGCAGAAGCAATTATAATAATGGTACAATTAAAGCGGCAGAATTTGTACTGAATGAGATTGCTGCACTGGATATAGCACCCGTTCCTGATTCAGTAATAGAAAAAGCATGGCAAGGGAAGGAGAGACCCCAACTGCATGCCCTCCAACCGGAGTTCAAGAGCCTTATCTCGCCATCAGATGCTGCAAGATGGAGTCATGGTACACCGGAGCAGTTGTCATATTTGCAGCACTTCAGCCATCCTCTGAATGCACAGAGGGGAAATGTAGAACTTTCAGTTGACGGCGATACACTTGAGCATACAGTTGAGTATACATTGAAGGAGTTCTCCCCATCTTTCAAGGGTGAGTTGGA
>SUYU01000023.1:0-2697 GCA_015060245.1 Bacteroidales bacterium | reverse complement strand
ATGATTGGTGATAACGGCAACAATATCTATTGTCAGATATCCGATGCTGGAAAAGAGGGCCTTGATGCTCTGAACCGTATTAATTCTTCAATGGAAAATCCTTTTGCAAAACTCGACAACCATCCTCTGGATGATTATGCCGACCATTATCCTTTCGGTATAAAGGGTGTTCCTGCAATCTACATTGAACTTGACGGCGATACCAACAAGAACTACCACTCGCCACGTGACACCTTTGAGAATTTCCACTCATGCAATTTTGATAGGCTCTTCACAATGGTGTCGAGATTTGTGCAGGAGTATTAGTATGTTCAAGATAATTGCCTGAAACTTGCAATATTAATGGAAATTTCATAGGTTTGCCGGCTCATTAGTTGATGTACTGTATTATGAGAATTGCTATTATTGGCGCCGGCAATATGGGTGGAGCCATTGCCCGCGGCCTTATCAAAGGTACTCTGTTTGCTCCTCAGGATATCACTTGTACTGCAAAGTCTGCAGCAACAACGCAGAGGTTGAGCCAATTGCTCCCGGGAGTCAAGATTCTTACCGACAATCGCGACGCAGTTGCTGATGCGGATTTTGTGATTATCTCCGTAAAGCCATGGCTTATGGAGAGTATTCTTGATGAATTATCTCCTGTACTTGATTTTTCACGTCAAGTGGTAATCTCTGTGGCTGCAGGCATTCCTTTTGAAACACTCTGTTCATATCTGCATGTTGAGCAATCTGTCCCGACACTCTTCAGGGTTATACCCAATACCGCTGTGGAGGTTTTGTCAAGCATGACCTTTATAGCATCGCACAATGCTTCGCAGGAGCAGTGTGAAATGGTTGAGAGGATCTTTGCACAACTTGGACATGTAATTATGATAGATGAACCGCACATGGCCTCGGCAACAATTCTTGCCTCATGTGGTATTGCATTTGCAATGCGCTATATACGCGCTGCGGCAGAGGCCGGCGTTGAGTTGGGATTCAGTCCTGCAATGTCGCACAAGATTGTTGAATATACAGTAAAGGGGGCAGCAGAACTTCTTCTGCAGAGCGGAAATCACCCCGAAGTTGAGATTGACAAGGTTACAACGCCTTACGGTATTACAATCAAAGGCCTCAATGCCATGGAGAATGAGGGATTTACCTCGGCTGTAATCAATGGATTGAAGGCGTGTATCAAATAATGTGTATAAATAGTGAAAATATAAAAAGAGGTCCGTTAAAGGACCTCTTCGTACATATAGTAGTGGCACTCTGCCATTCCGAGTTTCTGGTATACTTTCTGGGCCGGATAGTTGGTCTTGTCAACATACAGGCGTATCTGCACGATTCCCTGCTCCTTTGCCATCTCCTTTACCTTTGCATACATCGCCCTGTAAGCACCCTTGCCTCTGTATTCAGGTTTTACATAAACGCTCTGGATCCACCAGTACCATCTGTTTGTCCAGTCACTCCATTCGCGTGTAAGCAAAAGGCTTCCTATTGCCTCTCCATTTGCTCTTGCAACTATATATGTGCCTTTGTATTCATCTGCCATAGCAGCAGCAACACCTTTCAATACAAGTTCATGGTCTAAAGCAGTACCTTCTGATTCCATGGCCATATCTACCTGAAACTGTGCAATTGCAGCAGTATCGTTGTCATTTCCTACTGTAATGTTGTACTCAATCATATTCCAATTTTTATCGTTTTTCCGCAAAATTAATAAATATATTATTTAAATTTGGACATAATTTCAATTAATACAAACTAATAGGTTTATTATGCGTAACACTAAATTTTTCTTGGCTATTTTTGCCTTGGCAATCTTTTTTGCAGCGTGTTCTCCTTCAAAGGAGCAACTTACAGATCAGGCAATAAAAGGGGTGCTTGACGAGTTCCAGGCTGTGGGTATTTCTGCTGCTGTTGTAAAGGATGGTAAAATTGTATACAACAACTCTTTCGGCTACAAAAATCTGGAGGAGAAGACTCCGCTTGCAAACGATGATGTAATGAGAATTGCTTCAATTTCAAAATCATTCACAGCCACATCTCTGCTTCAACTTGTAGACAAAGGCATCATCTCGCTTGATGATGATGTAAGTGACCTTATTGGTTTCAAAATCAGAAATCCGCATTTCCCAGATGATACCATTACTTTAAGGATGGTTCTTTCTCACACTGCAAGTATCAGGGATAAAGAGGATTATTTTACTCTTGACCACTTGAACCCTGCAGTATATGGTGATTGTGAGGAGTCATATTTCCAGTACAGGCCGGGTGAGGGATACAACTATTCGAATATGGGTCTTAACCTTGCCGGTACAATACTTGAGAAGGTGTCGGGAGTAAGATTTGATGATTACGTACGTGAGAATGTGATTTGGAAACTTGGCCTTTACGGTGGCCACAATATAGACTCACTTGATGCAAGCAAGTTTGCACTAATCTATTCCCGCGAAAATGGTGAGTATGTACGTTCTGAGGGCGCTTACAGAAGCAGGGCCGATGAGATGCCAAATTATATATTCGGTTACTCTTCTCCAATCTTTTCACCTACCGGAGGTGTGAAAATATCAGCCCACGACCTTGCTGTATATATGATGATGCATATGAATTATGGTGAGTATAATGGTGTGCGCATTATCTCTGAAGAGAGTGCCAAAGCAATGCAGACTCCTGTGTGGATGATCAAAAATGAGGGTGACGATCAGTATGCCC
>SUYU01000010.1 GCA_015060245.1 Bacteroidales bacterium | reverse complement strand
CCTTTGGATTGGTATTCTCCTTTCTTGAATTCATTCGGCAAAATATTCTTTTCATCTACAAACAGATGCACTTCTTTGTCATATACATCTACTTTGATTACATCGAAATAATCAAATATCTCACCCGGTAAGATCAAGCGGAGCAAATCCTCATAACTAACCTTTTTATTATCCATCTTTTTTATTTTCAAAGATAGACTATTTTAATTTCTCCACCTATTTTTTCATTTGCTCCCTGACCGACTCTCCAAAAATCCCAATTTGAGGGGGTTCCAATGGTTTTTTCTCCTATTACAAGAAATGGAACTGGTAGAGGATACGCAGTCAGACCGCGGTTGGCTTGAACGGCAAAACCGTTCTCAACCCTACCAATTCCATAATAGGAGCAAATTTACCAAGAAAAGTTAAGAAAAGCAACGCGGTGCAATTTACACCTTAAAAAGATACACATTCGTCAATATGGTGGGTCCATATGCGATAAATATCCCCGGTATGGACCTCACATTCAAAATAAATTACATTTGATTTCCGGATCAGATATTTCATATTTAATTGAATTATACTAACTTTACGGAGAAATTGTAAAAACATACACATTTAATATTCAGAAACTATGGGAAAATTTGTAATCTCAACCAGAAAGAACGGTGAGTTCCAGTTCAATCTTAAAGCAACTAATGGTCAAGTTATTCTTACAAGTGAAGGTTATACAACAAAGGCTGCATGTCTTAATGGTGTTGAGTCTGTAAAGAAAAATGCTGTTGTAGAGGCAAGATATGAGAAAAAAACCGCTGCAAGCGGCAAGTTCCATTTTAACCTTAAGGCTACAAATGGTCAGGTTATAGGATCAAGCCAGATGTATGCTTCAGAGAAGACCAGAGATAATGGTATTGCTTCAGTTATGAGAAATGCTCCTGAGGCTGAAGTTATAGAGATTGCCGAATAATTACCACGTAAAGTGATATGTAGAGACTCTCTTGAAAGTTGTCTCTATGCGTGATTGATGTGACCCCCAGAAGTTGGAAAAGAGACTTTTGGGGGTCTTGTCATTCGCAATGAGTATTCTCTCTCAAAGTTACTTCTGTGTGCAGAAGTATTTCCAAAGGGGTGCGGCCATAAGTGATTGTGAAATGAGGTTCTTTTCAAGCAGCGTCTCTACCTCCTGGCGTGAAAGCAGATGTACCGAGATATCCTCTGTGCGGTCAAGATTCTGCGTGCCGATCTTCTCTACGCCTGTCGCCACAAAGCAGTGGGTATAGTTGTTGGTGGTTGAGGAGTTGCCGCTTATGGTCATTATCTCTTCCCATTGGCCGTTGCCGTAGCCTGTCTCCTCAAGAAGTTCGCGTTTGGCTGCTTCAACCGGCGTTTCGCCCTTCTCCATAACTCCGGCACATATCTCATAGCAGGTGAGACCGATGCCGTGCCTGTACTGACGTTCCATCACAAACTTACCCTCTTTGGTTATTGCAATGACATTTACCCAGTCGGGGTACTCAAGCACGTAGAACTCATCATTTATGCGGCCGTCGGGAAGTTCAACTTTATCTCTTCTTACGGTAAGCCAGGGCCTTTTGAAAAGGTATTGGCTCTCAAGTGTTTTCCATTTGCCGTCGGTTCCAATCGCCTTTTGGGCAAATTCTTCTTTCTCTGAAGGTTTCATCTGCTGACCCGTTTTTAATTCTGTAAACTGATATTGCCGCTTCTGTTTGTGCGGTTGAAATACTCTATAATTTTAATGGCTTGGGCATCCTTGAGCAGAACCTCCTTATTGCTGTTGAGCAGGTACATGCTCGGAATAGCCCTTATGCCGTACAACTCATTTGTCTCAAATTGGTTCAGGTAATCGCGTGCATAAATCCAATTTGATGGCGCAGAGTCAAAGCGCTCCCTCCAGGCTGCCTCATCTTTATCTATGTACATTGAGAGAACCTTAAGTTTGCCGCTTTCTATCATTCCATTTACTATAGGATCATCTGCAAGCGCCTGCTGAATCTCCTTGCAACTGGCGCAGCCCGGATTATTGAAATAAATGAGGAGATACTCTGCCTTTGTCTTGTGCAGGGTTGAGTGTGCTTTCCCTGTGCCTTTATGGAGCAGATATTCATACTTGAAGTCGTTCGCTTTTGTCCCTTTACGGTTGAGCATTACCATCATCTGCTGGTATTTATGCTGCATTTTGTGCAGAGAATCTATACTCTTCAGAGCAAGTATAGCCTCAATTGCAGGAATGTAGAGTTCTTCATTCAAATATGGCGAGTTGGGGTTATAGAGAAATGCTTCGCTCAGTTCAATAAGCCCCATCAGCGGCTGCCTGTATCCCGCAAGGTAGAGCGAATCGGCTACTGCAAATATCTCTTTATGGGAGTTTCCAATTACTTTTTTTGCCGCATCCCCGCTCTTTCCGGTTGCTGTGCCGACAAATGGTTCAACGGTCCCAAGAATCTGTATATAAGAGGCATATGCATTTCTAAACTCCTCCTTGCCAATGGAGAGGAGCGCAGTATCCTTTTTGGCATTGCCTATATAGTTGTCCCAGAAATGTTCCGACAAATAGAGGACCTCCTCTACAGGGTCGGTAATGTACATTGGAGGGGTGACGTATGGAAATGTTCCGTTTGGAACAGCGGCATCCGGTGCAGTGTTGCCGTTGCCCTTGCTGTTGCCGCATCCCTGGCAGAAGATGGCTGTCAGCATAGCCAGAATGGTGTAAATATAAAGTGATGATCTCATATATAAATGAATATAGTGGAAGCAACTCCGCCGCTTCAGCGAACCGGCATGTAAAGATAGGGCAAAAATACGTTCAAGTATAAACCTTACTTGAAAATAAGTGTTAATGAGTATCTGAATATGCTCAGAGAACAAAATGGATACAACAAGTAAATTATAAAACAGAAACAAATGGAGGTAAAGATGAAACATCTGAATCATATTGACAAGTGCCGCTTCCTTAATGAAATTTACAACTATGAATCAAACCCCGACAAATTCACATATATAGGCAAAACTCCAAGCATGGTGATCTTTGCCTCTCCTTGCAGCAAATTTTGTGTGGAACTTGAACCTGCGCTGGAGATAATGGCAAAGAGGCGCAGGGAGAGGTACAAGGTCTACTATGTGGATACTGACCTGGAACCGGAGATGTCTCGCAACTTTGTAGGGCGGAGGGTGCCTGTAATCTATATTTGCCCTATAGGAGCGGCCCCTACAATTGTCTCGGAAACAATAAATGTAAGGGATCTCTTTAACCTCGCCGACAGATTATTGACGAAATAGATTAAAATTTTCACTTTTTTTTTGGAAATAAAAAAAATAGTCATACCTTTGCATCCGCTTTGGGTTCCAAACCAAGGCGAGTTCTTAAAGGTAATCGGGATGTGGCGCAGTTGGTTAGCGCATCTGCTTTGGGAGCAGAGGGTCCTCCGTTCGAGTCGGAGTATCCCGACAGAAAAGCACTTACAAGAGATTGTGAGTGTTTTTTTTGTGTGTCCGAGTCAGGATCACTTGGCCGCACTACCCATTGACTGAAATTTGAAGCCGTGCATTGTGCGGCTGCAGGCTCCCAAAAGAAAAGACCTGCAGACTCTTGGAGTTGCAGGTCATTGTATAATGTAAACCAGACTGCGTTCAGCC
Organism: Bacteroidales bacterium; assembly: GCA_015060245.1. Lineage (GTDB taxonomy): Bacteria > Bacteroidota > Bacteroidia > Bacteroidales > UBA932 > Egerieousia. The sequence continues at coordinate 99,204 of SUYU01000010.1, read as the reverse complement.
TCATGGAGGCCATTCGCTCTGAACTACTTGATCTCAATAATGGCCTCTGAAATGTTGATCATGAAGTCGCCCACATGCTCATATTCAGAAATCAAGTCCATATAGTAAACACCGGTCAAGTAGGAGTATACATTGTTCTCAAGGTTAAGAAGATGCTCCTCTTTAAGGTTGTTTCTGTACTCGTTGATATCATGCTCCACATCCTGGGCATTGGATATGTTTTCAATCTTGTCGTAACCCAAAGTCAAGTTGTTGATCATGGCATCAAAGCCTCTGTTTATAAGTTCAGTCATGTAGTTGAGTTTCTTGATCATGTTAGGATCAAACTCCTTGTTGTGGATGTTTCTGCGCTGAAGGATACGTGCAATGTTGAATCCGGAGTCACCCACACTCTCGAGTTCGCTGATAATCTTGTACATTGCCTGAAGCCTGCGGCCTGATTCTTCGCTCAACTGGCCCTCCGCAATGTTGTTGAGGTATTTGGCAATCTCAAGTTCAATACGGTCTGTAATCTGCTCATACTCCTCAAGTTTCTTGTAGAGTTTGTCAAATTTCTCTGAATCCTCTGTGTTCAAGGCCTCCTGTGCATATACATACTGTCTGCGGCATATCTGTGCATAGTGGATAATCTCTGCCTTTGCCTGTGCCAATGACAACTCTGCAGTGTTCAACAGACCGCCATGAATATATTGCAAACGGAATACCTCTTCCTCCTTCTTACCTTTGACAATCTTGGTAACCAACGCCGCAATCTGGTTTGTAAACCATACAAGGATAAGGGTATTACATATGTTGAAGAGTGTATGAACCATTGAAATGGCATACAAAGTCGAGTTAGGTGAGGCTCCGTCTTGAAGCGGATTGTCAAGTCCTATTGCCATAATGATTTTTGACACGACAGTAAGGAACGGATGGAACAGTATAAGCACCCAGACTACACCAAACAAGTTAAATACAGAGTGTGCCATTGCCGCTCTTCTTGCCGATACATTTGCCACTGATGCTGCTATGTTTGCAGTGATGGTTGTTCCAATGTTCTCGCCAAGTACCATTGCAGCACCCATCTCAAACGGAATCCAGCCGTTGTTGCACATTACAAGGGTCAATGCCATTGTGGCACTTGATGACTGCAGCACTATTGTAAGGATTGTGCCTATTGCAACGAACATCAATACAGAACCGAAGCCGTAGTTTGTCCATTGCTGAAGGAATGCAAGCACCTCTGGCGAACTTTGAAGGTCTGGAACCGAACTTTTAAGGGAACTTAAGCCAAGGAACAAAAGTGCAAATCCTATTATAAGTTCACCAATTGATTTTTTCTTGTTGGATTTGAACATCATGAAGGCAAATCCAATACCTACAAGCGGAATGGCAAGAACAGCAATGTCGGCCTTGAATCCGAGCAACGAAATGAGCCAGGCGGTTATTGTGGTACCGATGTTGGCACCCATAATTACACCAATGGATTGAACCAAAGAGAGCAGACCTGCGTTTACAAAACTGACCACCATTACGGTAGTTGCACTCGAAGACTGGATTACTGCAGTAATGAACAGACCTGTGAGAATTCTTGAAAATGAATTGGATGTCATTGCTGCCAGGATATTCCTCAATTTGTCACCGGCAACTTTCTGTAGAGCCTCGCTCATAAGGGTCATGCCGTAAAGGAAGAGACCCAATGAACCGAGCAAGGTGAAAATCTTAAATACTACGTCCATTTGATAAAAGAAAATTTTGTGCAAATATAATTGATAAATCTCAAGAATTAAAAACTAACAATACATTTGTTATCTTTGCAAAAAACGATTTAATATTTCGGTAACAAAAACTTAACAACTCCACGTGGAGTTGCTGAATCATATATGGTGAGCGGTTTCATACAAAAGAGACTCTTTTCATTTGCGGTACTGATGATGGCGGCAAATGCCCTTATGGGGCAGTTCTATCTCACGGGAGAGGATCCGTCGGGAGTAAAGTGGAGCAAAATTGAGAGCGGAAACTACAGGCTGGTATATCCTGATGGGGCAGACTCCTTGGCCATGAGGTACGTAAACCTTCTTGAGCACTACAGGCCCTATGTTATGGCAGGATTGAAGGCCAGTCCCAAGCCTATACCAGTAATACTGCACCCGTTTACAACAAGGAGCAACGGAATGGTAACATGGGCTCCAAAGAGAATGGAACTCTATACAACACCCCCGGCCAATGGCGGTTATCCGCAAAATTGGGATGAGCAACTGGCCATTCATGAGAGCCGTCATGTAGGGCAGATGAGCCTCTTTACCAAGGGTATATACAAGCCGTTGGGTTGGCTTCTCGGAGAGCAGATTACGGGGCTCGGAATTGGTGTCTACACTTCAAAATGGCTTCTGGAGGGCGATGCGGTGGTTGCCGAGACCGAACTTACAGAGAGCGGCAGGGGGCGCAGCGCCTCTTTCCTTGAGTATTACAGGGCGTCACTCCTTAATGGGGAGTACAGGAACTGGAGCCGATGGAGGTTCGGTTCCAACAAATATTACACGCCGGACCATTATGCGTTAGGATATGTGCTTATATCAGCCGGCAGGGCAAAATCCGGTTCATATACCTATACGGGTGACCTCATGGAGTGTTATGTGCGGCGTTTTTACAATCCCGATGTTAAGAACTACGCCCATGAGAAACTTACCGGCATGAGCCTAAAGGATTTGGCTCGGGAGAGTTTCAGATACCATGCTGCTTTCTGGAAAGAGGATTTTGCTTCACGTGGAGAGTATGATACAGCGCATCAGATGGTTGGCAAAAGAAGCAGATATTTTACGCAATTCATTTCATCTGTTCCGTTGAACAAAGATACACTTGTCTCGGTTAGACGTGCATATGACAGGCCATCTGAACTTGTAATGCTGGGAACAGACCCGCTCTTTTTGCAGCAGCACCCCAAGGGCTTCAGGAATTTGAGGGCCTTCAGTTCTTCGGCCGGCAGGATGGATGTGGCGGGACAAAAAGTCTATTATATTGAGACTGTGGGCGATATACGTTGGGGCATGGCTGCTTACAATGACCTCTTTTCTTATGATTTGAAAAGTGGAAAAATAGAGAGGCTTACCCGCAAAAAATCATACAATGATCCATCTGTAAATGCTACAGCCGATTCTTTGGCGGTAGTGGAGTATCCATGTTTTGGAGGTTCCCGCGCTGTTGTACTTGATATGGAGGGCAATGAACTTTTTGCACTGTCGGCACCCCATGGCGGGCAATTGAGAGAGGTGGAGTGGGGCGGAGGGGGTCTTTATGCGCTGGCAATCACTGGAGAGGGAATGGGTGTCTATCATATTGACCTTAAAAATGGAGGTGCGTCATGGCGGCAGGTGCTGGGTTCAGGTTACAGGAATATCTCCAATCTTGGGGTTGACGGTAATCTCATATATTTTGACTCAGATGTTTCTGGTGTGAACAACATCTACTCTTACAATGTGGCAACGCAACAGTTGGAAACCATTGCAAATGCTCCTTTTGCAGCGCTAAATCCGCAAATTGCGGGAGGCAGGCTCTTCTATTCAAGCCTTGACCTTGACGGATACTATCCTGTATTTGCCCCATATGCAACGTCGGCATATAAAGACCTGCAGAAGCAGGAGTATAGAGATACTACCGGCAGAATCAAGGTGTATGTTGAGGATGGAGTTCTCAAAAGCAATTACAGATATCCTGTGGCACAGATGCTCTCCAACCAGGCGAAGGAGTGGTTCAAGAGTGTGAACTCCACTGAAGGATCGGGCGTGGCGCCGCTCTATGCAGATACGCTGGAGCAGGCCGTACGCTATACACCAAAGCCCTACCGCAAGGGAGGCCACCTCTTTAGGATACACTCATGGGCGCCTCTCTATTATAATGTTGACAACATTATGCAGAGCAGTTATGACAAATGGTATGATGCCGTATCTTTGGGCGCGACAATATACTCCCAGAACACGCAGGGAACAGCAGTCTCAATGTTGGGATACTCGTACCGGAAGGGATTCCATGCCGCTCATGCCTCATTCGAGTATAGAGGATGGATGCCTCTCTTCAAGGTTGAGGCGCATTTCAACAATGAGCACAGGATGATGTGCAAGGTGCTTGTTGCGGGGGATCTCAAGTCACCACAGGTGGAGCAGACCTCTGATCCTCTTTTTGAACTCAAGGTCAGGAGTTATCTGCCCCTCTATTTCAACAGCCGGGGTTGGCAGAGAGGATTTCTGCCGCAGTTGCTCTGGAAATATGACAACCATAAGTTCTACAGCACAAAAAGTGGCGTGTACAGATCGCGCAACCAACTCAATTATGCCCTGCAATACTACCAGATGCGTCCTGTTGCTACAGCCGCCATATTTCCAAGATGGGGTTTCAATGTGACGGTGAGCGGTGCCATTTCGCCCGGTGGCGCAGAGAACTTCGGGTCGATATATGCGCTCAATACATACTTTTACCTGCCGGGCATAGATGTCAAGCAGGGTCTGAGGCTCTCGGCTGCATACCAATATCAGTATGCCGACGGCAAAAATTACTTTCTGGAGAATATCATAGCCATGCCGCGCGGCTTTGAGACCCGCTATGCTCCAAACTATTTCAAGGTATCGGCAGACTATGCCGTTCCTGTAAATTTCAAAGGGGCGGATCTGGGCTTTTTGGGCTACTACAAGCGTCTGCAGATAATACCGTTTGCCGATTATGCAGAGTTTAAGGATGATAATGTTGTTGTTACGATGAAGTCGTTTGGTACAGATCTGCTTGTGGACGGCTACGTCTTCAAGATAGGAGTTCCTGTAAGTATAGGCATAAGATATGCGCGGACCAATGATCCGCAGAACCGCAACCATGTGGCACTGCTTTTCAGTGCATCAATGTTTTAATCAATGTTTTAGTGTGCTTCAATCCGGCACTCTGATGTGTCGCTCCCCAGGATCTTTGTGCAGAGTTGGCCCTCCAGTGAGTTTACGCTGTGTTGGACCCCAGGACCTTTACTTGTCACTCCATTGGAATGTCAAAACGTCTGTAGAGTTCCTCCTTGTTGCTGAACTCCTTTGAGAGACTCTCTATTTCACTGCGGGGAACCTCGTTGAGGGTGAGTATTATGAGTCCGTCAACACAATAATTGAAATCAGGATCCACATTGTAGTCAACGATGCGGGCATTTATCTTCAGGTACTTCTTGAGCAGCGTAGGCATACGGTACTTTCCGTCACTGAGTTTGAGCAGAAAGCGGTCAAACTTCTCAATTGAAGAGACCTTGTGCTGCAGCAGGGCTTGAGGGTCAACCTTGCAGTAGTCGGGTTTGAAAGGCCTCCTCGGTACAACCATGCTCAGATATTGCGGCGCAGAGTGCATAAGTCTCAAATAGTAAATTATAAGGCTTCTGTAGAAGAGCGGGTATGAAGAACTTATGCTTACGGGCCCTATAAGGTATCTTGCCTCCTTATGCCTCATTACAGTATAGAATATCCCCTTTATGAGAAGCATCAGGGCCAAGGGATCTTTCTGGTACTCGAGGGCCACAAATGAGCGCCCAAGTTCAATGGAGCGTGCCATCTGGAACTTGAAATTATGCTTGTATCTGAAGAGAGTATTGCTGTAAAAGCCCTTGAACCCGTATTGCTCCATAATCTCGCTGCCTATGCCCAATCGGTATGCTCCTATTACTGCAGAATTCTCCTTGTCCCACAAAATCAGGTGCCTGTAATAGGTGTCGTAATTGTCGGTATCAACCTCTTTGCCCGACCCCTCTCCAACAGCCCTGAAAGCCATCTCTCTCCTTATTCCAATCTCCTTCATGAGGTTGGGTATGCGGCCATACTCCGCCAGGTAGCATTGGTATCTGCCAATTTCAAAGAGACGGCACTCTTCAATTGAAGAGATCTCATCTGCCAGAATCTCACTCTTTACCGGGGTGCCGATTCTCTTGTCTGAGTAAAGGGATGAGAGTCCTGCTGAAACAAGACTCCTGCCGGCCGCTCCAATGCTCCGTATCTGCTCCTGCCCTGCCTTGACAATGTTGCGCAGGGTGGGCTGGAATGGGAAACTCTCATAATCAATGTCTCCCTCAAGCGCATAGGTCCTGTTGTAAAGATACTCCCCGAGCCCTTTTATGGTATCATACTCCTTTATTGCGGCAACAGTAACCGGTGCTCCAATCTTCATTATTATATTTTTGTTCTTCTTGTTGGAGAGTTCATGAGGTAGCCTTGCTGTACGCAGCAACGGGTGAATCTTTCCAAGAAAGTGGAACAGGGCGGAGTTTTGTCCGCTGAAAAATACAGGCAGTACCGGAACTTCTGCATTCCTGATAAGTTTTATTACTGAACTTTGCCACTCGATATCCTTGACAATACCCTCTTTATTGTTGTTTGAAGAGACCTCTCCCGACGGAAACAGAACCAGCACACCGCCATCATGAAGATGCTCCATTGCCATCTTGAGGCCGGTTACGCTGCTCCTCAATCCTGGCTTGTTGGTAAATGGGTTTACAGGAAAGAACTCCTCCTCGAGGTTTGGAATATATGAGAGCAGAAAATTGGTAAGGACCTTTACATCTTTTCTTGTCTTCCCAATGAGCGAGAGCATTATGAGTCCGTCAATGGCTCCAAACGGGTGGTTTGCTACAACAATCAGCGGTCCTGTTTTTGGTATGTACTCCAGGTCTTTGATGTCATGACAGCACTGGATGTTCAAGTGGGATATAAGTTTGTCGGCAAAGGCAATTCCTTTAAAATCAGAGATATGGGAGTAGATTCTGTTTATTCTGTTAAAGCCGGTTATGCTCATTGCAATGGAGGCGATAAGGGATCCTGCAACTCCTTTTACTTTGAGGACTCTCTTTACTTGCGAATTATTGATTAATTTTGTACTCATGTGGAATGCTTTCTGCTTATAAACAAACTTACGGCATGATTGTACAAAGATAAAAATTTATGGCACTAAAAGATAAAATATCTACACTCCCTTCTGACCCCGGTGTATATAGATTCCTCAATAATGAAGGGATCATCATATACATTGGAAAGGCTAAAAATCTAAAAAAGAGGGTGATGCAGTATTTTGTCGACCCAGGCAGGCTTACACGCAAGACAAGAGTTCTGGTTTCAAAAATTGCCGATCTCGAACATACTGTGGTTGAGAGTGAGCAGGATGCCCTTCTGCTTGAAAACAATCTTATAAAGCAGTATCAGCCGCGTTACAACATCCTGCTCAAGGACAGCAAGACCTATCCATGGATATGCGTGAAGCGTGAACCCTTTCCGCGCGTATTTCTTACAAGGAGGTTTGTAAAAGACGGTTCGCTCTATTTTGGCCCCTACAGTTCTGTGCAGCATGCCCACCATCTGCTCGATCTGATAAATTCGCTCTACAGGCTCAGGACATGCACGCTGAATCTCTCAGACCAGGCTATAGGGAGCGGAAAATACAAGGAGTGCCTCAACTACCATATAAAGAAGTGCGATGCACCATGTATAGGGAATATCTCCCATGAAGAGTACTCTGCCCAGATTGAGGGCATAACCAACCTCCTGAAGGGAAATACGGGAACACTGATAAAGGAGTTCAAGTCCAAGATGCAGGCGGCGGCCCGCGATCTTGACTTTGAGCAGGCACAAATCTACAAGAACAATCTTGATATGCTGCAGCAGCACTACAGCAAATCACTGATAGTTCACCCGAGCATAACAAATATAGATGTATTCTCTCTTGTTTTTGAAGATTACAAGGTGTACGGCAATTTCTTGCGCCTTAACAACGGATGTATTGTAAAGGCCCTCAATCTGGAGTTCAAGATGAACATTGAAGAGGAGAAGGAGGCAATGCTGAGCCATTTCATGCAGGAGATATATAATATTGCAGGTGAGGATATTGAGAAGGATAACGGCGGTGTGGCCCTGGTAAAGGAGGTGCTTGTGCCGTTCCTGCCCGACCAGGAGTTTTCGGGAAAGCATATACATGTGCCCCTTAAGGGTGACAAACTCAACCTTCTGGAGTTGAGTACAAAGAATGCCAACGCCTTCAAGTTCCAGCGCCTGAAACAGGATGCCCTCAAATATGAGGACCAGACCAACGTCATCACGCCTGTGCAGATGTTGCAGAACGATCTGCATATGAGTGTTCCTCCAATCCACATTGAGTGTTTTGACAACTCCAACATTCAGGGCACCAATCCTGTGGCGGCTTGTGTGGTGTTCAGGAACGGCCGTCCGAGCAAAAGGGATTACAGGCACTTCAATATAAAGACGGTAGTAGGGGCCAATGACTATGCCTCCATGCAGGAGGTCGTTTACAGGCGTTATTCAAGATTGCTGTCAGAGGAGGCGCCGCTTCCGCAACTTATACTGATAGATGGCGGCAAGGGCCAACTCCATTTTGCGCATAAGGCCCTTATGGAACTCGGGCTCCATGAAAAAATAAAGATTATAAGCATTGCGGAGCGTCTTGAAGAACTGTATGTGCCGGGAGATCCCATGCCTCTTTTCCTTGACAAGAACTCTCCGTCGCTCAAACTTCTTATGCATCTGAGGGATGAGGCGCACCGGTTTGGAATAACCTTCCACAGAAATAAGCGCAGCAAGAGTCAGATCACGTCACGATTGCGTGATATAGAGGGAATTGGAGAAGTTACAGAAGAAAAACTTCTCAAGCATTTCAGAAGTTTCAAGCGTGTAATGGAGGCTCCATTTGACGAACTTGCTGCTGTTGCAGGGCGCAAAGTGGCCATGGCCATTGACAAAAAGCGTGATTCTGCGCAACAATAGCCGTATGTGGCCTTGAAAAGGAGTCCGGCATACAATGGGTCTATTTCAGTTCAAATGGGATCTTCAATGCATTGAGGAGTTGGGTATCATTCCTTATGATTGACTCAATGCTGCCTGGCGTAAAGTGGAATTTCTGTACAATCTCCTCCTCAACAAGAGGTTTTATCTCGCTCTTCTTTATGCGGAGCATCTCCTCTTTTGATACCGACAGTTTGCTCTTGAGTGCATCAAACTCCGCCTTGTTCATCTCGTAGAGTTGCTCTGCTTTGGCAGATTTCATCATCTTTTCAAACTCCACCTGGGCCCCGCTACGGCTGTCGAACTTGCGTGAAGCGGCATACTCTACAAACTCCTCATACTCCTGGTCTGTCAGTTCAAATTCGCCTGCAGGGGCAATGGAACTCTTTGACGAGTAGTATTTCAAGGCATAGTCATTCACTATATCGTTCATTACAAGCGAGAGTGCTATACGGCTGTACTGTGGTGCATTGACTGTAGAGTCCGGTGTGATGCCACCTCCATCATACACTGTGCGGCCGTTTTTTGTAAGGAACGCCCTTTTCAAAGAATCGGGAACGGTTCCTACGCTGCCGTCGGAATTTCTGTTCGAATAGTCGATTGCCTGTACACAGCGTCCGCTTGGCGTATAGTATTTGGCGATGGTGAGTTTTACAAGGCCGTCATAGCCTACGGGGCGCATTGACTGCACAAGCCCTTTGCCGAATGTGCGTGTTCCAATAATGATGCCCCTGTCAAGGTCCTGGATGGCTCCCGCTACAATCTCCGATGATGATGCGCTGCCCGAATTGACCATAACCATAAGGGGTATGAGTGTATCTACCGGCTCATCCAATGTCCTGTACTCCGCATTTACGTTTGCATTGCGTCCTTTTTGTGAAACTACAAGGGTTCCTTTGGGTACAAAAAGGGAGACTATCTTTATTGCCTCATCCATAAGTCCTCCGCCATTACCCCTCAAATCAAGGATTATCTTTTGAGCCCCCTCTTCCTTGAGGGCAACAAGCGCATTCCTGACATCCTTTGAGCCGTTTACGGTAAAGCCGTCAAGTTTGATGTAGCCCACATTCTCTCCGTTTGTATATTTTTTGTCGAGAAGGGCACTGAATGAGACGTCGGGTATGTGTATCCTCTCCCTTGTTATCTTATACTCTTTAATCTCACCTCCACGTCCTTTCCTGACTGTGAATACAACATCGGTTCCAGGTTCGCCCTTCATTTTGGAACTGCACTGGTCTGCAGTGAGAGGGGCAACATCCTCCCCGTTTATCTTCAGAATTACATCTCCAGGCTCAAGACCATATTTTATGGCAGGAGAGCCAAGATATGGCTGTGAAATGATAACACCAACAGAGTCAACCTTCTTTATGATAGAGCCTATGCCTCCATAGGTGGCTGTAGTCATCAACTCAATCTCTTCATCCTCTTCTGCCGGAATATACTCTGTGTAGGGATCAAGGGACTCGAGCATGGCTGCAATGCCTGTATGTATAAGTTTTTGAGTATCAATACTGTCTACAAATCCAACCCGCAGTTCGTTCAGAATGTTGTATTGTGTCTCAAGTGATTGTGCTGTCTTGAAATCCTTTGACTGGGCCATCATTGCAAAAGGGAGCAACAGGGCCATGGCAAAAAAAATACCTCTTCTCATGTCTTTCCAATGTTTAATAACTTTACAAAAGTAAACTTTTACTACCTTTGGTGCAATTAAAATTATATTGTATGGAGATAATTTTTGCCACAGGCAATGCACACAAGGCAGTTGAGGCGCAAAAGGCGCTGGGTAAAAATGTAACATTAATTATGCCAAAAGACCTTGGCATTACAGAAGATATTCCCGAAACAGGCAATACGTTGGAGGCCAATGCCGTTCAAAAGTGCCAGTATCTGTGGAACAAACTTCACAAGGCATGTTTTGCAGATGATACAGGACTTGAGGTAGAGGCGCTTGGAGGTGCTCCGGGGGTGCATACTGCCAGATATGCAGGGGAGAGCAAGGATCCGTCGGCCAACATGGATAAACTGCTTCAGGAACTCGATGGAAAAGAGAACCGCAGGGCTCGCTTCAGAACAGCGGTTGCCTATATTGACGCCAATGGCGTGCAGCATCTTTTTGAGGGAGTGCTTAATGGTGAGATTGCCCTCTGCAAGTGCGGCACAGAGGGTTTTGGTTATGATCCTGTATTTGTTCCCGACGGATATGAAGGAAGAACCCTTGCTGAGGTTTCTCTTGAGCAGAAGAATGCAATATCCCATAGGGGAAAGGCAATGCGTGCACTTATGGAGTTTCTGCAAAAATCCTGAATCATGCTTGTCAAACTGCAAGTCATAGTGCTGCATACAATCAAACATGGCGACAATGGCCTGGTATTGCAGTGTTACTCCAATACGTCGGGGCGCATATCCCTCTATATGCGGGTTGCAGCAAAGAATAAGGTGACAATATCAAACCTGCACAGACTGAATATATTGGATGTGGTTGCCTATAATAACGGATCATCAATGCCCACTATACGTGAAATGGTGCCTGTGTTGAGGCTGGAGTCCTTGAGAACAAATATCTACAAGAATACGATAGCCATCTTCCTAAGCGAACTGCTGGTAAAGAGCATAAGGGAGAGCGAAGGGAACAGGCAACTCTATGACTTCCTTGTCTCATCAATAAACATGCTGGAGCATATTGAAGAGGGTGTTGCAAATTTTCATATACACTTTATGGTTCACCTTACAAGGATGCTGGGGTTTATGCCAACCGACAACCATTCGCAGCAGATGCCCCTGTTTGATATGGAGGGCGCACTCTTCAGAGAGCCGCTCTACATGTATGATAAGCGTACCGGAAATTTGCAGGAGACAACTCAAGAACGCTTTTTCCCGCCCCAGGAGTCGATGCTGCTCCATACCCTTCTGAATACGCGTGCCATTGAAATGGGGGGCGTAAGGTGCAGTGGAGAGTTGCGCCTTTCGTTCGCCAAGCAGATGATAAGATATCTTTCGCACCATTTGGGAACGCCGTTGGATATAAAATCTCTTGATATTTTGCACGAAGTATTCAATTGAATTGACTAACTTTGCAATTATGTAGAAACCATATCTGCAAAATGTATAAATTTTGAGTTATGTCTTTAATCAACAATATATTTACCCGTTTTAGCAGGGATCTCATCAAAGAGGTGGAAATGAGCCATTTGTGCCCAATGGAGTATCAGGTTGACTGGTTCAACAGGCTTACCTGGGCAGGGGCAGATACGGCATTCGGCAAGGAACACAATTTCAGTACATTCTGTGTGGCGGGAGCGGGAGTTGATTCTGCCTTGAGCAAAAAGGGATTAAATCACAGGTTAAAGGCATTCCAGCGCGAGGTGCCGGTAAGGAGGTATGACGATTTTGTTCCCTATATTGAGAGGGTAAGAAGGGGCGAAGAGTTTGTGCTATGGAACCAGAAGGTCCAGTGGTTTGCACGCTCAAGCGGAACAAGTTCAGACAGGAGCAAATATATACCAATTACTCCGGATTCTCTGAACATCAATCACTACGGAGGATTCAGGAGGATGTTGGCATGGTATGTGGCGCAGCATCCTTCGAGCGGGGTCTTCAAGGGTAAGGCGCTGACCATTGGCGGAAGTGTGCAGCCCGATGAGATGGGCAGCGGAGGAACAATGTATGGCGACTTGTCTGCAGTGCTTCTGATGAATTCACCCTTTATGGCAGAGATTTTCAGGGCTCCCGAAAAGGATATAGCGTTAATGTCCAACTTTTCAGAAAAGGTAGAGAAGATATGCAAGGAGTGCACCAGTATGAATATCACCAATTTCAGCGGAGTGCCAAGTTGGAATCTTGTTCTGTTGCAGAGGGTGCTGGAGTGTACCGGCAAGAAGAGTATCAGGGAGGTTTGGCCGTCATTGGAACTCTTCATGCATGGCGGAATAGGGTTTGAGCCTTATAGGGAGGCCTTCAACAAGATAATTCCTGGTGATGGTATGCACTATCTTGAGAACTACAATGCCTCTGAAGGCTATTTTGCCTTCCAGGATGATCTTGACATAAAATCAATGCTGCTTACCGTAAACAATGGTATATTTTATGAGTTTATACCAATGTCAATCTTTGATGATGTAATGAGCGGTAAAATAAGGGAGATACCTACATTGGCAGATGTGAAGACCGGCGAGAACTATGCAATGGTAATAACAACTTGTGGCGGGTTGTGGCGTTACATGATTGGTGACTGTGTGCAGTTTGAATCGCTCTATCCGCACAGAATAAGGATTACCGGACGTACCCAACTCTATATAAATGCTTTTGGTGAGGAACTTATGATCTCCAATGCCGAGAATGCTTTGGCCCGCACATGCAATGAGTGCAACTGCTCAGTTTCTGACTTTACAGTGGCGCCGGTATTTATGGAGTTGGGCCGCAAGGGGTATCACAGATGGGCAATAGAGTTCTCAAATCCGCCAAAGGATATTGAATTTTTTACCAGTCTTCTCGACAGAAATATAGCCCATTTCAATTCGGACTATGCGGCAAAGCGTCTGGGAAATGCCACAATGGAGCGTCTTGAGATAGTATCATTGCCTCATGGCACATTCTATAAATGGATGGAGAGCCGGGGCAAGGCAGGAGGACAGAATAAAGTTCCAAGACTCTACGGAAACATGAAATTCATAGATGAACTTGTAGCCCTGTAGGCGATATTCAGGTTCATGTACAGACTCACAGCGCAGGAGGAATCCTCTTGCGCTTGTTTATTTTAAGGTACCGGATCATATCCGCTTCCTCCCCATGGATGGCACCTCAGAAGCCGGCGTACGGTAAGGTAAACTCCTTTGATTGGACCATGCTTGCGCAAAGCCTCTATGGCATATTGTGAGCATGTGGGTGTAAATCTGCATGTAGGAGGTTTCAGCGGTGATATGCAGACCTGATAAAAGCGTACAAGGAGCAGCAACGGAAAGTTAGCGGCCCTTTTCAACAACTTTTGAAATTTTGTCCAATATCTCTCTGATTCTTGTTTCAATGTATGTATACTCCAGGATATCTTTACTTACATATACCAGCATCACATTGGCACGGCATGCCTGTGGGAGTTGCAGCAGTTCCTTGTTCTTTCTGTAACTCTCCCTGATTCTGCGCTTCAGCAGATTTCTGTGTACTGCCCTTTTGAAATTCTTTTTTGGTACGGAAACAAGCAGTTTGTGGCAACCGGCGCCGTCATTATTCCCGTCTGATGTGATGTATGAGACTCTGAATGGATAGTGAAAGAGAACCTGGCCATCTTTTACAAGGGCATTGATCTCCTTTAGGGAGCATATTCTTTCTTGTTTTGTAAAAGTCTGTGCCATAGGTCTCCGTTCTCTCTCCGTGAACCTACTTCTTGTCAAAGAAGAGGGTAAGCGCCTTTGCAATGGATGGTGCTTCAGGTGTAGGCGCTGTTATTGTTGTATTGAGTTTGGCAGCCTTCATGGCTTTGGCTGTCGCAGGACCAAAGGTAGCAAACATGAGGTCTTTCTGCTCAAACTCGGGAAAATTCTCCTGCAATGAGTTGATGTCAGAGGGGCTGTAGAATACAAGCATCTGATACTTTGCAAGGTCAAGTTCCGACAAATCACTGTTGATTGTCTTGATGAATACTGCAGATTCGTGTTTAAGTTTTGCTTTCACAAAGAGTTTGTGAAGGTCGGCCTTGTTTGAATCTGCGGTTGCAAGAAGAAAATTTTCATCCTTGTGCTTTGTGCCGATGCTGTCAACTATAGAGGCAGCGGTGCCGTTGCCGAAAAATATCTTCCTCTTTCTGTATACAATATGTTTCTGCAGATAGAGGGCAATGGCCTCGGATACACAGAAATATTTCATTGTTTCGGGAACGGTAATCCTTAACTCTTCGCACAAACGGAAGAAGGCGTCAATTGTGGTTCTTGCAGTAAAGACAATGGCCGTATAGTCAAGGATATTTATTTTTTGTGCCCTGAATTCTTTAGCGGTAAGGGGTTCAACTCTAAAGAATGGATGAAAATCAATATTTACACCATATTTGGCAATAATCTCTGAGTAAGGCGATGAATTTTGTGGTGCCGGCTGAGAGATTAAAATGTTTGTAACTTTCATATTATGAGAGTATTAAATGCGCTAAAACCGCTTGCGGTAAAATTTCGAGGGTGCAAAGATACAAAATCAAAAAAAAATGTGAAAATCCATTTGAAATTATTATTTGACAGCAGCGGATATAATAGAGCAAATTGGTCAGTATGATGCATGCCGAAATTGAACCGACAATGAGACTGAACGTTATGGATTCAAATGTGATCAATGCAAGAAAACATATTATTGCAAGGCTTGTCATTATGATGCTGTAGGTAAAGTAGAACCTGTTGAGCATCTTGAACAGGGAGCATGTGTTAACCCAGTCCATGATGCCTGCCGCCACTCTTCTGAAGGCAAAGTATAGCCCTGCAGTGCCGGATGCCATAAGAAAATTAACGCCGGTGGAGAAACTGTTCCCAATAATTGCGTGGTTGGCATTATAGTTTGAAAACATGAATGCAGAGATTATCACAAGGAATACGATTGTAATGTTCCTGCTGTTCTGGATATGGCTCTGCTGCTCTATTTCAACCAGTTTCTTTGCATTGAAAAGAGATTTTGCAGAAAAAGCCAGCCCCTCCGCTATGCGCATGAATGTTACAGTAAAGATGGAGAGGATTATGATGACTATTATGAGGTTGGATATGTTGTCAACCAGCGATACAGGGGCATAATTTGCCGCCGGAACAAACTCTCCCACAGCAATGTAACTCTCGGGCCATAACTGTGATACAGAGTGGCTTATGGAGTCTGTGCAATTGATGGTGCAGGTATCAGTTACCACGTTTGGCATTGTATCCTGCAGTTACGAGATAGTCTACAACTTTGTCGCGCATGTCGCCCTGGATAAGGATGGCACCATCCTTTGCAGAGCCTCCTGTTCCGCATTTGGTCTTGAGTTTTTTGCAGAGATCCTCAAGGTCTTCCTGCGGGCCTACAAAACCGTCAACAAGGGTTACCTGTTTGCCTGCCCTCTTTTTGCGGTCTATTGTTACAATGAGTTTCTGTTTGTGAGGAGGCAGCAACTCAACCTCCTGCTGCTCATCGTCTGTAGAGTAGTTGAAATCGGGATTTGTGGAGAATACCACTCCAAGTCTGCTTTTCCAATCGTTGTTTGCCATGACTAATTAGCACAAAATTTGCTGCAAAGGTAATTATAAAAAAGTAAAATGTTATATTTGCCGTTTATTATGGAGAACATCTGTAATCAGAAATAAATTTTTATATAAATATGGAGTTAACAAAGTTCAAAAGAATAAACAACATCATAGCCATAGCGGTTCTGTTTGTTGCATCTTTTACCTATTTGTCGACCATAGAGCCCACTGTGAGTTTTTGGGACTGTGGTGAGTTTATTGCGTCATCATACAAACTGGAGGTGGGCCATCCGCCCGGAAACCCTGTTTTTCAACTTATAGCACGCTTCTTTACCCTTTTTGGTGACAATACCAAGGCTGCTATGCTTGTAAATGCCATGAGTGCCTTGTGTTCTGCATTTACAATATTCTTCCTCTATCTAACCATTGTGCATTTGGGCAGACGGATTGTTGAGAAAATGGGCAGGAGCCTTGATATGGGCAACTCCATTGCCGTTTTTGGTGCAGGCGTTGTGGGAGCATTGGCATACTGCTGGTCCGACACTTTCTGGTTCTCTGCTGTTGAGGCTGAAGTTTATGCCATGTCATCGCTCTTTACTGCAGTTGTCTTCTGGGCAATGCTCAAGTGGGAAGAGGAGGCAGACAAACCTTTTGCAAACAGATGGATTGTGCTTATAGCCTTCCTTATGGGAATTTCAATAGGTGTGCATCTGCTTAACCTTTTGACCATTCCGGCCCTTGTATTCATCTACTATTACAAGAAGTATGAGGTTACAAGAAAGAGAACATTGTATGTATTGGCATTGTCGGGAATAATATTGGCAGTCATATTGTACGGCATAATTCCGTATGTTCCGAAAATTGCGGCATATGTAGATCTCTTCTTTGTAAATGTGCTTGGATTGACATACAATATAGGAGCGGCACTTTTTGTTCTTGCGCTCATTGCGGCATGTTTTTGGGGCATCCTTTATACATACAGGAAGAATAAGGTGCTTTTGAATACAATACTGCTTTGCGTTACAGTAATCATAATAGGTTATACATCATTTGCGGTAGTTGTAATAAGGTCGTCGGTTGATACTCCTACCAATGAAAACCAGCCCGATAACCCTTTCAACCTTGTACGTTACCTTGGCCGTGAGCAATATGGCAGCAATCCTCTCATATATGGAGAGACATTTGCGTCAGTCCTTGAGGATATCAAGACCCCTGAATATTATAATGTGCATAACGGCAAATATGTTAAAGTTGAGGGACCTGCTGAGCCGGTATATTCATCGGAGTCAAAGATGCTCTTCCCGAGAATGTACACTCCTGGAGTAGGAGATTCTTATGTGCCTTTCTATGAGATGTATACAGAGGGCAAGGGCCGTAATATAGGTGGCAAGCACAGGAAACCTTCGTTTGGTGCCAACCTCAAGTACTTCTGGGACTATCAGGTAGATTTCATGTACTTGAGATACTTCATGTGGAATTTTGCAGGACGTCAGAATGATCTGCAGGCAAGTTATCCGGGTGAGATGTTCAAGGGCAACTGGGAGAGCGGAATCAAGTTCATAGACCAGATAAGGTTGGGAGACCAGAGTGAAGGCCCCGATTATATTGTAAACAGCAAAGCCCGTAACCACTTCTACTTCCTTCCTTTGATTCTTGGCCTTATAGGCTTGTTCTACCAGTTGAGAAAAGACCAGAAGAACTGGATGGTTACAATGTTGCTGTTTGTACTTACTGGTATAGCGGTTGTGGTATATCTTAACCAGCCTCCAATGCAGCCAAGGGAGCGTGACTATGCATATGCCGGTTCTTTCTATACATTTGCCATCTGGATAGGATTGGGAGTAATGTGGATTGCCGAACTTTTGAGAAAGATCTCTTCTCCTGCTGTTGCATCGGCAATTGCCTCTGTTGCAGGTATTCTTGTTCCGTTGCAGATGGTTTCACAGACTTGGGATGACCATGACAGGAGCGGAAGATATTTTGTAAGGGATCTTGGATATAACTATCTTGAACCTCTTGGCAAGAATGCACTTATAATAACCCATGGCGACAACGATACATTCCCGTTGTGGTATGCGCAGGAGGTAGAGGGTACGAGAACCGATGTGAGGATTGTCAACACATCACTTCTTGGCACAGACTGGTATATTGACCAGATGAAACTCAAGATGTATGAATCAGATCCGCTTCCTATAACCATTGACAAGTCGCAGTATTTCTTTGGAACCAATGATTTTGTGCAGATTTATGAGCGCTTCAACAGACCTATTCTTGCCAAGGATGCTATAGATATCTTCAAGAACCCTAAAATAAAGGTGCCTATGTCAGATGGCAAGGATCATGATTATCTGCCTGCAAGAAAATTGATCATACCTGTAAACAAGGAGAATGTGATCAGAAACGGCATTGTTGCAGAGAAGGATTATGACAAGATTCTTGATTCACTTGTACTTCATATTCCAGAAGGCAAGGGCTCGCTTGATAAAGTGGAACTTATCCTTCTTGATATTCTTGCACACTACAATTGGGAGAGACCTATCTACCTGGCACAAAGGGGCGGTGACCTTCAGATTGGCATCAAGGATTATCTCCAGTATGACGGTTTTGTATACAAATTTGTTCCTATACAGAGCGTTACAGGTATCCAGAACGGCAATCTTGACCAGGTTGATGAGGATGAAATGTACAATAGGGTAATGAATGTCTACAAGTGGGACAACTTCAAGGATACCACACTCAATATAGATTACCAGCATCTGTTGACATTCAACAGTCTTGTCTCTCCAAGAGACATTATGGTACAGACCGCAAAGGCCCTTTATGCAAAGGGCAAAAGGGAGAAGGCGCTTGAGGTTCTTGACAGGATGCAGGAACTTATTCCGGCGGCTACGCTTCCTCTCAACAATGCAATTATCTCCGGTCTTAACGACAGGGCAGTGATTGATGCAATAAGCATCTATTGTGCCCTTGGCGAGAAGGAAAAGGCCTACAGGCTTGCAGATGCCTTTGCCGGGGAGACCCTCAAGGCAATAGACCTCTTCTCCAAACCGTATGGCGACGGTTATATGTCATATGAGTATACAAACCAGGCCTTCTCATATCTGTTGCTGCTTCAGGATGTCTTCAAGGGCAACAATGATGCTGCAAAGGCAAAAGAGATTGGCAAACTTATAAATGACCGTTTTGAAGAGGTTAAGAAAGCGGTATAGAGGAAGATGGCTCAAAAGTCATCTATAAGAAAAGCAAACCCCTGCTGGATGCTCCAGTAGGGGCTTGTTGTTCAATGAGAGTCCGGTGCAATCTGCTACTCAAACAGATAGACTTTGTCTGACCGGCGCAATCTTTCCGGTATTGGAATTGAGCAGTAAACGCCCTTTGCAGCAACCTGCGAAGGCTTGAGGTCTACCCTTATCTCCGGAATCTTCATCTCAATCACTCCGGTTGACGGGCCTATTATCAGGATATTGCTTCCAACCTCAAGTTGACCGGTCTCGACCAGAATCTCGGCAACACCTATGTTTGAGAAGTAATTTGTGACCTTGCCTATATATGTCTTCTTGCGTGTGGCCTTGTTTCCGTAAACGGTACTCCACTCACCGAGTTTTGCACCCTGGTAGTATCCGTCCCAGAAGCCCCGGTTAAAGACCTCCTTAAGTTCTCCCTCTTTTAATGACAATGCAAGTTCCGGAGTAAATCTTCCTTCAATTACAGCATCTGCAGCGGCGCGGTATGCGGCAGTAACCTTTCTTACATACTCGGCACTGCGGGCGCGTCCTTCAATCTTGAACACAGAGACTCCCGCATCAATCATTTTGTCCATAAACTCTATGGTGCACAAGTCTTTGGGAGACATTATATATTTGTTGTCAATCTCAAGTTTGTCGCCGGTCTCAAGATCAGTTACCTCATAACCCCTTCGGCATAACTGGTAGCATGAACCTCTGTTGGCTGATGCGTTGTAGTGGTGAAGGCTCAAATAGCACTTGCCTGATACAGCCATGCAAAGCGCACCGTGGCAGAACATCTCAATCTGCACCTCCTTTCCGCCGGGACCCTTGATGCCCTCTTGGGCAATCTTTTGGCTTATCTCCTTGACCTGGGTCATGTTAAGTTCCCTTGCAAGCACAACAACATCGGCAAACTGGGCATAAAATTTCACAGCCTCATAGTTAGATACGTTAAGTTGTGTTGAGATATGCACTTCGAGGCCAATTGACCTGGCGTATGATATGGCAGCCATGTCCGATGCTATCACAGCAGTTATGCCGGCGCGTTTGGCCGCCTCAAGAGCCTCTTTCATTGGCTCTATATCCTCATTGTACAGTACAATGTTGAGGGTCAGGTAAGACCTCACGCCATGCTCGTTGCACAGCCCTACAATCTTCTCTATGTCATCAGGATTGAAGTTGTTGGCCGAGTGTGAGCGCATGTTAAGGTTTCCCACACCAAAATAGATGGAATCGGCTCCTCCCTGTATTGCTGCCATAAGGCACTCAAAATTGCCTGCAGGAGCCATAATTTCAATATGTTTCTTCTCTTTGCTCTTTTCCATTGCGTTATTCCGGCTAATGTCAAATGAATATATTTTCTGTGGAGCAAGTATGGTTTCTGCCTATCTTGCCGTTACTTCTATAATCTTGTCAATCACCTGATCCGGTGTGACAGCCTTAAGGCAAGCATAATCGCCTCTGGCGCACTCCTTGTCTCCAAATATCGAGCATGGCCGGCACGGCATCTCTGCCTGCAGGGCATCCTTGGGATCCTGTCCCCAACCATAAAATCCTGCATACGGGTGAGTGGCGCCCCAAATTGAGACAACAGGGGTCCTTACCAGTGAGGCAAGATGCATATTGGCCGAATCCATGGTAAGCATCACGTCAAGGCTCTCCATAAATCCAATCTCCTCGCCCAGTTTGTATTTGCCGGCAACAGATTGCGTGTTGGGGTATTTTGCTGCCATTGATTCAAGCACCTGAATCTCCTCTTTGCCGCCTCCAAAGAGAAAAATCCTGTTATTGTTGTCGGCCGACAATCTGCTGATGACCTCCTCCACAAGTGCAAGCGGCCACGCTTTGCCCTGATGTTTTGCAAACGGCGCGATGCCTATTTTGCGGAACATGCCGGTGTCTGTCTTGCGTGGAGGCACAGATCTCTTTGCAAATCCTAGGTCCTTGAGCCCGAGTGAGGTGAGTACATCCTCATACTTCTGCATGCTGCTCTTTTGCTGAACCATAACCTTGTTGCGGCTCCTTACAAGCAGTTTGCGTGATTTGCGGTCTTTGAAAATCACTTTGCAGGGAATGCCGCGAAGTTTGAGACAATAGCGTATAATTCTGCTACGGTGTACGTTATGGATGTCAGCAACCTCTGTAATATTATATTTCAAAAGAGTTGAAGCAAACTTTATCACCTCCAATACACCACTCTTCCCTTTGGGCAGGTCAAACGGTATGAAATTGAGGTTACCGACACCCTCAAAAAGGGGTGCTGTAAATTTTTGTGACAGAACAGAAAACTCTATGGATGGGTTCTCTCTGGCATACTCTTTAATCAGGGGGACAGATATTGCAACGTCCCCCAATGCTGATAACCTTATTACAAGTATGTGTCTCTTTCTGCTGGCCATTATTGCTGCTGTTTGGCATATAGGACAGGATTGAGGGCAGGGTCGTTGTACATCTTCATCTGTTTGTACACCTTCATGTATTTGTTTCCTGCCTCAATATCTCCAAGAAGTTGGTCAATTGCCGATGAAAGGTCCTTCCTCTGCTCAAGCAATACATCAAGTTTCTTCTGGCACTCGGCCTTATGCTCAGGATTTGCATCCTCCCTGTTGGCCTCAATTGCCATGTGGTAGATCTTGAGGGCAAGAATTGACAATCTGTCGATGGCCCAAGCGGGACTCTCGGTATTTATTGTGGCATCCTCCTTAACGGCAACATCCTTGTATTTGTCAAGCATATAACTGTCAATAAGTTCAACAAGGTCGGTCCTGTCCTGGTTTGACTTGTCTATTCTTCTCTTGATTTTAAGTGCTTCAACCGGTTCAATTTCAGGATTGCGGATTATATCCTCAAGGTGCCATTGTACAGTATCTATCCAGTTCTTCAAATAGAGATAGAACTCAATGGTCCTCAATTCGTACGGGTTTTTGATTGGCGCATCAACATCATCTGAAAGATGGTAATTCTCAATGCATTTGTCAAAAATCTGATTGCTTAGTTGGCTGAAATTCATATTGGTGTATTTTTTATTTGTTTCTGTTGATCAAATAGTTGGCATAGTTTACAAGTTGCTCCTTCTGGGCTGCATTCAGTTCCAGTTGTCCAACAATGGCAAGGGCCTTCTTGTGGTATTCCGCAATGGCATCTTCGGCAGCCTGTTTGATGCCTGCCTCTATGTAGAGTTGCTGCATGCCCTCAATCTTCTGCGCTGCCTGCTCCTGCGTCATAGCCATCAACCGGTTCAATCTCTCCCTTTGGGCACCGTTTGTGCGGCGGAATGTCTCAACGAGCAGCCATGTCTTCTTGTTGTTCATGATGTCACCGCCAATGTTTTTGCCAAAGATGCTGCTCTGTCCGAAGGTGTCAAAATAGTCATCCTGTATCTGGAACGCTATTCCAAGCGTATAGGCAAAATCATAGATGGCATTTGCAGTCTTTGCATCTGCTCCGGCTATTATGGCACCCAATTTTGCAGAACATGCAATGAGCACTGCGGTCTTGAGGCCAATCATTGAGATGTACTCCTCCATTGTAATGAACGGCAGATGCTCAAAGTTCATGTCATACTGCTGTCCTTCGCAAACCTGTGCGGCTGTTCTGGTAAAGAGCGCAAGGGCCTCCGGAAGTTTCTCTGCAGGGCATGATGCAAGGAGGTCGTATGACATTATTGACATTACGTCTCCCGACAATATGGCGATATTGTTGTTCCACTTCTTGTGTACAGTGGGCTGTCCCCTGCGGATATCGGCCTTGTCCATGATGTCATCATGTATAAGTGTAAATCCGTGGAAGACCTCAAGTGCCATTGCGGGGTAGAGGATGGATTTCTCAATTCTGTCGGAGAAGAGGTTGTATGTCATAAGACATGTTATAGGCCTCAACCTTTTTCCTCCAATGGAAATCATATATCCCAAAGGGTTATACAAATCCGACGGCTCCCTGTTGAAGTCAAGGGAAGAAAGGCCTTTGGTAACAATCTCTTTGAGTTCTTGAAGGGTATACATTCTTGGTAAATTTGCTAATATTTATCATACAAAGGTAATGTTTTTTGTACAATTTTGTATATTCGCACCTATGGATAAAATCAAAACCGATACTGCTTTTGTAGTAAAACATACAGGGAGCCACTATCTGCTCTCAAAATTGCCTGAATGGGACCTCTTTCCGGCGGTGATAAAGGGTAAATTGAGGCTCAAGGGATCAAGTTCAACCAATCCTGTTGCCGTTGGTGATATTGTGGAGTATGACGCCGGTGATGCAAACGGGCCGGCAACAATAAAGGCCATTGGCCCGCGCAGGAACTGCATAGTGCGCAAATCAACTAACCTTAGCCGCCAGTCACATGTCATAGCGGCAAACATTGATATGGCCTTTCTGATTGCAACACTCAATTTCCCTGAGGTCAAACTCCCCTTTATAGACCGCTTCCTTGTGACATGTGAGGCCTATAATGTGCCGGTTACAATCATTGTCAACAAAATGGACCTCTATGACAGCGACTCGTTGCAGATGGTTGAGGCATTCAAGGCAATCTATACCGGCGCAGGTTACAATGTGCTGGAAACCTCTGTGGAGAGCGGTATGGGCATCGGGCAACTCAAGGAGATGTGCAAAGACAAGGTTGTGCTCTTTTCGGGGCAATCGGGTGTGGGCAAGTCTTCAATAATTTCGGCCCTTGATCCCCAACTTGACTTGAGGATAGGTGAGATATCCGCATATCATCTGCAGGGAAAGCATACTACAACATTCTATGAGATGCACAGGCTTGCATCTGGCGGTTTTGTAGTTGATACTCCGGGAATCAGAGGCTTTGGCCTGGTAGATGTCAAGCCGGAGGAATTGAGTACCTATTTCCCTGAAATGCTGCGTGTCGAAGATAACTGCAGGTTTGTGCCGTGCACGCACACGCATGAACCCGGATGTGCGGTCAAGGAGGCCCTGGAGAGCGGAGAGATTTCGGTGGAACGCTATGAGTCATACCTTGGCATGCTTGATGAGGAGGGCAAGTACAGGTAGAATCGTTTGAGCAGGAGATGAACAGACAGGTACTAAAACTGGCAATACCGAGCATTTTTGCCAACATAACCGTGCCATTGGTGGGTATGGTTGATGTGGCCATTGCCGGAAGGCTGGGTGAGGCCGCCCTCATTGGAGCGGTAGCCGTTGCCACAATGCTCTTTGACCTGCTCTACTGGAATATGGGATTCCTTAGGGTGGGAACAAGCGGTATGGTTGCCCAGGCCTACGGGCGGGGAGATTTTGAGGAGGCCATGAAGGTCTTTGTGCAGGGACTCTTCACATCTGCCATAATAACCCTTGTAATCTGGTCAATACAGTATCTGTATGTAGATCTGGCCTTCAAGTTTATAGAGGCTTCCCCACAGGTAGAGGCCCTGGCCAGGGAGTACTATTTCATAAGGATATGGGCCGCTCCGGCAACCCTTTCGCTATATGTGTTCAAAGGTTTCTTCATTGGAATGCAGAATGCCGTAAGGCCAATGGCAGTGGATGTTACAATCAATCTTACCAATCTGGCCTCCAGCATTTTCTTTTCACTCTTTGCAGGAATGGGCTTCAAGGGCATTGCTGTGGGAACCGTTGTGGCACAGTATGCCGGCCTGGTCTTGAGCATAATCTTCATGTTTGCAGGATACAGGAGATACTTCAAATATATCAATCTCAAGGCCAGCATAGCATTGGAGAGCGTCAAAAAGTTCTTTGTTCTCAACTCAAACCTCTTTATACGCTCAATATGCTTCCTGTTCATATATACGGGATTTACCTCGCTGTCGGCCCAGTATGGCGATGTGCTCCTTGCGGTATGCACAATTATCATGAAACTCATGATGCTCTTCTCGTATTTTATTGACGGCTTTGCCTATGCAGGCGAGGCTTTGGCCGGAAGGTACATAGGTGCAAGGGACAGGGAGTCGCTGGTAAAGTCGGTAAAGGTGATATTTGTCTGGAGTCTCTCAATAGGAGTCGTATCTACACTTGCATACCTGGTGGCTGGAGAACCGCTTGTAAGGATGCTTACAGACAATGCAGAGGTGATTGAGGCTACAAGACCATTCCTGCCATGGCTGCTTGTGATGCCTGTTGTGAGTTGTGCGGCCTTTACCTGGGACGGAATATTCATTGGCGCCACGGCCTCCGTTGCCATACGCAACTCCATGATATATGCCGTTGTTGCCTTCTATATCTGCTATTTTGCACTGAACGGTTCAATTGGCGTACAATCACTTTGGGTGGCATATATGGCCCATCTTGTGGTAAGGACTGCATATCTGTCGGGAACGGCAAAGAGAAATGTATTTCAATTTTAATTGCAATTTTACATGAATGTGGTATAAAGAGGAGTAATTTTTCGTATCTTTAACATCTGTAATTAAAATTTTAAAGTATGAAAAGATTCCTTTTACTCTTTCTTATGGCATTGCCGTTTATGGCGGCGGCAAATACAAGCACATTATATTTTCCTTATAACCCATCTCTTTCTCCCGACGGAAAGATACTCTACTTTTCCTATGACGGTGATATATTTAAAGTCTCTGCAGAGGGTGGCCTTGCAATGAGGTTTGTCTCTTTGGGAGCCAACGAAACCATGCCAAAGGTATCTCCCGACGGCAAGTATGTGGCTTTCGCTTCTGATATTCAGGGCAACAGGGATGTGTATGTGGTGCCTGCCGACGGAGGAGAGGTAAAAAGGCTCACATGGCACGAGGGAAATGACTACCCTACAGGCTGGAGTGCAGATTCAAAGAGGATATTCTTTGAGACCAACAGAGCCAATGACAGGACCACCTACAGCGTGGCGGTTACAGGTGGCACTCCGGTAAGGCTCTTTGACAACTACTTCAATACAATTGTAAATGTGGCACAGAACCCCAAGACCGGGGAGATATACTTCAATGAGTCGGGCGAGAGCATAAGTTTTCCAACCCGAAAGAGATATGTAGGAGAGCACAATCCCAATATCAAATCGTGGAATCCTGCCAAAAAGGAGTATAAGGAACTTACATCATATGAGGGCAAGGATACATGGCCTATGGTTGACAAGGATGGGAATCTCTACTATGTGACCGACAAGTTCAACAAGGAGTCAAATATAGCAAAATATGAGAAAAAGGGTGAGGACGTGCAACTGACCTCCTTTGGCAAGTCGTTGCAGTATCCGTCAATAAGTTTTGACGGAAGCAAGATTGCCTTTATCCTTGAGTACAAGTTGCATATACTTGATGTGAAGAGCGGGAAGGTAAGCCAGCCGCAGATCTCCATTGCCGACAACAATGTAGTGGTTGAGCGCAATTATGAGAATGAAGTTCCAACCACAGTGGCGGTCTCTCCTGACGGAAAGAAATTTGCCTTGGCAATAAGAGGTCTCCTGTACATAAGCGATGTGAAGGGCAAGTATCAGATGCCTCTTTCTACACCGGCCAATGAGAGAGTTGACGAGATTGTCTGGGCAAAGGACAACAATACTCTCTACTATACCAGAACAAACAGGGGTTTTACAAACATCTATAAGATAAAGGCCGACGGCTCTGCTCCGGAGCAGCCGGTGTTCAAGGCTGACTGCAATGTGCGCAACCTTACGCAGTCGGCAAAACGTGACAAGATAGCATTCATCAGCGGCAACCATGATGTAATGTTGCTTAATACTGCAACCGATGCTGTGGAGAAGTTGGCTGAAGCGGAGTTCTGGTCATACACAACATACAACCTCAACTTCTCTCCCGATGACAGTTACCTTGCATTTGAGGCAATGAACATGTTTGAGAGCGATATTTACATCTACTCTTTCAAGGAGAAGGAGTTGCGCAATCTTACCAATTCAACCTGCAGTGAGGGCAATCCTGCCTTCTCTCCTGACGGAAAATACCTCTTCATGATAGCCGAGTATGAGCATGCAACATTCCCGAGAGGCGGCAGCGGATACCCGGATCTTTACAAATTGCCGTTGGACAGATATAATGTAACACCATTCCAGTCTGATGTATATGATGAACTCTTCAAGAAAGAGGAGCCGGCAGCGAAGGCGGATGCCAGCAATAAAGAGGGCGGAAAGAAGGATGGCAAAGCGGAGCAGGTTAAGAAACCGTCGGCCAAAAAGGAGAGTGTTGAGGTAAAGATAAACTTTGACAATATAATGAGAAGGGCAGTTGAGGTCAAATTGGGTGCCAAGGGTGTATATACATTCAAGAGCAAGGACAAATCATGGCTGCTGTATCTTTCTGAAGGCAAAATTTTCAGTCTCGAACTCTCTGACCCGTTTGCAAAGGCAAAAGAGGTGAAGGATCTCAAGAGGGGCCATTTCATCTCATCTGACAATGATCTCTATTTTGTTTCCGGTGCCGATATCTCAAAAGTTGACCTTGCAAGCGGCAGGGCAACAAAAGTGACCATCAAGAAATCGGTTGGAAAGGATGTGAGAAATGAGTTTGAGCAGATGTTCCATGAGGCATGGGGAAAGGTGGACCAGAACTTCTATGATGTCAATTTCCATGGCGTGGACTGGAAAGCGATGAGAGATTATTATGCGTCGTTCCTTCCATACGTGAGAAGCCGTACAAATCTCATGACACTTGTAACAGACATGTTGGGTGAACTCAATTCATCGCACTTGGGCTTCCGCACCGGAGGTGATGACATGGAGGCTCCCCTTACCAGGACATACACAATGGAGACCGGTATTGTGTGGGACAAGGCAAAACCGTATGCTGTAGGCAGTGTATTGATTGATTCTCCTGCAAATACAATTGAAGCAGGCCTCAAGGCAGGTGATGTGCTTGTTGCAGTCAATGGTGAGCGTGTAGATGCAACACGCAACAGAGAGTCATATTTTGCAACAACAGTGAAGGTGCCGGAGATAAAACTCACTTTCAGCAGGGGCGGAAAGGAGTTTGATGTAAAGATGCATACAGTATCGTACAGGGATGTGAAGAACTGGCTCTACAATGAGTGGGAAGATACAAACAGGGCGCTTGTTGACAAACTTGGAAAGGGTAAAGTCATGTATACACACATGCGCGACATGGTTGATGAAGAGTTGAGGGAGTTCCTCAAGGATATGCATACACGCTCAATAGGCAAAGAGGCAATAATCCTTGACTTGCGTTTCAACAATGGCGGCAATGTACATAAGGAGGTTCTTGATTATTTGGCCCAGAAAGCGCATTTCCATTGGGCATACAGGGATTTCCCATCAACATCGCATCCAAATGTAACTCCTGGCAACATGCCGGTCATAGCGCTGGTAAATGAGAGGAGTTTGAGTGATGCGGAGGTTACATCAAACGGCATCAAGACTTTGGGACTTGCTACAATAGTAGGTACTGAGACATACCGTTGGATTATCTTTACAACCGGAACAAGACTCATTGACGGCTCCTTTGTAAGGTTGCCTGCATGGGGATGTTACTCCCTTGACGGCAAAGACCTTGAATCAACCGGCGTTAAACCGGACATCTATGTAAAGAATACCTTTGAAGACAGGCTGAAAGGCCGTGACCCTCAATTGGAAAGAGCCATAGAGGAGGCCTTGAGACAGTTGCAGGAGAGGTAATCTGCAGAAAATTTAAACTGAACAAAAAACATAACTATGAAAAGGGACTTGAAATATTTGCAGTTATTGGCAAAGAGTTTTCCCACCATTCAGGCGGCCAGTACTGAGATTATAAATCTGGAGGCAATCCTTAATCTGCCGAAGGGAACAGAGCATTTTGTTACAGACCTTCATGGAGAGCATGAGGCGTTCCAGCATGTTTTGAGAAATGCTTCAGGTACAGTAAAACGTAAAGTTGAAGAGATATTCGGACATACATTGAGGGATTCGGAGAAGAGGGATCTCTGTACACTCATCTACTACCCGGAGGGAAAGTTGAAAATAGTCAAACAGGTTGAGACCGACATTGATGAGTGGTACAAGGTGGAGTTGATGAGACTTGTGAGGGTCTGCTCAAATGTGTCGTCAAAATATACACGTTCAAAAGTAAGAAAGGCCCTTCCAAAGGAGTATGCATATATAATTGAAGAACTTTTGCACGAGTCAAAAGGTGAGGAAGCCAACAAGCACCACTATATAATGGCCATTGTGGAGACGATTGTCTCAACAGGCAGGGCAGACCACTTCATTATAGCAATATGCAGGCTCATCCAGCGTCTTACAATTGATTCGCTTCATATCATAGGTGACATCTACGACAGGGGCCCGGGAGCGCATATCATTATGGATACCCTCTGCGAGTACCACGACTTTGATATCCAATGGGGAAACCACGACCTTGTGTGGATGGGCGCCGCAGCGGGAAGCCCTTCATGTGTTGCCAATGTGTTGAGGATGTGTTTCAGATATGCCAACTTCGTAACTCTTGAAGAGGGGTACGGCATCAATCTGCTCCCTTTGGCTACCTATGTCATGGAGGCTTACAAGGATGACCCTTGTACAATCTTCTATCCGAAGAATTCAGATGAGGGTATAGTTGACCCTAAACAACTCAATCTCTGCGCCAAGATGCACAAGGCAATTACCATAATGCAGTTCAAACTGGAGCATCAGATAATAGAGCGCAGGAAAGAGTTCTGCATGGAGGATAGAAACTTGCTTCACCTGATTGATTTTGAGAAGGGTACAGTAAGAATTGACGGAAAGGAGTATGAGTTGAGGGACAAACTCTTCCCTACAGTGGATCCAAAAGACCCGTACAGGCTTACTCCTGAAGAGGCAACAATCATTGAACAGTTGACCAGGAGTTTTACATCAAGTGCGCGTCTGGCCCGCCATATGGATTGCATCTACTCCCATGGTGCAATGTACTTGGTAAGAAACAACAATCTGCTATATCACGGTTCAGTTCCATTGAATGAGGACGGCTCTTTCAAATCATTGACCATAAACGGCAAGGCCTATGCCGGCAAGGAGTTGTTTGACAGAGTTGACCAACTTGTGAGGAACGCCTACTACAGCGAACTCAACTCTGCAAGCAAACTTTACGGTCAGGACTTTATATGGTATTTGTGGTGCGGTCCGGTATCACCTCCGTTCGACAAGAACAGAATGGCCACTTTCGAACGCTATCTGTTGAGTGACAAGGAGGTTCAGAAGGAGCACAAGGGCAACTACTACCATCTGAAAAACAGGAAGGATATTTGTGAAATGATCTTGCGTGAGTTCGGGATTGAAGATACCGAGCATGCACATATCATAAACGGCCACATACCTGTAAAGACAATCCAGGGCGAAAATCCTATAAAGGCAGAGGGCAAACTTCTTGTAATTGACGGTGGTTATTCAAAGGCTTACCAAAAGGAGACCGGTATTGGCGGCTATACTCTGGTATACAATTCATACGGCCTTAAACTTGTTCAGCATGAGCCTTTTGAATCAAGGCAGAAGGCAATAGAGCAGGGAATAGACATCATCTCCGAGACAAAAGTTGTGGAGTCCCTTGACCAGCGCATACTTGTGAGGGATACCGACAACGGCAAGAGGCTCATTGAGCAGATTGAAGATCTCAAGGAACTTCTTGTTGCCTACAGAAAAGGTGTAATCAGATAAAAGGAGAGGATCTGGCAGATTTGCGGTTCCCGGTCATCTGATGCCATATTAAAAGAGTTGTAACGGCGCTCCACAATTAACATGGAGTGCCGTTTCCGGTTTGACCGGTGCCGATTCTTTTCGTTTATATAAAATAATGAGTAATTTTGCGGCCTGAAATTTAAAAGGGAAATTTTATGAATTGGTTGGAAAGTCTATTTTTTGGAGATACTATAGCGCATGCTGTACTGATCTTCTCATTGGTGGTCACCATTGGTGTACTTTTGGGCAGAATCAAGTTCGGAAGTGTCTCTTTGGGAGTAACTTGGGTGCTTTTTGTGGGCATTGTCTTCGGACACTTCAATATGGGTGTGAATGATACCATCATACAGTTTGTAAAGGAGTTCGGCCTTATTCTGTTTGTCTTTTCTGTAGGATTGCAGGTGGGCCCGGGTTTCTTCTCCTCTTTCAAGAAGGGAGGTGTAACGCTCAATGTGCTGGCGGCCATAATCGTGCTTTTGGCCTGTGCAGTTGCATACATACTCCATCTTGTGACCGGTCTCAATATGGTAACCATGGTAGGTGTCCTCTTTGGAGCCGTTACAAATACTCCAGGACTTGGAGCGGCACAGCAGACATATGCCGATACAATGGGCCAGGCAGATCCTTCAATTGCAATGGGTTACGCTATGGCTTACCCGCTTGGTGTGGTATTCATAACATTGTCGATTGTGGCAATCAAGTTCCTCTTTGGCATGAAGATAGAGAAGGAGAATGAGCAGGCAAAGGCAGAGGAGTCAGATGGCGCCAAGGCGGCGGTAAAGGTTTCGGTATTGGTAAAGAATGAGGCACTTGTCGGGAAGACTATAGAGCAGATACACGATCTTCTTGATAAGGATTATGTTGTGAGCCGCCTTTGCAGAAAGGATGGCAGGATTGAGATTCCTGCCGGAGTTACAAAGGTGCAGAGCGGAGACAAACTGCTTCTTATTACAGATGACCAGAACCGCGATACAATAGTTGCCTTTATTGGTGAGCAGATTGATATGGAGACCAAAGAGTGGAGGGAACTTGACCAGCAGTTGGTGAGCCGCAAGATTATCATAACCAAGGAGAAGGTGAGCGGCAAGACATTGGGCCAACTCAACGTGAGGGCGCTTTATGGAGTGAATGTTACCAGGGTTACACGCGCAGGAGTGGATCTTGTGGCTGCAGGAGACCTTCAACTTCAGTTTGGAGACCGTGTGCTTGTTGTTGGAGCCGAGGAGAATATAGAGTCTTTGGCCAGTGTGCTGGGCAACTCTGCCAAGGATTTGAGGCATCCTAACCTTATGGGTATATTCCTGGGCATAGCGGTAGGTGTAATCTTTGGATCAATACCTTTTGCAATACCGGGAATGCCGCAGGCAGTAAAACTCGGTTTGGCAGGAGGTCCGCTTATTGTTGCAATCCTCATAAGCAGTTTCGGTTACAAGTTCAAGGTGGTTACATATACAACCCAGAGTGCAAACATGATGTTGAGGGAGATAGGCATTTCGCTCTTCCTTGCTGCTGTAGGTTTGAGTGCCGGTGAGGGATTCATTGATACGATTGTAAACGATGGCGGGTACATGTGGGTGCTTTATGGCGTTATAATAACAGTGGTACCTTTGCTTATCGGTGCAGCAATTGGCAGGTTCGGATGGAAACTCAATTACTACACTCTTATGGGCGTCATGGCAGCAAGTTGCACAAACCCTTCAGCCTTGGCGTACTCAAACTCGGTTTCGCCAAACAACAGGCAGGCAATCTCCTATGCAACCGTTTACCCGTTGTGTATGTTCTTGAGAGTACTCACAGCGCAGATTATGATGCTCATAGCGCTGTAGTCTTCTCAAACGGAAACAAAATTTTACGGCACATTCCGGCTCTGACAAACAGAAACGGAGTGTGCCGTTTAAAATTCAAGTGGTGGCCCTGACTGTAAATCAGGCATACGTGCCTGAGGCAAACCGGATGCAAACCGCACCGGTCAGAATATCTCTGCCAGCATGCAGCGGGCTGATCCACCGCCGTTTTTTTCAATGCAGTCGAGGTCGGGGGCAACAATGGTAGCGTAGTTCTGCAGAAGGTGCAGTTGTTCGCTGTCAAGTGATTCTTTGGCGGTTTTTGACATTACGAGTACAGGAACTGCTTTGCCGGAGGCATCTTTGCCCTTAAGTTCAAGCATATTGCCGGCAAATGATTCCATCTGCTCAAGTGTGATTTCAAATATCTCCTTGCCGCTCTCTTCAACCACCTCAATAAGGGTCATGCGCTCCTCAATATCCTCAATGGCATCCAGACATACGATTGCATATCTGCTGCCCATACACATCATTACGTTGGTGTGGTATATAGGTGTGCCGTCGGAATCAGTTGCCTCAAAAGAGCAGTAGTCGTAGCCGAGTCTGTCGGCCCACTCATCAAGGAGATCCTCATCGGTTCTGGGCGAGATGCAGGCATAGGCTATCTTGTTCTCCCTGTCGAGAATAAGGCTGCCTGTACCCTCAAGGAAGGCACCCTCCTTCTCTGATTCGGTAAAATCAACAAGGTTGTATTTGCCGTTGTAATGCTCTTTAAGGTGTTTCATCACACTCTTGCCTCTCTCTTCCCTTCTGTTTGGGGCAAACATAGGGTAGAGAACAACTGTACTGCAGCCGTCGGAGCCATTGTGCTCCTCGGGTGAAACCTCCCGGGCAGAGTGTGTGGAGAACCAGTTGTTCGGAAATATTGAATCAGGTGTATGGGGCTCTGGTGTATCTTCAACAACCATTACATTTACTCCCGCCTCTTTGAGGAGTTTTACATAATTGTCAAACTCTTCAAGTGCCCTCTGTTGCGCACCCTCTTCAAATCCGTTCTGCTGGAATTTGTTGTTTTCTGCGGTCTGGCTGTTGAACCCGAAGGCTACAGGTCTGACCATAAGCACAGTATCTGTAAAGTATCCTTTCATTTCTCTCTTTTTGGCAGTTGATAATATCTTTTGCTTCCCGACAGGCCTTCGGCTTTATTCAAGCGACGTGATTGATTCCTTTATAATTCCTATAGCCTCCCTCAACTGCTCCTCTGTAATGACCAAAGGTGGAGCAAAACGTATGATATGTTTGTGGGTAGGCTTTGCCAGCAATCCGTTCTCCGCCATTTTGAGGCACACATCCCAGGCCTCTTTACCATTGTGCGGTCTGATGACTATTGCGTTGAGCAGGCCTTTTCCCCTTATCTGTTCAATGAACGGAGAGTTGAGTTTGCCCATCTCTTCCCTGAAAATCTGGCCAAGACGTTCTGCATTCTCTGTGAGTTTTTCATCCTTCACAACGCCAAGTGCCGCTACGGCAACGCGTGCTGCAAGAGGAAATCCGCCGTAGGTAGAGCCATGCTCGCCCGGTTTGATGGTAAGCATTATCTCATCATCTGCCAGACATGCAGAAACCGGCAGCACACCGCCCGATATGGCTTTGCCAAGAATTACTATATCCGGTCTTATGCCCTCATGGTCGCAGCAGAGCATCTTTCCTGTGCGGGCAATTCCGGTCTGCACCTCATCCGCAACAAAGAGCACATTGTGCGCCTTGCACAAATCGTAGCACTCCTTGAGATAGCCGTTGTCGGGAACAAATACGCCGGCCTCTCCCTGTATAGGTTCAACAAGGAAGGCAGCAGTCTGGGCACCGCACTGTTCAAGTACCGCCTTGAGGGCTCCCGGGTCATTGTACGGAATCTTTACAAAACCAGGAGTAAAAGGGCCATACTGTGAATATGAATCGGGATCACAACTCATTGATACAATTGAAATTGTGCGTCCGTGAAAGTTGCCGTTGCAGCAAATGACAATTGCCTGGTCTTCTGGAATTCCTTTTTTTACATAGCCCCAGCGGCGTGCAAGTTTGAGGGCAGTTTCAACTGCCTCGGCACCAGAATTCATCGGCAACATCTTGTCATATCCGAAGAATTTTGATACAAACTCTTCATAAGGGCCAAGACAATCATTGTAGAAGGCTCTTGATGTAAGGCAAAGAGTATTTGCCTGGTCACAGAGCGCCTCAATGATTTTTGGGTGGCAGTGGCCCTGGTTTACAGCCGAGTATGCAGAGAGAAAATCAAAATATCTCTTGCCGTCGACATCCCACACAAAGGCACCTTTTCCCTTTGACAGCACAACAGGAAGCGGGTGGTAGTTGTGTGCCCCATATCTCTCTTCCTGGTCAATATATTTTTTTGCATTGGCAGATACAATGTAGTTGTGTGTTCCCATAATACAGAAATTTAAGTTATAAACTGGTCTATAGCACCGGAATCCATGCAATTCATGGAGATGGCTCCGGTACATTCTTGCCACTCCTGGTGATGGCCACGGGTCAGTCCCAGATCTCCATTAATATACCTCAACTTTTGCAGCGGCGGCTTTGCACTTGTCCCTGAGGGCGTCAAGGTCGCTGCCTACAGGAGCGTAAGAAACAACAACTCCCATTCTGCGGTTGACTCTTGTGAACGGCTTGCCGAAAATCCTCAAATAGGTGTTTGTCTCCTTGCAAACCTCCTCTTCGCCTCTGTAGCGCGGAGCCTCCTGGCTGGCAATAGGTGAAAGGATAACGGCGCTGGCACCGTAACGCTCCTGGGTGATCTCGGGGATTGGGAGACCAAGTACGGCACGGCAGTGGAGTTCAAACTCTGAAAGGTTCTGGGTACCTGCAAGGGTTACCATTCCTGTGTCGTGAGGACGAGGCGAGAGTTCCGAGAAGTAAACACCGTTTTCATTGCTCAAGAAGAACTCCACTCCCCATATTCCGGCACCTGTAAGGGCTTCTGTAACTTTTGCTGCCATCTCCTGTGCCTGGGCAAGATGGTCTGGCCTGATTGGAGCAGGCTGGAAACTCTCCCTGTAGTCTCCGCTGATCTGTACATGGCCGATTGGCGGACAGAATAGGGTAGGGCCATTCTGCTGGGTTACGGTCAAAAGTGTTATCTCGCTGTCAAATTTTATGAACTCCTCAATGATAAGTTCCTTAATGTCGCCCCTGCTGCCCTCGCAGCCATAAATCCAGGCTTTCTCAATATCGTCTGCGCTCTTTACAACAGACTGGCCTTTGCCCGAAGATGACATCAAAGGTTTTACCACGCATGGAAAACCAACCTTTTCAGCCGCCTCTTTCAACTCTTCAAGAGATTTTGCGTAGAAATATTTTGCAGTCTTAAGACCCAATTCTTTTGCGGCAAGGTCGCGGATGGCCTTACGGTTCATTGTGTAATTTACTGCTTTTGCACTTGGAACCACCTGAATTCCGCGTTTCTCAAAATCATACAGCCTCTCTGTGCGTATGGCTTCAATTTCCGGAACAATGATGTCGGGGTTGTGCTTTGCAACTGCGGCCTCAAGGGCGTCGCCGTCCAACATGCTGAATACTTCAAACTCGTCAGCAACCTGCATTGCAGGAGCACCGGCATAAGAGTCACAGGCAATAACATATTGTCCTTTGCGTTTTGCGGCAATAACAAACTCCTTACCCAATTCTCCGGAGCCTAATAAAAGAATTTTTCTGGTCATGATAATCGCGTTTAAATTTATGGTTACAAATATAATTGATAATATCCAAATAATGGCCCCCTTACAGAGGCAAATATAAATAACGTGCATTTTATTATCTTTGTGCCCAAGCAAAAGAAAAGGATATGTCACATATTGATACTCAAAAGAAAAAAAGGGAGTTTCCCAATACTTATGTAATAATATTTGCAATAATACTTGTTTGCGCCCTGGCCACATGGCTCGTGCCGGGTGGTGAGTATGTTGAGGTTGCCGCACATCAATCTGCAGGTGCTGCTGTGGTCTCTGACGGCTCTTCCACTGCCGCCGTGGAGGGCTCAGTGGTGCCTGGCAGCGCAGCAGAGGTTGCCGGAGGCGGTACTGTTGTGGCCTTTACAGAGGTGCCCGCTATAGGACAGAGTTGGCAGATACTTTCAGCCTTTTACAGCGGATTTACCAAACAGGCAGGTATAATTGTCTTCATACTTATAATAGGGGCATCATTTTGGGTTGTAAACAAGAGCCGTGCAGTAGATGCCGGAATCTTCTCCTTCCTGGGGTATGTAACAAAACTCGAAAAGAACCCGGTGCTGGCCAGAATTGGTGTGAACAATATTGTCATTACTCTTGTAATGCTCATGTTCAGCCTCTTTGGGGCTGTGTTCGGAATGAGCGAAGAGACCATTGCCTTTGTGGTTATAATAATTCCGCTTGCCATTTCAATGGGTTATGACTCCATTGTGGGTGTGTGCATGGTGTATGTAGCCGCCCATGTGGGCTTTGCCGGAGCCATTCTCAATCCATTTACAATAGGCATTGCACAGGATATTGCAGGACTGCCGCTCTTTTCAGGCATAGAGTACCGTCTCTTCTGTTGGGTGGTCCTTAACATAATCATGATCTCTGTGGTGCTCTGGTATGCAAACCGCATAAAGAAGAATCCGCAAAAATCGGTAATGTATGAACTTGATGCACATTGGAGGGAGCAGGTGGCGCAGGATGGAGGCAAACTCCAATATTATACAAATGTGGCGTCAAAGGTCTCGTATGCCATAGCCCTTTTGGCGGTCATCGGTTTTACAGCAGTTTACAGTGGAAGTTGCAGCATATCAATAGGAGCATCATCTTATCATACGCCATGGCTCCTGCCTGTTTGTGCATTGCTTTTTGCGGGAGTATGCGGCTATGCACTATTCAAGTCGGTACACTTTTAC
Organism: Bacteroidales bacterium; assembly: GCA_015060245.1. GTDB lineage: Bacteria > Bacteroidota > Bacteroidia > Bacteroidales > UBA932 > Egerieousia. The sequence continues at coordinate 61,730 of SUYU01000010.1, read as the reverse complement.
ATATTGTCATTGCTGGGCTTCACAATCCTGTATCTGGTTGTAGGTGTTTTGGGATACCAATGGTATATAGGTGAAATCTCTGCGCTCTTCCTTGCTCTGGGCATATTGAGCGGCATGGCAATGGGGCTGAGTGCAAACAATATTGTAAATGAACTGATGGCCGGTGCAAAGGATATCTTGAGCGCTGCCCTTATAGTGGGTCTTGCGGCAGGCATTGTGTATATCCTTGAAGAGGGGCATATAATTGATACCATTCTCAATGCAATGGCTTCGGGCCTGGGCAAGGCGGGAGAACTTGCCTCTCTTGGCATGATGTATACTATACAGACCGTAATAAACCTTGTAATACCGTCGGCAAGTGCAAAGGCTGCCATAACAATGCCTATAATGGCTCCATTTTCAGACATCATAGGGGTAAGCCGACAGGCTACAGTGCTTGCGTTCCAGTTTGGCGACGGCTTTACAAACATGATTACACCAACTTCAGGTGTGCTCATTGCTGTGCTGGGAATAGCCCGTATACCATACAACAAATGGTTCAAGTGGATGCTGCCGTTTGTACTGCTGCTTATTCTGACAGGTTTCCTTCTGCTTGTACCTACTGTATACATGACGCTTCCCGGCTTCTGATTCTGCAATCTCCCCGAATCCATGCAGTTGTGGGCCGCTCTGCTTTGACTCTGCAGCAGGGCCGGCACTCCTCTCTATGCTGTTGATAATTTGGGGATAATTTTGGGCTGTCGGGAGAAAAAGTTTTATAAATCTTTGTAGTTTAAGAAATTAATTCTATCTTTGCAACCCGTTTTATACTCGGGTTTTAGTATAAAGTAAAGATTAACAATTAATTATGCCAACAATTCAACAGTTAGTTCGCAACGGTCGCGAGGTTATTGTAGAGAAATCAAAATCTCGTGCACTTGATGCTTGTCCTCAAAGACGTGGAGTTTGTGTACGTGTATACACTACAACTCCTAAGAAACCTAACTCGGCTATGCGTAAGGTAGCCCGTGTAAGGTTGACAAATCAAAAAGAGGTGAATGCCTACATCCCTGGAGAGGGCCACAACTTGCAGGAGCACTCAATCGTGCTAGTAAGAGGTGGTCGTGTTAAAGACCTTCCAGGAGTACGTTATCACATTCTTAGAGGTGCTTTGGATACTGCAGGTGTAGACGGACGTAAACAATCACGTTCACTATACGGCGCTAAGAGACCTAAAGCAGCTAAGAAGTAAGTCATTAATCATTTAAAAGTTTAAGAAAAAATGAGAAAATCGAAGCCTAAAAAGAGGATTCTACTTCCTGATCCGAAATTTCACGATGTAATGGTAACCCGTTTCGTGAATAATTTGATGTTGCAGGGTAAGAAGAGTATCGCTTATGCTATTTTTTACGATTCAATCGACATGATTGGCGAGAAGATGAAAGATTCTGACAAGGCTCCAATAGAAATTTGGAAGAAAGCGCTTGAGAACATTACCCCTCAGGTAGAGGTTAAAAGCCGTAGAGTGGGTGGTGCAAACTTCCAGGTTCCTACTGAGGTGCGTCCTGAAAGAAAGATTTCATTGAGTATGAAGAACATGATTCTTTATGCACGCAAACGTTCAGGCCGCTCAATGGCTGAAAAATTAGCTGCAGAGATACTAGCTGCATACAATAATGAGGGTGCTGCCTTCAAGAGAAAAGAAGATATGCACAAGATGGCTGAGGCCAATAAAGCATTTGCTCACTTCCGTTTTTAGTACTACCAAGGTAAAATGGCAAGAGATTTAAAATTCACTAGAAATATCGGTATCATGGCTCATATTGATGCCGGTAAGACTACAACTTCCGAGAGGATTTTGTATTACACTGGTAAAACCCACAAAATTGGTGAGGTTCACGAGGGTGGCGCCACTATGGACTGGATGGTTCAGGAGCAGGAGCGTGGTATTACAATTACCTCTGCTGCTACTACTGCATTCTGGAACTACAAAGGCGATACATATCAGATCAACTTGATCGATACCCCAGGCCACGTAGACTTTACTGTAGAGGTGGAGAGATCATTGCGCGTTCTTGATGGTACTGTTGCAACATTCTGCGCAGTAGGTCGTGTACAACCACAGTCAGAGACTGTTTGGAGACAGGCAGACAAATACAGAGTTCCAAAGATTGCTTACGTAAACAAAATGGACCGTATTGGTGCTGATTTCCTTGCAGTAGTTTCTGAGATGAAGGAGAAATTGGGTGCTAACGCTGTTCCAATCTGTCTTCCAATTGGTGCTGAGGATAAATTCCAGGGTATCATTGACCTTATTGCAATGAAGGGTTATTTCTATGACCAGGAGAGCAAAGAATTGGTAAACTACGAAGTAAGAGATATTCCTGAGCATCTACGTGACGAGGCAGAGGAGTGGAGAGGTAAACTTATCGAGGCCGCTGCTGAGTATGACGATGCCCTAATGGAAAAATTCTTTGAGGATGCTGACAGCATTACAGAGGACGAGGTTATCACTGCTTTGAGAAAAGCAACAATTGATATGGCCGTTGTTCCTGTATGTTGCGGTTCATCATTCAAAAATAAAGGTGTACAGTTCCTATTGGATGCTGTAATGAGATATTTGCCTTCTCCACTTGATAAAGGTGATGTTGAGGGAACAAATCCTCGTACAGAAGAGCCTGCAACACGTAAATCATCAGTAAAAGAGCCTTTCTGCGCTCTAGTGTTCAAAATCGCTACCGACCCATTCGTAGGCCGTTTGGCATTTATGAGAGCATATTCAGGTAAACTTGACGCAGGTTCATACGTTTTGAATACCCGTTCAGACAAGAAAGAGCGTGTTGCAAGACTTTATCAGATGCACTCAAACAAACAGAACCCTATTGAGTTTGTAGAGGCAGGTGATATTTGTGCTGCGGTAGGTTTCAAAGATCTTAGAACAGGTGATACAATCTGTGACGAGAACCATCCTATCGTACTTGAGTCAATGACTTTCCCTGATCCGGTTATCGGATTGGCAGTAGAGCCTAAGACTCAGAAAGACCTTGACAAATTGGGTATTGCTCTTGGTAAACTATCAGAGGAGGACCCTACATTTACAGTTAAGGCAGACCACGATACAGGTCAGACCATCATCAGTGGTATGGGTGAACTTCACTTGGATATCATTGTTGACCGTCTAAGAAGAGAGTTTGGTGTTGAGATTAACCAAGGTGCTCCACAAGTTAACTACAAAGAGGCTATCCGCTCAACTGTACAGCATCGTGAGGTGTTCAAGAAACAGTCAGGTGGTAAAGGTAAATTTGCCGATATCATCGTTGAGATAGGACCTGCTGACGAGGGTGTAGTTGGTTTGCAGTTTGTTGACGAGGTTAAAGGTGGTAACGTTCCTAAAGAGTTCATCCCTGCTGTAGAGAAAGGTTTCAAAGCCGCTATGGCAAACGGTGTTCTTGCAGGCTACGAGGTTACTTCAATGAAAGTTATCCTTAAGGATGGTTCATTCCACCCGGTAGACTCTGATGCTTTGTCATTTGAGATCTGCGCACGTCAGGCATTCCGTAAAGCATTGCCTAAGGCAACTCCAGTTATCATGGAGCCAATCATGTCTCTTGAGGTTGTAACTCCAGAGGATTACATGGGTGATGTTATCGGTGACCTTAACAAACGTAGAGGCCAGATTACAAGCATGGACGCCAAATCTAATGCAAGAATCGTTAACGCTAAAGTTCCGCTATCAGAGCAGTTCGGTTATGTAACTATCCTTAGAACTTTGTCTTCTGGTAGAGCAACCAGCACAATGACATTCTCTCACTATGCAGAGTTGCCTACAACTCTTGCTAAAGAGGTAATCGAGAAGTCTGGTCACAAGGGACTTGGTGATGACGAAGAGTAAAATGAATTATAAATTGGTTAACAATATACAAAATGAGCCAAAAGATAAGAATTAAACTAAAATCTTACGATCACGCATTGGTTGACAAGTCAGCCGATAAAATCGTAAAAACAGTAAAAGCGACTGGCGCTGTAGTTAGCGGTCCTATTCCACTTCCTACCGACAAAAAGATCTTTACTGTTAACCGCTCAACTTTCGTGAACAAGAAATCTCGCGAGCAGTTTGAGTTGAATTCTTTCCGCCGTTTGTTGGATATCTACAGTTCTACTCCTAAAACAGTAGATGCCTTGATGAAACTTGAGTTGCCAAGCGGTGTTGAAGTAGAAATCAAAGTCTGATTTTTGATAAAATAAAAATATTCACTATCTTTGCGGTCGCAACTGCCAGAAATGGCACTTGCGATCACAAAAGATGTGATTCGGTCCTATAGCTCAGTTGGTTAGTAGCACCTGACTCATAATCAGGGGGTCGCTGGTTCAAGCCCAGCTGGGACCACTTAAAATTAGGCACTTACAAGAAATTGTAGGTGCTTTTTTGTTTATGGTGGGCCATCTTTCGAGGTCAGAATTACAGGTCACGTGGACAAAAAGTAGGATGATTTGTCTGTGATTTTTCATTAATGGACAAAAAGTAGGATGGACGATCAACAGTCAAGTGCGGAGCGAGCCTTTCAGGTGAGTTCGCGCAGCACTTGATCTGTAATTGCCGTCCGCAATCCTTGCATTTATACAATTGTTTTCGGCTTCTCACGCCGTTCCTGACCACATTCGGAGACCCGCAGAAAAAGCATTTTTTTAAGCATATCAATGATAATCTTCACAAAGATATGAAAATCAATTCATTGCAGGGATTTTATCATACTAAATGTCCACCCCGCCAAAATTACGGATCACGGAGCAATTCCTCCCGGATCTCCCGCTAAACCCTGGGGAGGGAAATTTTATGCATAAATTTTTTGATAGTCTACACTATGCGCAGCGGGACAAAAACGGCCATTTCTTTCCCATTGCATCATTTGCATAGTTCATCATAGGCTCATCTCTTTTAGGATCTCTGGTTCCAGACATTCACCTGGAACACTAACCCCTGTTTTAAGGCCCTCTGGGGGCGGTCTGTGTTCCAGGTGATCCAATTTTGCTTCACCTGGAACAGATGGATTAGGTGCGTTTTGTGCAATATTCAGATAATTAAATAGTTACATCTTTAAGGTTTGCCCATATTGTTCCAGGTGATTGTCACTTGTCATCATAAAATATAGCGGGAGCGGCATCCTCTGTCAGTAACTTAGATTAAAAGAATGAAGATCTCAAGCAATCTGTTCTGCTCTGTCAGGTAATGCGGAAGAGCCTTTGGTTTGGCTAACAATCTATTCCATCTGAGCCTGATTTCCTGACTCGCAAATGCCCCTTGACAATCTTCTACTATTTGCCTGTAAGGCAGAACCGCTTACCATATTTTTTCTGGCTCTATTCACTCCACAGTTTTTAGCGGGTGATCCGTTAAGCCTTATATGAAACACTCTGGGATAAATTTTGTTATTGTATTACAAATGATATATATTTGCAATTAAAAGTATTATAACAATGAAAACAACAGTAGCAGCAAAGAGAATAACAACTTTCCGTTTAAGTGAGGATTTGTTGGAGAGGCTTAAGGTTCTTGCCAAGAGGGAGAACAGGAGTCTGAATAATTTTGTGGAGTACACCCTTATGGAGGTTGCTTATAATGAACCTAACGAGGAAACATTGGCTGCCATGAAGGAGGCAGCAAGCGGTGCCGAACTTGAGACTTTAGATGTGGATAATTTCAGGAACTTTGTTAGATCCTTATGAAAATTATAAAACTGACTAGCCAATTTAAGAAGGACTTGAAGAGGTACCAGAACAATCCACGTAAAATGGATAGTTTGGAGAGGGTGGTGAAATGGTTGCATGAGACAGGAACAGTACCAAATGAGTATAAGCCACATATTTTGATAGGCAACTATAAGGGATTTATGGAGTGCCATATAGAGAATGACTTTTTGCTCATATGGTTTGATGAGGAGACTGATATTATAAAGTTGGTAAGGTTGGGGTCCCATTCTGAATTATTTAAGAAGTAATTTTTATATTTAAAGCACTTAGACTACATTGTTCAAGTTAATGTTTAACCAATTCCGAGTTTACGCAATTGTGTAAACCATGGTGTAAACCAGAGTGGAAGATATAGCAAGGTGAATTGCATAACTATCTGATTTATAGGTACGGGTCCTATATCTCAGTTGGTTAGTAGCACCTGACTCATAATCAGGGGGTCGCTGCTTCAAGCCCACTGGGACCACTTAAAAATTAGGCACTTACAAGAAATTGTAGGTGCTTTTTTGTTTATGGTGGGCCATCTTTCGAGGTCAGAATTACAAGATTCTCAAGCATTATGTTTGCAGATATGTTAGCAAAATTACTATGTTAACTGCCTAAGTAGAAGCAATTTGCTTCAATTACCGTCTTGAAAATGACAACACTTGTCCAATTATGCGGAGAATGCCTCCTTGTGGCAATTCTCAAAGGAATTGGCATTGATATATTTCAATTTAATTGTTCTTTAATATAAAACATTTTATACCTTTGCAGCCCCAATGCGCTAAGGTGTTGATTTACACAATTGATACTTTGTTCAAATTGGTGCATCTGCCGCAAGTGAGCCCCGAAAAACAGAGGGCATCTGAACCGAAATATTATTTACAATTATAGAACCGATTTAACACTATTATGAAAAAGACAAGCATGACAGAGAATTTGTCATATCAGGCACCTCTTGTGGAGGTGATTGATGTTAGCGTGGAGAGAGGATTTGCCTCATCCGAGAACCCGGGCAATTCGCCATTTTTTGGACCAGGTTACGAATTATAGAGAATTGAAATGACCATGAAAAGATATATAAGCAAATTACTTATGTCTGTAGCCATGGTTGTGGCTATGGCATTCTCGGTTGCCTGTTCAGATGATCTTCTGAACGTTACAGAGGGAGAACTTCAAGAGGGCCTGCAGGGCAATGGCGAAAAGATGACCCTTTTTCTTAAATTGGGTGGCGGCGACAGCGTACGTACTCGCCTAACCTACCATGAGGTGGATTTTGAGGGGAAAAGAGCAATGCTTACCAGGTGGTCTGCCGATGACAAGATTGCAGTAACATTAAACCCCGGCAGTGAATATGTTGAAGGAGAGCAGACTGAATTGTCTATAGTTTCAGGCGTGGGTAAAACCTCAGCCGAGTTCCAGGGTGACAAAATCAATTATATAGCCAAGGAGTGGGTCATCTACTTTCCTGCAGATAGGGTAGCCTGGGAGAAAGAGTTCCTTTATTCCTCTTACTTGGGCCAGGTTCAGCACGGCAATGGCAATACAGAGCATCTTAAGGATTTTCACACAAGCAGGTATGTATACACCTCTGATACTTATATAGGACTTGACGGGTTTGAGATTGACCTGTCGGGAAGCGAGGCAGAAGAGTCTGCCTGCATGAAGTTCAATTTGACCAATTTGCCGCAAATTGTGCCCGTAAAGATTACTCTTGAGTGCTTTGACAAGTCGGGAAATCCGCAGAGTTGCTTCTGGGAATACAATTATATGGACTCTTACTATTACGATTCAGGTCGCACATATTCTCCAATATACAGCAAAACTTCAATTTTGAGCATGGGACTTGCCGATTTCGAGGCAACAGATAATATTCTTGCCTATATGATGATGTCAAATGCAGATGTGCAGATGCAGAGCAATTCAACCTTGAGGGTTAAAGTAGCAACAGAAGATGGCGCAGTGTACTATTGCGACAAGGTGGTTGAACCAAGCGTAGTGCTTGAGGGCGGCCTTATGCACACAATTTCATGTGCAAACTGGACAGAAAGCGAAATGATTGACGGACTTGACAATCCGCAGGATGGTGTAACACTGTTTCAGGAGCATACAATGGGCGAAGGTGTTGACATAATCATTATGGGCGACGGCTATGCCTCTGACAAGTTTGTAGAAGGGGGCCAGTATTATTCCGATATGAAGCAGGCTTATGAGGATTTCTTTGCTGTTGAGCCTTACAAGGCACTTAAGGATTACTTCAATGTTTACTGTATAAACGCCGTTTCGCAAGACAACCACGATGCCGAACCGCTTACGAACGGTGCAGTGCAGGGTAACGCCGTAACAAGGTTCAATACCCAGTTCACTGCGAACAAAACAACAATATCAGGAAATGATGACCTTGCTGTGCAATATGCAAAGCAGGCAATAATGGCAAAGGGCGGAGTAAACGGCAACCCGTGTGATGATGAGAAGATTGCAACAGAACGTGCCCACAAGGCTCTTATTATTGTAGTTGTGAATGTGCGGTGCCATGCCGGAACATGCTATTTCAGAATAGACAACTCAACCGATTATGCCAAAACCTATTCGGTAGCCTACAATGCACTCAATACCTCTGATTTCATGAGAAAATGGACATTGGTTCATGAGGCCGGCGGACATGGCTTTGGAAAACTTGCCGACGAGTATGTTGCACTGAAATATACGCAATTTAATACTGGTTTGTGGACCCAATTGGATCAATTCCACAAAATCGGATTCTACAGGAATGTAGACAAATACTGGAAAGATGCCTACAAGAATGAGTATTCGATAGTTTACAGCGAAGATTACCCCGAAGACCAGTTGATCCAGACTACAACGGAGAATGTCTATTGGACCCCTTTGGTTAGCGGTTACAGTGAATCTGAGGGCTTGGGAGTATATGAAAGTGCATTCACATATTTGAATTTCTACTGCCGTGCAACTGAGAACAGTGCAATGAATTCGCAATTCTCTTCCAATGGCCAGTTCTTCAATGCAATATCGCGTTGGGCAATCTGGTACAGGCTCATGAAAATGGCAGGTGTAGAGGTCGCTCCCGATTTCCAGAGTTCGCTCCAACTCTTTACCGAGTTTGACAGCCAACTCAAAATTGAGCAAACAGAGAACCGGACATCGGTTGCCAGCAATACCGCCGGAGTGGTTCCTTATGAGCAGTTGTTGCCTTTGGCTCCACCGGTACTTATAGAGGGTCATTGGGAAAATGGTCGCTTTATAGAGAAATAGTGCAAATGAGGGTGACTCAAATGGAATCTCTATGAATAGCAAACCCCTGTTAGAAAGTGAACTCTAATAGGGGTTATTCCTTTGATGAGTGACCTTTTGAGTCAGACTCTTGCTCCAAATATTAATATAATTTGCAATAATGTATCCATGGCGTATACATGTATACAAAATAGATACAAATAATTTGTGTATTCAAGTAGTCTTGGTCGTCTATAAATAACTATTGGAGTCTCTTTATGGAGAGGATTGTAACACTTATATTTTTTTTGAGATGCACATAGGACAAAGAATACGTAGCGAATTGGAGAAACAGGGCAAGACCGTTGTGTGGTTTGCCAGCGAATTGTCATGCCACAGAACCAATGTATACAAGATATTTTCCAAGAGTTATATAGATACACATGATTTGATGAGAATTTCAAAAATTCTTGATTATGACTTTTTTCAGGAGTATTCCGCTTTATTGAAGAAAGACAAGTAGTGTATGTATGCTAATGGTATACATGTATACTAAATGGCTATATAGTATTATCGCTTAATCAGTTATTTTATTGTATTTTCATCCCTTGAACTCATTATAAAACTGACCGGTAGTTGTGAAAAGAGTTTTTCTGGCAATATTTGCTTTCTTGGTAAGCGTGACGGCTTTCTCCCAAACTCGGGTAGAGGTGCAGGTGGAGAATGTTTCCGATACACTTGAGGTCTATTTCCGTCAGGGGTATTCTACATGGGATCCCTCTTACATGGGCAATGCCCAGAGAATGGAGGCTTTTGTAAAGCGCTTCAGCGACCTGCATAACAGAGACAGGGTTTTCAACAAGATCTCAAAGATTCACATAGTTTCTGGATGTTCTCCCGAGGGTAGTTGGGCGTTGAACCAGAAACTCTCAAAGAACAGGGCAACCCGTATAAGGGGTGTGCTCAAGAGTTATATTTCGCTTCCAGATTCGGTTATTGTGGAGGATTCAAGAGGCATCAACTGGGCCGGCCTTCGCGAAATGGTTGTGGCCGATCCAAATATGCCATACAAGGATGAGGTTCTTGACAAACTCGACAATGCTCCTGAACTTCAGAAAAATGACAAGGGCAGGATGGTTGAGGTGCGTAAACTCAGACTCATGTACCTTCGCGACGGCAAACCTTGGCAATATATGTACAAGAACTATTTTCCTCATTTGAGAAGTTTCAATCTGCAGATTGTAATTGAATGGGAGAAATATGAAGAGGTAAAAGTTCAGGTTTCGGGTGGCGACACAATTCCTTCAAGTCCATACATCAAGGCCAAATCATTGGGTTACTTTGTAGCATGGCCCGAGCCGCAGGAACTTCCGGTTCCTGAAGATTCAGGCAATTTCTATATGGCAATAAAGACCAATCTTCTTTACGACGCATTGATTACACCAAATATAGGAGCAGAGTTCTATCTTGGCAAAAGGTGGTCGGTAGCAGGCAACTGGATGTATGCATGGTGGAAGTCAGATCCCGACAGTTGGTACCACCGTACCTATGGCGGAGACCTTGAGTTCCGCAAGTGGTTTGGCCGCAAATCATTGGAAAAACCACTGCAGGGCTGGCATGTCGGCCTCTATGGACAGATGGTAACCTATGACTTTGATTGGGGTGGAAGAGGTTATCTTGGCGACCGCTGGTCATGGGCAGGAGGCGTGGCAGTGGGCTACTCTACACCAATAGCAAAGAGGCTCAATCTCGACTTCAATCTGGGTATAGGATACCTCGGCGGCGAGTACAAGGAGTATCTTCCAATAGATGATTGTTACGTATGGCAGGTAACCAAACAGCGTCACTGGTTTGGTCCTACCAAAGCGGAGATCTCTTTGGTATGGCTCATTGGCCGTGGAAATATAAATAAAGACAAAATAAGAAAAGGAGGCCGTCATGAGTAGAGTAAAAAGGTTGCTTCTGCCGTTTGTGGCACTCTGTATGGTTATTGTTGCGGTCTCTTGCCAGCACAAGGAGTTGTGTGTGCACCATCCGCATGAGGTTACACTCAAGGTTGAATTTGACTGGCGCAATGCCCCCAATGCAAATCCTCAGGGAATGTGTGTCTTTTTCTATCCGGTAGAGGGAGGCGATCCTGTACGTTATGATTTCAGGGGTACCCAGGGCGGAGCCATTACATTGACTGTGGGCAAATATAATGTCATAACCTACAACAACGATACCGAGTCAATCCTCTTTGCAAATGCCGGTTCTTTTGAGAAGCATGAGGCATATTCAAGGGAGGGAGGCCTCTTTGAACCTATATATGGCAGCGCTGCGGCTCCAGGCCCAAGGGCATCGGGTACTGAAGATGAGAAGATAGTCATCACTTCGGAGATGATGTGGGGTTGTCCGGCGTTTGATGTGGAGGTTACCGACACCGGCATAGGTTATACATGTATTCCCGAGAAAGACAAAGACAATTATGTTCAGGTTGAGCGCGAGGAGCATGTGATTACACTCTATCCTGCCGACCAGATGTGTCTCTACTCATACGAAATCAGAAATGTGGAGAATATAAAATATGCGTCACAGATGTGTGCCTCTTTGAGCGGCATGGCAGGAGGAATGCGTCTCTCAACCGAAGCGCTCCATTCAGAGAGCGTAACCCTTCCTCTTGAGGCAAGAATCATAAAAGACAGTGCCAAGGTAAGGGGCGAGTTCTACACCTTTGGCCACAATGAAGATAATGCCGACCCTCACAGAATGCTTCTGTATGTGTGGATGAACAGTGGAGACAAGTTCTATTTTGGTGCCGACAGCGAGCGTTTCAACGTTACAGACCAGATTCACAAGGCGCCAAACAAGAGGCGTGTACACATAATAATTGACGGCCTTGACCTTCCAAAACCAATCCAGAACGGCGGCGGATACAATCCAAGTGTGGATGATTGGGATACAATAGAGGAGGATATCCTTATGGGTTCACGATAGATTTCCAAGCAAAAAGGATGGCAAAACAAAAAATATTTAACAATTTAATACTAACTCTTAAAACAAACAATTATGAAAAAATCATTGCTTATTGCCGCTTTAGCGGTATTCACAATGGCTTCTTGTTCAAAGGATCAGGTTGTTGAGACCCCTCAAGAGACAATCGCTTTCAATGTTGTAGCAAATAAGGCTACAAAGGCTGCAGATGTTTATTGTAATGCTAACCCTATGTCAGAATTTGCAGTATGGGCATCATATGGTGGTGAATCATATTTCGCAGATGAGAGAGTTGCAGTTTCAGTAAGCGAAGGAACTACAACTTGTACTCCAGATGTTGTTCGTTACTGGCCTGCTTTTGATAAATCTCAAACTATGACATTCTTTGCATTGGCAGGTACAACTACAGATTTGGATTGGACAGAAAAAGGTGTAACTGCTCCAACAGTGGCTTATACTATCAAAGATGCAGTGGCTGAACAAGAAGATGTGCTTTTCGCACGTTCTGCAACATTTGATGACAAGAGCAGCGCCCCAGTTGCCATGAATTTCCGTCATGCATTGTCTTTGATTGAATTCAAAGCAAAGAATGAATCAGATAATTTGCATGTAGTTATTTCAAACGTTTGTGCTACAGGTGTAAAAAAATCAGGTACATTTACTTTCCCAACAAATCCAACAACACAAAATTTCCAAAAACACGATGATAACTCAACAGATGAGGACAATACATATAACACAGATGAAAAATGGGAGACTTCGGGCGAGAATAATGGTGAGTATGTTGTTGCGCTTGCAAATAATGTGTCGGTTCCTAAAGATAAAACAACCTATAAATCTCTAACATATTTGGCAGCAGAGGATGGTACAACTGCTAATTATTATAGCAGAAGCATGTTGTTGATGCCACAAGCAACAGACACAAAAGTCGCTGGAGATGAGATTTACATTGGCGTATATTGCCAAATATACAATATGGCAGGTAATACATATGTTGAGGCTACAGACGCTCTACTATATAAAGGTTGGGCATTGGTTCCTATTGATATTAATTGGGAGATGGGTAAAAAATATATTTACACATTCCTATTCAAAAACGGCAATGGTGGTACACAAGGTGGTGACGATCCAAAAGATCCAAAACCTGGTACAGATCCTGTATTGTTCCAAATTGATTATACCGTTTCTGTTGATGATTTTGATTTGATTCTTGATCAAGAAGTTGAGATGGTGAAAAAATAACATAAGATAATAGAAAATTCTATTTCTTTTTCCAGTCGGAAGGGGTTGAATGTTCCCCTTCCGATTACTAATTTTAAATGTTTTCCAATAATTTTTTGTCCAATGGTCCATAAATTATTAAAAAGATTTTCATCGTTTTCTCTATTGGTGGCTACTGCAGCAGTGGCCTTTTCTTGCATTAATGAGAAGAATGAGCATGCACCCGAGTTTTCCAATAGAATAGGCTTTGATTTGGCCCTGAACAGCGGTTTTAAAACTCCCACTACAAAGGCCGGAGTCTCTGGAGCCGACAAGAATGCAACAGAAAGCAAGATTGTAAGCATTGAACAATTGGACCAGAGGATTGGAGATAAAAAACTTTATTTGCATACCGTCTCACAACCTTGGAACGGCACGCCTGAAACAGGAAGTTTGCAGAAGAAAGAGGGGGTAAATACCAAAGGAACCATCATTACAAATGATGGCGATTACACAATGGCCGACAAGCAGATGGGGGGTTCGGCATGGGTTTATGACGGCGATGCAACGGCAGATTATAGTTCCGGAAATTTCTATTTTATAAATGATATCCTCTCTGCTCCCTGGAAGAGTACAAGGTATTGGCCACAGTCAAAGGATTATATTCTCTTCTATGCGTATGCGCCATGTGATGTACAGAATGGCGAGAAGAATAACGGAGTTGCCGATTATGTAACCCTGCCACAAACCTGGACAAATGGAGTTCCTTCTTTTGACTTTACCGTTCCGGCCGATGTTACAGAGCAGAGTGATTTGCTTGTCTCTTCGGAATTGGTGCCCAATGCCGATTTTGGAAAGGAGGTTCCAATGGCGTTCAAACATGCTCTTACAGCAGTTCAGTTTATGGCGGAAGATCTTGATAATCTTTTGATTGAAAGCATTCGACTAACTGGCCTTAAAAATAACGGAACCTATACTTATGCACACAAATACAATAACAGTGAGAATGAAGAGAATGGATTCTGGAGCGCAGATGATACGGAAGATGGGGAGTATCTTCTTGATTTTACCCAAGGAGATTTGGAGAAGGCAGATGGCGTGGATGGCAACGGCGGTTTCCTATTTGTAGGCGATGACAATAACAGGCCAACCCAACGTCTGCTCAATGAAGGAAACTTCATACTTTTCCTTATGCCGCAGCAGTTGTCGGAGAACGCAACACTTATTCTTGCCGGTCGTGACGATGTAAGAAAAGAGCCTGTGACACTGCAGGCTTCAATAGGCGGCAACGGCAAAAGTTGGCAAAAGGGGCAACATGTGATATATAAAATCTCTGTCTCTGATATTGATGTGGAGTATGTATTTGACGTTGAGGATGTGTCAGTTGAGTTGGATGATTTGAGGAAAGATCCGGTCAATGATACAATTTATACTCTTGAGAACGGTCATGTTCCTTTTGTTCCGTTCTATGGTCAGATTGGCAGGAGTTTTAAGGTAACAAGTTACAAGAAAATCATAAAACTTGGCCAACAGGAGCCTACTTATGAGAAACTTGCCTGGGATATTGACCAGGGCCAGGAGGCCTCTCGTGTTCCGGATTGGATTGACCGGATTACCTGCCTTGAAGGCGAAGGTGTAGAGTCAGAGTCTGCTTTTGAAGAAGTCTATTATGATGTAATAGCGCAGACTCCTGAATGTATCTCTCATGAGAATCTCAAGAGTTTTAGTGATTTATACAATAATAAGACACTTGAGAACGCATACGACCTTTCTATGACAGGCGAGCCAAAGACAATGAATACTGCAAACTGCTACATAGTGGATGCGCCCGGCTATTACAAATTGCCGTTGGTGTATGGAAACGGTATTGTTGGCGGTAATCCCGATAATCCCAGTCCCAATACGAGTGCTTATACATATAGTGGCCCCCCATCCGATCATGCTGATTATAGGTTGTACTCCTACGGTATGCTGCAGCCTGTCACTACAGAGAGTACAACTATAGGTGTAAACTATAATATTATGCAAAACTTTTTCAGTTATGGAGGTTCCGGATTTCCTATAACCGGCGCTTGGATAACAAAAGAAGGAGGTCATGTGAATGCAAATGATATAAAATCTGAAGTTGTATGGCAGGATGAGCCTTGTGTTATAATGGAGGATACCATTATTGATAACTATCTCTATTTCCGTGTAAGGGAAGATTGCATTTGTGAGTGTAATGCTGTAGTTGCAATAAAACTCAAGGGTGAGAATAGCAGTAACGCTTATGGTAAGGGAGACATCTTTTGGAGTTGGCATATATGGGTAACTGACAAGAATAAAAATGAGGATACAAAGAGGGATATTCTTTTGAAATCCGATGAGGATTTCTATGATAATGGAGAAGATAGTTATGAATCAAGATATTTCCAACTGATGCAGGTTCCTCTTGGTTTCTGTAATGGAGAAACAAAGACTTATAAACCAAGGCATCACGAGTTTACATTCCGTCAATATGAGAATGGAGAGGTAAGGGACTCCAAAACTTTTAAGATTACACAGGTGGGCGAGAGTGATTCTGTAGTTACTCATCCTGATAATGTGGTGTATTACCAGTTTGGAAGGAAGGATCCTATCCATTCTGCTTATGCTGTAGGAGGTGGTGACAAAAACAAATCATATTATACCGAAATGAGGGCAAGGTACAGTAAGGGTTATGGTGGCGGAAGAGTGGGTTTCCATAGTCTTGATGATAAAATATGGATGACTATTGCCGATGGAATAAAGTTGCCCGGACAAATGTTCATGGCTCCACAACACCATCTGCCTTCTGATGAGGCCCAAACAACTTTGAGGATAAGAATGTGGTATGGAGATGCTCAAGTAAATGTCAATGAGTTTTATGTAAACCTATGGAATAACAATAACTGCCAGTTGCCAATGTTCACTTATCCAAAGAGTTATCACGCTACTTCCAATCCGGATGGTGTCCATTCTGAAGATGTGTACAGCAAGTTGACAACACTTTTGTCATGGGGTATGAAAAAGACCATTTATGATCCTTCACCTGCAGGATATGAACTTCCAATGATTGATGCCTTTGCCGGATTGACTCAAGGTGGATTGAATTATGAGGAGAACCTTCTCCTTACCTCAAAATATAATCCGCAATTTGACCCCAACGACGGAAGTATCTCTTTTAAAGATGAGAACGGAAATACGTTCAAGATTGGAGCATTCGGTCACCGCTCTGATACTACAGGAAAAATTACCAACTACGGAGTGTACGGTGCAGCCTTGACATCAACTCCGGTTTGTGTACAATGGTCAAACAATGACCAGTCGCAAGGGTTCTTGAATCCCTATTTCTTGATAGGATCGTCAAGGCTCTATTTCGCAAATGGAACAAAACCGGTGCTTTGGCCTATGGCTTCGAGCAGCATGGCTTTGGCCTTCCCTGTTATACCGGCTGTGACCGGCAAGAATAGATATCTGCCATAGGAGTAGTTGTGTGGCTTGGCGCATTTAAATGTGTGCAGTAGGCAGAACCTTACATTATAATGCTGCCAATAAATAAAATTGACTATATTTGTGGTCTGAAAGTAAAAGGGTATACTATTTTGTAGCCCTTTTATTGTTAACTGAAGTCTAATCTACACTTATTTGTTTTTATTATGAAAAAATTCTGGCAGCAGTTTATGGTTGAGGATTGGGTGGTTGTAATCATGTCAATCCCTTTGTTGCTGATTGCAGGTTTTGCCTATCATCTTCCCAATATAGCCATTCCTACAGACTTGAGGTCTTTGGAGGCTTGGGGACAGTTGGGAACCCTTTTTGTTATTGCCCTTGTGGTTCTTTTTGCAGGAAATATTATGCTAAAACGCCCCGTAAAGAGGCTTTTGGGCGGTTTTATATTTGTTTTTGCAATCTCGGGACTTGCCTTGTGGCTTGCAAAAATTCCGTTCATCAAGTATTACGGTTTTGAGGCTGTGTTCTTCTCTGTAATTTTTGGACTTATTATCAGAAACTGTTTCCATATACCTGAATGGTTGAAACCTGCTATACAGGGTGAGTATTTCATCAAGATTGGTGTTGTATGTCTTGGTGCCACAATCCTCTTCAGGGATGTTATGAAATCGGGCTCTATGGGTCTTATACAGGCTGTGCTTGTTGTATCAATAGTATGGTTCTTTGCATATTTCGTTGCACGTAAATTCAAGGTTGAGCGCTCTGCAGCCATGACTCTTTCAAGCGGTCTTTCAATCTGTGGAGTGTCGGCATGTATTACCGCAGCACGCGTTGCCGGAACCGATGACAGAAAACTCTCTTACATTGTTTCTGTTGTGCTTATTGTTGTTGTTCCAATGATCTATCTTATGCCTTGGCTTGCAGAGACAATTGTTCCGCTTTTGACCTCTGACCCTATTGTGCAGCAGGAGATTGCCGGAGCATGGATCGGCGGTACAATTGATACTACCAGCGGTGTGGCAGCCTCTTCAGAGATGGCATTTGCCCAGATGGGCGATTTGGCCAATAAGACCGGTGTGATTGTTAAGGCTACACAGAACGTGCTTATTGGTTTTGTGGCATTCTTCATTGCCCTTTACCTTTCAACCAAAGGTGAGGACGGAGAGTCACAGAAACCTTCTCTCGGCATTGTGTGGGAGAAGTTCCCTAAATTCATTATTGGTTTTGTTGCAGCATCATTGGTATTCAGTTTGTGTCAGAGCGGCGACATCTTCCCAGATGCTTCAAAATCGAAATTGGTTGAGACCTCTTTGGCAAAGACCTTCTCACAGTTGTTCTTCTCTTTGGCATTTGTGTGCATTGGTCTTGATACACGCCTTAAGGATATTGTTTCAAAGGAGAACCGTTCAATTCTCTACTCGTTCCTTATAGCACAGTGCTTCAACATTGTTGTAACTTTGGTTCTTGCTTACTTGCTGTTCGGCGTAGTTAAACCATCGTTTGGCCTATAACAGAGATTTTGGAGTCGGGTGCCTGAGATAATGGTGCCGGCCTTTAAAATACCTAAAATAATTCCCCTGGAGTATTTTTTGTACTTCAGGGGAATTCTCTTTCATGCAATCCGGGTTTCAGACGGTCTGGATTTCAGTCACTCCGGATTTCAGTCAGTCCGGGTTTCAGACGGTCTGGGGTTCAGACGGTCCGGCTTTCAGTCAGTCCGGATTTCAGTCAGTCCGGATTTCAGACGGCCTGGATTTCAGTCAGTCCGGGTTTCAGACGGTCCGGGCGAATTACAGTGCTGCCGGAACGGTATGTTGTCTTATGCAGCGGATTGCGGCGTCAGATTATGCCCAACGGTGTCAGATTATGCCCAAATCCTTTTTCCACTTTATGAAGAAGTCGGGGGCGCTCAATTCAATCTCGCCACTCTCCACGTGGGTAAAGACCTGAAGGCTCTTTCCGGTGGCGGCTATTGCCATGTCGCTCTCGCGGTAGATGATATATTCAAATATGATCTTTGCGGAGTTGGTGTTTATGAAACGTGTTTCAACAATGGCGGTTTCGCCACATTTAAGGGGCATAAGATAGTTGAGTTCGAGTTTTACTATTGGAATGTAGTAACCCTCATCTGTTATAGTATTGTAGTTGAGACCGCCATATTTTACGCCAAAGGCCTCGCGTCCGTCTTCAAAGTATCTTACATATTCGCCATGCCAGACAACGCGCATGGCATCTACCTCGCTGAACCTTACCTTTATCTTTATTCTGTGGGTAAGTGCGGGTTCTGAGAATATCTGTCTGGAGTGTCTTGCCATAATGTGCCAAAATTACTGCTCTTTTTTCAAACGTGCAAACCAACAGTCAAGGGCATAACTGCCCGGACCGGTTATGTAGAGTATTATAAATACAAGTAGGTACACCAGCGAAAGTTCCTTTGCTGCAAAGGGGTCACCGGCGTGGGCAACAAAGAATGCAACTCCCATTGAGAAGATGATTGGCAGGAGTGCAAGTCTGAACAGCAGGCCAAATATGCAGGCAAGCGAGCAGAAGACTTCGGCAAATATTACAAGCCACAGTGAGGTGGGCGCACCAATGCCCAACGGGTCAGGAAATGTAAACGATAATGCGTTGAGTGCCATTATTTTTGTGAAACCATGGTAAAATAGCAATCCTCCAAAAATTATCCGCACTGCCAATAATATTCCCGACAGCCTGTTATTGTCATATTTTGGGAAAAGAAAATTGTAGATCATAACGTATCAGTTTATCTGTTTTCTTTAGAACAACGCTCTTTGCCGATTGTTTGGATAATCCACATTTTTATTTGCAGTGCTGTTGCCAAGTGGGGCTAAAATTATCTATCTTTGATATTTGAAATGGCTGTCGGGAAGCGGCCGGATTGTTTGAAAACAATATTAAAATCATATCAATATGAAAAGGTATCTTCTTTATGCCGCCCTTTTTGCTTTGGCGGCAATTTTGGGAGCATGCTCACAACAGCAGGGCAAGGATGAGTTCTACAAAGATGAAATTGCAAAAATAATAGCACAGGGCGAGGTTCCGCTCATTCAGTTGGAGTATGTTTCTCCGCAGGAGAAACTCTCTGTGCAGGTGGCAAATCCGGCCTTTTATGATTCGGTAAAGATTGCTCAAGGCACTGCCGTTCCGCAGCCCGCAATTTTTCAGGCCGCATCTTTGAGCAAAGTGGTATTTGCATACATTGTAATGAAACTCTATGAAAATGGCGAAATAGACCTCGACAAGCCCATTTGTGAATATACCGACATTGATCGTTTTGCCGACAAGGAGCGTGCAAAACTCCTTACACCGCGCATTGTGCTCAACCACAGGACCGGACTCCCCAACTGGAGCAAGAGCCCATCTTCTGATGAATGGCCTACATCAACCATTGAGTTCAAGTTTGCGACCGATTCATGCTTCGGCTACTCGGGAGAGGGTTTTGCATTCTTGCAGAGAGCCGTTGAGGCAATAAAGGGCAAGGATATTGATGCCATTGCAAAGGAGATTGTTTTTGATCCGCTTGGTATGGAGTATACCTCTTACAACTGGTTGCCTGTTTATGACTCGTTGGCCGTTGACGGTTACAACAAGAGTGGCGAGAACAGGGGCAAGGGCCGCCATCCGAGAGCCAATGTGGGCTACACCTTGAGAACATGTGCTGCAGATTACTCAAAATTTGTGCAGGCCCTTCTCAACGGCACAGGCCTCAAACCCGAAACCTTTGAGGTTATGTTTGACGCAAATACCGGCAATGCATTCAGATACAGCGACAACAACAGGGAGATTGACAAAAAGATTGCCTGGGCTATGGGAATCGGTACAGAAGAGAATGCCAACCATGGCAAGATTCTATGGCATTGGGGCGACAACGGCAGTTTCAAGGCCCTTTTCCTTGTCATACCTTCTGAGCAGACCACCCTTGTATATTTTACAAACAGTGCCCACGGCCACGACATCATAAACCCGTTGACCTCACTGCTTTTAAAAGATACCATGCCTATTGCAGTCTCCGATTGGATTACAAAGAAATAGACGACCGCCAAAGAAACAGATGACCGCCAAAGAAACAGATGACCGCCAAAGAAATAGAAGACTGCCAAATAAACAGATGACTGCCTGGTTGAGGCATGCCAGGTCGCTCAAGCCGCTCAAGCCACTGAGAATTGGCTGATGCATGCTAAGTCGCCGAGAATTGGCTGATGCAAAAGTCCAGATAACAAGAGCAGGATTGCTTTCAAAAGTAACTCCTGCTTTTTTCAAAATAGTTGTTGCCCGGAGAGTGGGTATACGAAAAAAGCGGACTTTTTGAGTCCGCTTCTTTTTTGGTAGTGGATAGGAGAATCGAACTCCTATTTGAAGATTGAGAATCTTCCGTCCTAACCGTTAGACGAATCCACCAATTAGTTGTCGTTTGGGATTGCAAAGGTAAGACTATTTTTTAAATATCCAAAAAAAACTTCAAAAATTTTTAAAGATTTTTAATTTTTTGGAATTTTTCGTATTTTCAACCTCTGAAGAGCATTGTTTTTTAGGCTCATCAATTGGCTCTCCCGTAATTTGGTGTTGATTTGGTGTTGCGCCATACTGACCGGGTGCGGGATGCCTTGGATATTGGGCGTAATTTCCCTGGTGTCATGTGTTTGGCCGAGGTGCAGCCGGTAGGACAGATGTCTTGCCCACAGGTCTGTAATTTTTGGATATCAGGCATTTGATATCAGGCATTTGCCCAAGGTGCAGCCGGCGAGAAAGAAAGACTTGAAAACAAGGGTGTAATTCTCGGAGTGCCGGATGTTTGGCCAAGGAGCGGCCGGCGGCAGGAGAGAGGCTTTAAAACAATGTGGTTTTATTGGTGTTAAGAAAAATAAAAAAGTTAGTTATGACAGATATTGAGATTGCAAAACAGGCGCAGATGCGTCCGATAGTTGAGGTGGCAGATCTTCTGAATATTGATAGGGATGATCTGGAACTCTATGGAAAGTATAAGGCAAAGGTGCCGTTGAATTACAAGGAGAAGAAGAATCCGGGCGGAAAACTGATTTTGGTTTCGGCCATATCTCCAACACCGGCAGGTGAGGGAAAGACTACAGTTTCAATTGGTCTTGCCCAGGCTTTGAACAAGTCTGGCCGACAGGCAACAGTGGCATTGAGGGAGCCATCTCTCGGCCCTGTATTTGGTATTAAAGGCGGTGCAACCGGTGGCGGATATTCACAGGTTCTGCCTATGGAGGATATAAATCTTCATTTTACCGGTGATTTTGCGGCAGTTGAGAAGGCGCATAATCTTTTGGCAGCCTTGATTGACAACAATATCCAGAGCAAGAAGCACTCTTTGAACCTCGACCCGCGTACCATTTCATGGAAGAGGGTAATGGATATGAATGACCGTTCGTTGAGAAAGATTGTTGTTGGATTGGGCGGTACAACTTCGGGTATTCCGCGTGAGACCGGCTTTGACATTACAGCAGCATCGGAGGTTATGGCTATCCTCTGTCTTTCAAATGATATTGAAGATTTGAAGAGAAGATTGGGCAATATTTTTATTGGCTACACATTTGACAAGAAACCGATTTATGCGCGTGATCTGAATGCCCATGGAGCAATGGCGGCACTTTTGAAGGATGCCATCAAACCTAATCTGGTGCAGACTCTTGAGGGTACGCCGGCCTTTATTCATGGTGGTCCGTTTGCAAATATTGCACAGGGAACAAATACTGTAATTGCCACCAAAACCGCATTGGCACTCTCTGATTACACAATTACAGAGGCCGGTTTCGGTTTTGATTTGGGAGCAGAGAAGTTCCTTGATATAAAATGCCGCTTTGCGGGGCTCAATCCTCAGGCTGTTGTGCTTGTTGCTACAGTAAGGGCCATCAAATATCATGGCGGAATGTCGTTGAAGGAACTTAAGGAGGAGACTACCGCCTGTGCAGATGGTGTATGTTCTGTAGAGGAGATAACACGTAGGCTTGTGGCTGTAAAGAGAGGAATTGAGAATTTGCAGAAGCATATTGAGAACATCAAGCAGTTCAACCTTGTTCCAATTGTGGCAATCAACCGTTTTGTGACTGATGCTCCGCAGGAGTTGGAGTTCATTAAGGAGTATTGCAACAGTATGGGAGCCCAGGCCTCTATTGTGGAAGTGTGGAGCAAGGGCGGCGAAGGCGCTTTGGAGTTGGCCGACATGGTTGCCCGTCAGATTGAGCAGGTGCCTGCAGACCATAAGTTTACACCGTTGTATGATCTTGAAAAGCCGGTTACGGAGAAGATTGAGACCATTGCCCGCAGAATATACGGAGCCCAGGCCGTAGACTATACGCCAAAGGCTAAGGCCGATTTGAAGAAGATTGCAGATTTGGGGCTCGACGGCCTTGCAATCTGTATGGCCAAGACCCAGAAATCGCTTTCAGACAATCCAAACCTATTGGGAAGGCCAAAGGATTTTGTGGTAACAGTCAGGGAGATTGAGATTGCCTCCGGAGCGGGATTCCTTATACCTATTACAGGCGAAATCATGCGTATGCCTGGCTTGCCTGAGGAACCTGCATCAGAGAGAATAGACATAACCGATGATGGTGAGATAACAGGTCTCTTCTAATAATGGCAAGGAGTTTTGTAATACGTAAACTTGACAAGAAGTGTTATGAACGGCAGGAGGGGGTACATCCTGCCCGTTCTCCGCTTCATTGCTTCTTCTATCTGAAGGAGGGTACAGTACTTGTTGATATAGGAGAGAAGACCTGTTTCATACAGGCAGATGACCTTGTAATAATACCGTCGGGACAAATGTTCAAGGTACGCTATTATGAAGGAAGCCAGGGTTTTATGGGCGGATTCCACTCCCAGTGCGTTATGGGACTGCACCAGCAGGAGGCTCCAATGAACCGCTTCTCTTTTTTGAGGGTGTGGGGGAATCCCAAAATAGTTCTTGGGCGGGAGGCGAGTGCAAGAATCAATACCCTTTTTGAGAGGCTTGACCAGGAAAACAGCCTCGAAAATCCTAATAGCGAGATAATAGCAGCCTATCTTACAACACTTCTTGTAGAGGCAGATGCCATTTACAGCAGGCAGATTTCTGCCTCGGGCAATGGAGGGGGAGAGCCGTTGTGCAACCGGTTCCTTGATCTTCTTTTCCGTAGCGATGATATGCAGATCAAGCAGCCTGTTACGGCCTACGCCGCCCGGCTCAACATTACACCCAACCATCTGAACAAGGTAATCAAGGGTGTCACAGGCAAATCTCCTTCGGAATGGATTGAGGAGGCCATAATGGTAAAGGCAAAAATGCTTTTGCGCAACACATCAAAACCGTTGAGCGAGATAGCATCTGAACTGGGTATCCATGACCAGTCATACTTTGCCCGCCGCTTCAAACGCCATGAGGGTATAACCCCCACGCTTTACAGGTCCAAATCATCTTCCCGACAGCCGTAACGGAAAGGCCCTTTAGGCAGTTTCGAAGATGATTATCTGGTTATAATTGCCAAAAGCAGTTGTTATTTGAATATCATGGTGAATATTGTACACTTGTTGTCGCTTCGGGTAAGTGAGAGCGTGCCGTTGTGCATACGCATTATCTGACGTGAAAGGCTCAACCCTATACCGGTTCCCTCTTGTTTTGTAGTGAAGAATGGAACAAAAATCTCTTCCTGACTCTCTTTGCTTATAGGTGTGCCGTCATTTATAACATTTATGATGATATGTTCCGAAACGTTTATCTCGGCAGTGATTTCCACTTTTCGGGCGTCGGCCTGAATGGCATTCTTTACCAGATTGATCAGAATCTGTGTTATCTGTCCCTCATCTGCGTAGAGGATAATGTCATCTGTCTTTTCAATGTAGGTACATACCGCACCGCAGATTAAAGTCTGCTCTTTTGTAAGTCCAATCACTCTTTCTGCAAGTTCCCTGAAGTAGAATGCCTTCCTTACAGGCGGTGCCACTTTTGTAAGATTCCTGTATGAATCAACAAACTTGATGAGCCCTCTCGATGATTGTGAAATGGTGTTCAGTCCGCTCTTGATCTCCCCGTTTATTCCATCAAAGCGCAGAAGGGTTTCACTTAGCGATGCAATTGGGGTTACGGTGTTCATAATCTCATGGGTAAGGACCCTTATGAGTTTTGTCCATGACTGCTGTTCATTCTCGGCAATCTCGTTACTGATGTCATTGAATGCTATGACCTTGACCTGTGCCTTGCCTATTGTTGCTGCCGATGCTGTTATGGAGATTGTTATTTTACCGCTTTCATTGTAATAACTTACCCTCTCCTCTTTGGTGTCGGAAATGGTTTGAAACGTATTGTAGAGAGATTCGCTGACTGTACGTAACTGCCTTATGTGGCCCAAGGTGGCAATCCCAAGCAGAACCAGTGCAGTGTTGTTGCAGTAATTGACCCGGCCGTCGGGCTCAATTACAGTGATTCCTGTCTTTACGTGGTCGAGCAGAAGTCCAAAATACTTCTCCTGCTCTATTATTTCGCGTCTCTCCTTGTCAAAAATGTTGCGCAGACGGTTAAGGGTGCGGTTGAACTTGCGGCCTCTTAATCGCCTTTCATCAAATCTGAAGTTCAGTTCCTTGTCTTCAAGGGCATCCAGCATATAGGCGACCTTGCGTCTCATCTTTTTTGATGTGAGCATGGAACTGACTGTTGCTGACAAGGCAACTGCTGTCAATAAAAGCGATATGATTGCCATGTTGCTCATATTTCAGACTAAATATTATATTTCTTCAGTTTTGAATATAATGTCGGTCTGCTTATTTCCAATGACTTTGCTACCATTGAGAGGTTGCCTCCAAAACGGGCCATAGCGGCACGGATTGCCTTCTCTTCGGTCTCTTCAAGAGTGTCGGTGCTTGAAACTTCAATTGATCCGGCGGGCCTTGTCTGCTCTATTTCAATGTCTGCGGCAGTGAGTGTTTCACTATCAGAAAGAATTACTGCCTTCTCAATACAGTTTGAAAGTTCGCGTATGTTGCCGCTCCATAAATGACTCTTGAGCAACTGCGCGGCATCTGCCGAGAGGGCGGTTACTTTGCGCCTGTATTTCTCTGCAAACTTTGTCATAAAGATCTCTGCAAGAGGAATGATCTCATCACTCCTTTCACGCAAGGCGGGAAGATGAAGTTCAAGAGTATTGATCCTATAGTAAAGGTCCTGACGGAAAGTTCCGTTGTTGACCATCCTCTTCAGATCTTTGTTTGTGGCACAAATAAGCCTTATATCAACAGGAATCTCCCTGCTGTCGCCTACCCTTGTTATACATCTGTTCTGGAGTGCGCGGAGAAGTTTTGCCTGAAGATGAGGCGGTATGTTGCCAATCTCGTCAAGGAAAAGGGTGCCGCCGTTGGCCTGCTCAAATTTGCCCACATGGTCTGTATGTGCATCGGTAAATGCCCCCTTTACGTGGCCGAAGAGTTCGCTTTCAAAAAGAGTCTCGGTGATTGCTCCTGCATCTACACATACCATAGGCTTGAAAGATCTCTCAGACATCCTGTGAATTTCGCCAGCCAGCACATCCTTTCCTGTGCCGTTTTCGCCTGTAATCAGTACGGTTGCATCGGTTGGGGCAATCTTCTCTACAGTCTGCCTTATACCGCTCATTGCTGCACCTTTTCCCCAATACATCTTTGTTGGAGAGGAGACGGTTGCAACATTTGTGACAGCCTCCTTGTTTTTGCTGTTGTATGCGGCCCTGAGTGTGGCGACAAGTTTGTCATTATCCCAAGGCTTTACTATAAAGTCAAATGCACCGCGCTTCATCCCCTCAACAGCCAACTGGATGTCGGCATACGCTGTAAAGAGTATCACCTCTATATCGGGTGTGCGCTTCTTGATCTGTGAAAGCCAGTAAAGACCCTCGTTGCCGGTATTGATGTCGGTATGAAAGTTCATGTCAAGCAGCACCACGTCCGGACGGAAGTCTGCAATCTTGGACATAAGTTCCTTCGGAGAGGGAATCAGTTCCACCTGCGCAAAATGGAGCGGCAGCAGCACCTTAAGTGCCGCCCTTATGCCGTTGTTGTCGTCAACAACCAATATTTTTGCTCTGCTTTTTGCCATAATCACTCAACTTCATTCATCTTCCATAAAGCCATCGGATGCTCCTTGATCCTTTCAACGATTTCATGGTCATCAAACAGAACCTCAGGCTTATATTCTCCTTGATTAAACGAATCTACAAAATTTTTCCTGTATCTCCGAGATTTTTCCAAAAAACCTTTCATTTTGCCAAATCTTACGCAAAAGTGCTAAAAAATAGATAAGTTTCAATGAAAATTTGGCAAAACCAGGTTACTCTTTCTTAAGCGCTTCGGCCGGGTTGGTGCGGGCAGAGGTGAGGCTCATACCCGGTAATTGTGCGGGAAACAAAATGGATAATTGCTTGTTAATTGGGATTAAATAACTACATTTGCAGGGAAAGATGAGAGTTGCATATAGGCACGATTATATCAAGCTCCGCAGCCGTCTGGTTATACAAGGCCGTAAGTGAATGCTTACGGCCTTAGTGTTTCCAGTTTGCTCTCAATCTCTCTTCTTGTTTGATATCGGGCATTACTCTTTCTTAAGCGCTTCGGCCGGGTTGGTGCGGGCAGAGGTGAGGCTTTGCCACAAAACAGCCAGGATGGAGATGGCAAAAGAGAGGAGTGTAGCAAGTACGGCGTACCAGCCCCAACCCGGGATATTTGCCAGGTCAAACCATTTCTGCTTCAGAACCAACCATATTGTAATGGGTACGGCCACAACATTTGCTATCAGCACAATCTTGAGGAAATTCCAGAGGTTGCGTTTTGTCTCTGAGGCAATTGTGCCGCCAAATACCTTCCTGACAGCAGTCTGATGAGTGTTTTCATCTGCATAATAAGTGCTTATTCCTACAAGTCCGAGAACTGCAATAAGAACAATTATTACAGAGATACCTGTTACCGCATTCTTTATGAATTCTATCTTCTGCAAATCCTGTTTGAGCATTTCGGTCAGATACATTGATTCGCGGCCTATATGTCTGGCATCTGCCACTATGCAACCGCTTATCTTTTCATATGCTTCAGCAATGACCCGACGGGCCTTTTCATGGTCGCCTTTGGTGCGGATGATATAGGCAAGGTAATAATCGTTTATCTCATTTTTAGTATCTGTTACAATGAAACCCGACGGCTTGTTGTCGGTACCGACGAAGGATGGATTGCCGTGCATAGGGAAATCTCCGATGATTCCTAAAATATCATATCCGAATGATTGTTGCAGGTAGGGACTCCTGTCAATAACAGATTTAAAAGATTCAGTAACCCAAATTCCATATTTCTCATCGCTGTACCTCTCTTTTATATTGAACCCATACGTCTCAAATGCTTCAGGAGTGCAGAATATGTTAAAGACATCAGTCGACTGGTTTGCATTTTCATCCAATGGGACAGGGTAGACATCACAACGGAATATTGTCTTGTTGGTATACTCAACTGCTTCAATTTCAGGATGGGAGAGCAGTTCGTTCCGTAGGGCATCATAATGGGTGAAGCAGTTCCTTTCAGGCTCCAGCCTGTCGCTTGGGAGCAGGTAGAAGAGGTCTTCGTGGTTGCACCCGCTTTCAATATTGATCATGTTGTTGTATGCAATCTGAATGATGATGCTGAATGTGATGAAGGCTGTTGCCAAAAGAGTCTGTCCGCAGATAAAGGCCTTATTAAGTACGGTCTTTCTCTTTAATCTGAAAGAGCCTTTGGTAATGTCCAATGCACTGAATTGGGAGACGTAATGTGCCGGTATGATTCCTGCCAGTGCAGAGGTCATCAAAAGAATGACCAGAATGGTTGCAATTGTCAACGGCTCAAATGAGATGCAGAACTTGCTGCCGAGACCATCGTAGCCTTGAAGCAGAGTGTTGATGCCGGGAAGTGCAGATATTGCTATACATGTTCCCATTACTGTGCAGACAAGGGTTACCATAAAAGCCTCCCGTATGAATTGGAAGTATATTGCGCTCCTCCTGAATCCAAGAAGGTTCTTTGTCGCAGCCTCTTTTGCCCTTTTCCCGGCCAGGGCAACGTTGAGGTTGACATAATTCAGCAGTGACATCATCAGCAGAAGCACAACAAGTATGATGATTATCTGAATGGTGAACTTTGTGTTGACTGTGAAATACTCATTGGTTTCATCATATGTTATCCGGTCATATCTCACAAGCCTGCAACTTTCATCTTTAAGTATGTTGCCTATGGCCTTTCTGATATATTGTGTGTATTCATTTTCTCCAGATGTCTTGGCGGTGTTATTGATGAAATCATCTCCTGTCTCCTTATAGTGCCTGAGAGTGAACTCTTTTATCTTTTTTTCAGCCTCA
Source organism: Bacteroidales bacterium (assembly GCA_015060245.1). Taxonomy (GTDB): domain Bacteria; phylum Bacteroidota; class Bacteroidia; order Bacteroidales; family UBA932; genus Egerieousia. The sequence continues at coordinate 32,811 of SUYU01000010.1, read as the reverse complement.
CCAACATCTGCGCCTTCTTTAAGTTTGACCATTGTGACTATACCGGAGAGCATCTCCTGTCTCGGCAATGAGGGATTCTTTTCACCACGTGAGGACATTGACATAATCATGTCATTGTATTTGATGAGACCTTCCCCAAAATCTTTATATATAGCGGTAATGGTATACTCCTTATCAAGGAGGGTGACAGTTTTGCCTATGGCATCTCCGTCGGGAAATATAATATTGGCGAAACTCTCCGAGATTCCCACTTCTGAAGGTACCTTAAGGAACCCGGCATCTCCTTCTATGAACTCCTGCGGAAAGAAATCAAAGAAGTTCTCTTCGCACCAGTTGATCTTTACGCAGTCAATATTGTTGAGTGTGAAGTGTCCCGGATAAAGCAGTGGAGTACAGGTTGATTCAATCTCTGGAATATTGTCGCACAAATACTCGCCCAATGCCCAAGTGGTGTGGAGGGAATTCTGATATGCAACGGCATATATCCTGTCATAGTGGGGATGTTCCTTTCCCATTTTGAGAATATTGACCAGCCAACTTGCCAGTACTATGACAAATGCGAGCGACAGGCTCAATCCAACGACTTGGATTGCAGTATAAAGTTTGTTTCTTGACAAAAATCTCAGGTAACTTTTCATTTTATTGTTCTATAGGTAGTATTCAAGTATTTGGTTATTAATATTTTTTATACTGGATGTCTGCTGTGTGTGCAGCAGGTATTTGGTGTAAGATGTTGTAGGGTAGGAAGTTGTGTGTTGCTCTATCATGCGCTATTCAGTTTTCAATGCTTCGGCCGGATCAGCAGTTGCTGCTTTCCATGAACGCAATGTTATAATACCTACTGTTACTGCCATAACGGCAAATAATGCTAATGCATAGATCCAATATGGTGTGGAAATACGATTTGCAAACTGCTGTAACCAGTTTGAACTGAACCACCAGGCCAATGGGGCAGCAATAAAGAAGCAGTAGAGGATTATCCATACATATCGGCTATTCAACATTGAAATCAACTGCCTGCTAGTTGCCCCGTATACTTTACGAACAGCAATCTCCGAATATTTGTGCTGGGTCTCAAACATAACCACGCCAAATACACCCATCAAGGTGATAACAATCGCAAGTACAGCAAATAGCCCAATCAAAACCATGTCCTTCTTAGTCTGGGAATAAAGGTCCTCTACAATCTGCTCCATATATCTCACCTCAGGTCTACTTGCAGCAGGTGCGAGTTCCTTGGAAACGTCTTTAACATAATCCGCAAATGCCTTATTATTGGCTCCCTTATGCAATTTTACATAGAAATGGCTCATTCTGTCGGCCTCAGAAGCACAGTAGAAAGCATTATACTCTTCAGACTGACCAATTGACTGCAGACGAACATCTTTAATGATTCCTACATAAGTAAAATCACCCTCATCATTTCCAATAGGAATACCTATATCCCTATGCAGACGTTGTGTCATAATCATATCCTTACTCTTGTTGGAAGACTGAGTAAAGCCATTGCCATCAACAACCTCAAACCCAAAGAACTGAAGGAAATTCCAGCGGACGCCATTTGCTCTTATATGATATTGCTTATCACCATATGTACGTCCCCATCTCTGAATACAATGGAGCAAGTTCATCTGAGATGTTGTCACATCCATAACGTCTGGGTGTTGCTTCAATCTTTCAACCACCGTTTCAGAACGAGTGCCAAGGTCCCATGAAGCAAATGTCACTATGTTCTCCTTATCAAATCCAAGATCATAATTGACCATATAGCGATACTGAAGGAAAAAGACAGATGTCACGATAATAAGAAATATAGCCACGGTAAACTGGATACCTACTATAATGGATCTCATTCTTCTTCCTGCAGCCGAGTGTGCAAAACCACGCTTCACACCCATTGATGCATTAAACTTAGTGATGTAGAAAGCAGGATATAAAGTTGCTACTACAGCAATTAACACTATCAGACAGATAATCATCATTATAACCGGGATATTGTTTCCTATAGCCAAGGAACAAATAGAATAGTCAGTAATAAAACTGTTTTCAATCGCAATGACCAGCAATAATGTAAACACCATTGATATAAGTACCAGACCTATAGCCTCAAAAAGAAAACTCCATCTCAGTGCTCTTTGACTGGCACCAAACACCTTGCAAATATTCACAGAACGCATCCTGACAGGTATGAGTGCCAAGAAGAAGTTTATGAAATTTATAAAGGCTATAAGAACTATGATCAGAGCGATGCTTGAAAGAATGATTGGAGTAGACTTCTTCCCTGTCTGAAAGTTACCGGAGTTGTGGAACTCTGTATAGTACATCTTGTCAACCCGCACAAGTCTGGTGGCCAGAAGATGTACTCCATTCTCAATCTCCTCCTTTAGGTACTCCTCTTCCTCCGGATCTTCAGCAACCCATTTCTGAACCATGCCAAGATACCATTCAGCATAACGCTGCTTGAATATCTCAATATATCCATTCAAGTCTGCAGTTTCTCTGAAACGGACATAGTTGCTATAGTTCCAGTTATTGTTGCCTGAAGAAAATACGCCTTCATCATTTTGTATTATGCCCCAATGTCCAAAAATGCAGTTTTTTTGCATATCCTCATATATTGCAACAACCGTCTGCGGATAAGTGGCCTTGCCGTCATCAAATTTTTGCCCACCTTCAAACCATATAGTTTCACCTACTCCAACGTCTAACTTATCAGCCATAGAGCGGGATACAATGACGGTATTAGGATTCTTTAATTCAGAAAAATCTCCGTCCAAACACTTGAACCCAAAAAAAGCAGGTGTATTTGAGGTTGCTTGATATACATAATCGTTGAATGATTCAAAGTGATAATCATTTTCTTTTACCCAAATCCTACTGATTTTAGGATAAGGGACAATAGAGGCTACTTCTTCAGCATCAGGAAAGAAATCCATTGTCTCATATGCCAATGCCCCAGGAGAATTAGTACTCCAACTTATATTGCTGGGATCTCCAAAATTGGGAGAAATAAGATACGTATTCTCTGCATCTTTGAGAGAATCATTATATGTAAGAGTATACCACACCTGAGATGCAATCACGTAGAAAGCAACAAAGGAAAATGTAAGTCCTACTACATTGAGCACTGACGCTGCTTTATAACGACGAAGTGTCATCCAGAAATTTGACAAATGTGTATTCATGGCTATTTTACTACTCAGTTTTAAGTGCTCCGGCAGGATCTGCAGTTGCGGCTTTCCAACTTCTTATTACAACCACACCGATGGTTATGGCAAGTACAGCCACAAGTGCAAGAGCGAATACCCACCAGTATAGAGGGCATCTGTGTGCAAATGTTGCGAGATAGTTCTTTACGATTACCCAACTCAGCGGAGCGGCAACAGCGAAGCATGCGAGGACAATCTTTACAAATCTGCGGCAGAACATTGCCAGTATCTCGTTGACTGTTGCTCCGTTTACCCTACGAAGAGCAATTTCCCTGCGGCGGTACTGTGTCTCAAACATCACTAAACCGAATACTCCCATAAGCGAAATGATGATTGCAATCAGAGTGAAGAGGCTGATCAGTTCAGAAAGGGCCTTTTCTTTTTTGTAAGTGGCATTTATATTGTCGTCAAAGAATTTGATATTCCACTCTTCTGGCGAAATATTGTATTCCCATTCGCTCAAAACTCCTGCAATATGCTTCATTACAGCCTGATAGTCAGCACCTGCAGAGACTCTGATGAATGCCGTTGACGGATACCACCAAGGTTCTGATCCAAAAATATAGAGTGCGAGCGGACTAACCTGATATTTGAGAGACTGGAAACTGAAATCTTCACAGAATCCAACAATATCCGTTAGGTGAGCATGGCCTACAATCTTATCTTCGAGAGTGAATCCGAACTCCTTGCGTGCAGCATCGTTGAAGATGAACACACCGTTCTTGCTCTGGTGGTCTTGTGGCAGGAAGGTCCTGCCCTCTATAATCTCGATTCCCATGAATTCAGGGAAGTCGTATGCAACCGGATAGCACTCAAAACTGATGTTTTGTGCATTCCATTCCCGGCCCCAGCCCATTCTCTCTTCTGCTATCAACTCTCCGGCAGCCCAGGTTACATCAGCAATCTGAGGGTTGGTTTTCAACTTCTCTTCAACCGCCTCGGCATTGTATCCGATATAATTTGTGGTACGGACATAAAGAAGTTGCTCCTTGTCAAATCCCATGTCAAAATTGACCATATAATCGCGCTGCAGGTTGATGAAGCCTGAGCAGACAATGAGAATAATGGAAATCACAAACTGAAGTCCTACAAGGATATAACGTAGTCTCTTGCCCGCTCTGGTGCCGCTGAAAGAGCCCTTAAGCACCAATGCCGGCTCAAATGAAGTGACATAGAATGCCGGATAGAGGCTTGATACAAACGAAATGATTGTAGCAATGGCTACAGTAAGGATAGCCACCGGGATGTTTGCACCCAAACTGCTCTCCGCACTTATAAGATGAGTCAGTTGGCTCATATTGAAGAGCATTACAAAGGCAAATGCAAGAGCAAGGGCAAAGAGGATTAGAGCAACACTCTCTACAACTGTGCTGATGATAAGTTCACGGCGTGTGCAGCCCAGCACCTTCTTTGTATTCACACTTCTGATACGTTCAGGAATCTGTGCAAAGAAGAAGTTGATGTAGTTGATGAAGGCAATGGCTATGATAAGGATACCTACAATCAGAAGTATCATTGTGGCAGTTCTGTTTCCTCTTTCAAGTTGTGCATTGTTGTAATAGAGGCTTTCCAGAGGAATGAAGTCGGCTACAGCCATGTTCAACATTTCATTTACCCTCTTGTCAAACTCTTCTTGTGACATTCCCATCTCTTCAGGTGAAGGCATATTCCCAAAGAACTTCTCCATGTAATATTTGCGGCTGACCTCTGCCAGTTCTCTCTCCATCTCCTCTACCTGAGACTGATCGTGCAATTTTACAAAATGGGTAAATCCCCACTCTGTGAAATTTTCAAGACTCCTTTCACCCATATTGCTCAACAGATCCAGATCCTTGAAATGGGAGTTGTCAGGCATATCCTTGAAGATTGCAACTATTGTGCGCATATTGGTTCCCTGACCGAGACTCATTCCAACTTTAAGGTCAAATCTGTTTGCGGCACTTTGGCTGATAGCCAAGGTATTACGGTTTACAACATCATCAAGCGATCCTTCCAGTGCTTCAAATCCTACTGCCTTGAGGGCTGTTCCGCTGATATCTGTGTGATTCATGCTCAGCACCTCTTTTACACCATTCCTCTCGATCCAGAAACTCTCATCTGCGGTGTTGGTCAGATTGATGATACCTCCAAATTCAATGTTGGGCGAGGAGTGCATGAGCATTTCGGCAAGTGGACGGCAGTAATAAAGCGAGTTGTACTTTGCTTCTCCTTGTGCATTTACCGAAAGGATAAAGACCTTCTCCGAATCATTGATGCCCTTGTTGAAGTTCAGATCATAGTTTACCTGAACCAGAATGATATAGAAGGCAGCAAAAGCAACCGCCATTCCCAGCACATTGAGTATGCCGGAGATAGCAGAGTTGCCGCGTCTGAATATGTTTGATGATGCCATTGTAAAGTCCAATATTTATGTTGAACAATCTGCTAAAGTTCGTTCTTTACGTCACTTACGATTTGTCCGTCAAAGAGGTTCACGACCCTCTGGGCTACAGATGCATCCTTCTGAGAGTGGGTCACCATTACTATTGTAGTGCCCTCTTTGTTGAGTTCTGTAAGCAGGTCCATAACCTCCTTGCCATTCTTTGAGTCGAGGTTACCTGTGGGCTCATCGGCGAGGATCAGTTTGGGGTTTGAAACAACAGCACGGGCAATGGCAACGCGCTGCTGCTGACCGCCGGAAAGTTGCTGTGGAAAGTGCTGTGCGCGGTGGCTGATGTTCATTCTCTTGAGTATTTCTGTTACGCGTGCCTTACGCTCAGATGAACTGATGTTGAGATAGCGTAGAGGAAGTTCAACATTCTCATACACATTGAGTTCATCAATAAGGTTGAAACTCTGGAACACAAAGCCTATGTTGCCCTTGCGGAACTTGGTGCGGTCCTTCTCCTTGAGTTTTGCTACCTCCTGGCCGAGAAGCATATAACTGCCGTCTGTAGGATTGTCAAGAAGTCCGAGGATGTTGAGTAGGGTAGACTTGCCGCATCCCGAAGGGCCCATGATTGCCACGAATTCGCCCTCCCTGATCTCGAATGAAACCTGATTTAGTGCTGTTGTCTCGATTTCCTCTGTACGGAAAACCTTGCTGAGATTAGTTACTGTAATCATTTTGTTATAGTTTTTATTGTTAATATTCCGTTGTTGTGCCAATACTCTATCAGTATTGTGCCAAGATATTTAATCTTTTGTTTTACAGGATGTTTGGTTGTTTGTGCATATTTTGGACCTGTAAGATTTCTTTACACTTTTGTAAAACTCTATTCATTTTTAAGTGATTCCACCGGATTGCTCCTTGATATTTGCAGGCTGTTGAGTATCACGCAACCAGATACCAGCAGGATTATAACCACATCCGCAAGGATGAAGAACCAAGGTGAAAGTGCAATCTTCTCCGAGAAGTTCCTGAGCCATGCCGATGCCGCAAAGTATGCCCCCACATTACCCATAATTATTGCAGGAATGGCGAGTTTCATGATTTCCACCACATATATTTCCATTATCTCCTTGACGGTTGCTCCGTTGATCTTGCGTACAGCCATCTCCTTGCTTCTGCGTTGCGACTCGTCGCGGACATATCCGATGAGGCCGAAAAGGGCAATGATAATTGAGACCAGACATCCTATGATGACCGTATTTCTCATCCTCCTTTCGCTTGAATAGGCCTCCCGCATAGAGTCTTTGTATGACTTCACGACCACATCCTTGTTCTCTATCCTTGCCTGGATCACCTCTTCAACCTTTGCCATCATCTCCGCCGTAACCTCTGTCACTTTTATGGCCATGAACGGCATATGGTCTTTGCCAACCTCTCCATAAAACTTTATGCTCGCACGCATGTCCTGATTTGTCAATGTATTTATGCGGTAATCCTTATACACTCCGCTGACAGTTACTGCACCAATCTTTTCATCATGTTCAGTGATATATACCTGCTTTCCTACTGCACCGTCGCTCCAGTCCCTGAACTCCATCATCTTCTTCACAAAACTCTCGCTAACAGCAATCTCTGTGGGAGAGCGGGGATATCGGCCTTCAATGAATGGAATCTCAAGCATTTCAAACAGTCCTTCTGATCCACAATACTGGTCGGCTATATTGAAGAGGTTTTCCTGTCCGTTGTCAAGCATATACACATTGTTTCCCGATGACGATTCAAGAGGAAGCGAATATGAGACCTGAACGTCAACCACTCCGGGAAGCAGTTTAAGGTCATTTATGATTCCCTGATGAGCACTCCTGTTGGTTCCGGTAAGTACTGTCCAGAGAAGATTGTCATATTCATATCCAGGTTTGTCATTCACGGCTTTGTTGTATTGTGCGGAGATTACGCCCATCAATGTGAGCAGAAGCGCACAGATTCCGGTCTGGATGAACAGAAGTCCCAGTTTCCAGATCTTCCTGTTCTCCTTGTAGTTTCTGATGGCTGCTCCGGCAGGAATCTTCGAATAGAGATAACCCGGCACAAGCGCCGCAATGAAGAATACTGCCAGTATGACCCCTATGACAGTCATATATGTTCCTTTTACAAGAAGGGCCTCGGCAGGAACCCCGACTATATCCTCAATGACACTCTTAAGTGAAAGCACAATAGCCGCAACCACTGCCAATGCCGCCGCTACATCAGTTGCCGCCTCCTTGAACATGATTCCGTAGATGTTTGCACCGGCTGCTCCATAGCACTTGCGTACTCCCATCTCCTTTGATCTCTTTACCAATGCCGATACCGACATAAGGATATAGTTCAGGAGTGAAATCATGATAAGAAGTATGGCTACTATAGTAAGTATGACCATCATGTTCTTCATTCTTGCAGAAGAGATGTGTTCACCCTTCAGAGGGGCAAGGAAGAAATGAATGTCAAATCCTGAAGTCTCTGCCATCTGCTTTATCTCCGGCGGATAGTTTTTCTCCTGCATGAGTCTGATTGCCGGTGCAAGCAGGTTAGGATCAGTACCTTCAGCCAGTCTTACATATCCTCTGTAACGGTCGTTTCCAAACCAGTTTTCGGTTGACTCCTTGATAAGACTTGCCATAGAGATCACTACATCATTCCTGATGGAACTGTGATATGGGTAATCCTTGAATACTCCGCCAATCTCAACTTTGAAGTTAGGCATCTCCTCATTATATATTATCTGGCCGACAGCCTCTGACACTCCGCCAAGTTTCTTGGCAAAGGACTCGGATACCATGGCCACGGCAATTTTGGAGAACGCCTCCTTTGGATTGCCAGAAAGGATCTCTGTATCAAAAATATCAAAGAAGCAGGAGTCTGCTACTATGCACTCTCCGGTAACCACATTCTTCTGCTGGTCAATGAACTTGTCGCTGTTGAAGATGAATGTCCATCTTGTAGCCACTTCCACGCCAGGTACATGCTCCCTGAATCCTGGAGCAATGGCTCCTGAAATCTGTGGGTAGTCCTCATCCTCGCCGTGCTGGGTGTATATAGTGCGAATCTGGTAGATCTGGCCATAATCGGCATAACAGGTGTCATAACTCATCTCGAAGCATACCTTTGCTATGAGAATCAGACCTATGGCCACTCCCGTACCGAGAGACAAAGCCTTTATTATTGTTTCTTTAATTTTCATGTCAGGTTTTCTTTTGCGGTTATAGTTTTAATCAGTTGCAGGTTGTGAGCGAGCAAAGCATCTCCCACTCTTCCTGCGGTGCGGAATCTCTCTTAAAAGTGTCAGAATACTAGTACTTCATTGTCGCCAAAGTTATCATAGCCCGAAGTTATCACTTTTTCTCCGGCTTCCAATCCCTCCAGAACCTCATAGAATTGCGGATTCTGACGGCCGATGCGTATTTCACGCTTTACTGCCTTTCCTCCTTCGGGTGCCACCACATATATCCACTTGCCGCCGGTCTTCTGGTAGAATGTGCCGCGTGGAATCAGCATGGCCTTCTCCGGCTGGCCGAGTTGCAGATTAAGATAGTAGGTCTGTCCTGTGCGGATATTGGCCGGCTCTTCTCCGCTGAACTTGAAATCTGCCTTGAACTTGCCGTCGCGTACTTCAGGATAGACTTTTCTTATTACAGCATCGTATGAGTCGTTCTGCCGTTCAAATGTAGCGGTCAGACCCGATGCTACCCTGTCGATGTAGTGCTCGTCAATCTGAGCCTCAATCTTGTAACTTCCAAGTTCATTGATTTGGCCTATCTTGGTCCCGCTTGCTATTGACTGGCCGAGTGTCACATCCAGCAGTCCCAACTCACCGCATATAGGTGACTTGATGGTAAGATTCTCTTTCCTGCGCCGTATCATCTGCATATTGAGTCTCATATTCTCAAGGCTCTCCTGCATCTGACGGATCTCCACGCTTCTGTAGAGACTGTCCTGAGTGGCACGCTCCTTCACAAGTTCAAGTCTTCCGGCAGCAAGTTCGTAATCTTCCTGTGCGGTCAGATACTCTTCGCGGGCAATCAACTTCTCCTGGTACAGGGTCTTGTTCTGTTCATACTTTCTCTTGAGCCTCTTTACCTCAACCTGGAGTTGAAGTTTCTCCTGCTGCACGCTGAGCCTCTGCTGTTCCATAGAGATCATAGTATTGCGGAGAAGGTTCTCCTTTTCGGCCAGTTCCGCCTCGGAATTGAGGATCTGCAGGTCGAGATTGTCGTTGCTCAGACGGATGATCTCATCGCCAACACTCACCTTTGATCCCTCTTCAATGATGATTTCCTGAACGATTCCGCCCTCCAGAGGACTTATTTGTATAGTGGTCATCGGCTGTACCTGTCCGCTGATGCGGATATAGTCGTTGAACTCTCCGCTGAGTACCTCGCTGATTGAGAGGGTTTCGCCGTTAACCCGGAGTGTGCTCGCATCGTCACGAAGCACGAGCCAGAGAATGAGTGCTGCCATAAAGGCTCCAAACCAGTATGGGAGAGCCTTTTTGGTAAAGGCCACTGCAATTCCTTTTTTCTTTTCAATTATCTTGTCCATAGTTTTTGTATATTACTTTTTCTACTCTGTTTCTGATGTGTGGAGCAGGCATTTTCAAGTTATTGGTCAATATAACTTATGCCATTGTAATAGTTTACCACGCTGCGTTTGATATAGAACTTCAGGAGAGCATCCAACCAGCCTGTCTTTGCATTGAGCCAGTTGTCAGAAACCCTCTGGAAGTCGATAGGAGAAATTAGCCCCTGCTCCAGTTTCTTGAGGTTCAGATGGTAGGCCTCCTCCTGAAGTGCCACTCTGCGCTCTGCCTGATGGAGGGCAGTGGCAGCGCCGTCACGATCCTGAAGGGCACGTATTACTTCGGCCTTCACCTCCCTGACCTTCTGTTCGTACTCTATTGTGGCACGTCTGCTTTCATTTCTCTTTCTCCTGAGGTTCGAGAATGTTGAAAGACGGTCAAAAATCGGGAAGGAGAGTGATAATTGTATGTACTCGCCGCCATTGTTTTTGAACTGTGTGTGGAAAGGTGCCGGAACATATCCGTCCATTCCCGGATAGGTATAGTAACTGGTTGACCAGCCTGCATTCAGTGAAAGGCTCGGTGTAAATCTCCATTTGGCACTCTTAAGGTGGAGCATGGCATTATCCATGGCCCCTTTTGCAATGGTAATTGACGGATGGCTCTCCAAGGCGCTTTCTATGATATTTGTTCTCTCCTCATCTGATGTGATTGCGTCAATTATGCAGGCATCTGGCAGGGTTGTGTCTATTGCCAGTTCTTCATTTACAGGCCAGAACATCAGATCTTTGAGAGTAAGCAGAGCATCTGCGTGCCTGTTCCCGGCATTGGTCATCTGATATATTCTGTCGGCAAGTTCAGCCTCCATCTCTATGACGTCGGTGTAACCTTTCTGCCCGAGTTCCTCCTGCTTGCTTGCAAGCCTGAGGGCATTCTTGGCTGTCAGGATTTGTGCAGCAAGTATCTCTTCAAGTTGTTGGAAATATACAACGTTGTAAAATGCTTCCATTGTTGCCAGACATATCTCATCTCGGGTAAGTTCCTCGCGGCTGATGCCCATCTTAAGGGCTGTCTTGCTTATTTTATAATTGTTTACGGCATTGAACCCGTCAAAAAGGGTAATTCCTCCACCTATCTGATAACCGTTGTTGAATGATGTTGTTGATACGTAGGTATTGGTCTCCGGGTCCACTGATCGGCCAAAGTTTGAATATGCGTATGTGCCTGCAGAGATCTGTGGGGTAAATAAATTCATTACCGCATCCCTGCGTGCAATTCTGGCATCATCAATATCCATCTGCTGCATCTTCATCTTTGCAGAGTTTTCAATTGCATACTGCATGCACTCTTTCAGAGTGAAACTCTCCTGTCCATAAGATGAAATGACAGAGCCAAGAGCAAGTGCCAGGCAGATAGGTTTTATAGTTGAATAAATCTTCATAAAGCGGATATAACATTATTGTTCCTGTTTGTACCAAATTGGAACACTATGTGTGCCATACATGTTAATGCGCAGAAATTCAGTTGGATATAATTTTTATTGGAGCGTATGTGGTGTAAAGGAATTTTACACTTTTGTAAATTTGTGTCATGAGAAGTTTCAAATGATTGATTTGTCCTAATAGGAGAGTTGTATATCCTAACATCATTCCATAATTAGTATTACTTTTGCACCTTGAAAAAGTAGTGGAAGATGCTGTTGTCAATAATATCATTATTAATTTTTACAATTTTCTGTGCTGTTCCGGCAAAAGGTTTTTGTGCCGACAATTGGAAAAGTTCCAATGCTGCTGTTGAAACAGATTGTGCAGCCTGGAATTCTGCAGTTGGAGATGCTGTAGTTGAAGTTGTTGCAAGTCCGGGAGAAGGAGCCGGTATAGGAGCAGGAGCAGAAGCAGAAGCAGAAGAAAGAGCAGGGGAATCTCCCGGAGGAGCCAGGGAATCTGCCGGAGGAGTTCCGGTAAGGGACAGTGTTGAGGCTTTGTCTGAAGTGGCGATAGTTGCCCAACTCAAACAGAAAAATGATTTGCGGATGGAGCCTTTGAGTGCTACAACAATAAGGCTGGAGGCTCTTGAGAGAAGGCAGATCGCTTCCATTGGTGATTTTGCCTCAAATACCCCCAATCTCCATATTCCCGATTATGGTTCAAGAATAACGTCATCAATCTACATCAGGGGACTGGGCAGCAGGATGGATAATCCGGCTGTGGGGCTCTATGTTGACCGCATCCCATATTTGAACAAGAACGGTTTTGATTCAGACCTGTGGGATGTGATGCGTATGGAGGTGCTCAGAGGGCCGCAGAGTACATTGTATGGCAGAAATACAATAGGCGGCATCATAAATGTGTATACCCTTTCGCCTATGGTGTATCAGGGGTCAAGGTTCTCTGCCTCTTATGGGAATGGCAATACATATACTCTCAAGGCCTCGACCTACCATAAGTTGGGAGAGAAGGTGGGCTTGAGTGTTGGCGGCAATTTCTACTCTACTGACGGTTTTTTTGACAATTCCTATGATGGCCGGGACTGCGACTGGATGATTGGCGGAAGCGGCAGGGTGAGGGTCGTTTACAAACCGAACAGCCGTTTGACTCTGGACAATATTTTTACCGCAGGCCATGTTGACCAGGGCGGGTATGCCTATTCGCTGTATGATTCGTCAACCGGAGTACTGGAGCCGGTAAACTATAACGACAAGAGCGGTTACAGACGCACAAACCTCTCGTATGGCCTCACTCTGGATTATGATGGTGGAGACTACTTGTTGTCAAGTGTTACAACGTGGCAATATCTTGACGATTGCATGAAACTTGACCAGGATTTTACTCCAAAGAGCATGTTTACCCTCATGCAGGCGCAGAATGAGCACACCCTGACCCAGGATCTTGTCTTCAGGAGCAAGGAGAGGGGAGCAAGTGAGCCGGAAAGAGTATGGAACTGGCTGAACGGAGCAACCATTTTTTACAAGAATATGAAAATGGATGCCCCTGTCCGTTTCAAAAAGGATGGTATAGAGGAACTTATCCTTACCAATATGAACAATGGAATACATACTGCGTTTCCCGATGCCGATGTTCTCTTTGAGGAGGATGAGTTTGACATTTTCAGCAATTTCCGCTCTCCGGTCTTTGGAGCAGCCCTGTATCACCAGTCGGAATTCAATGTTGGAAGGTTCACATTTACTGCAGGTTTGAGGCTGGATTATGAGCATGCCGAACTTGATTATCACTCGCATAGCGCGCTCCACTACAGGTTTACCCTTACCATGCCCCAGTTCAAGAGGTTTGAGTCGGAACTCAAGGGGGTGGAAAAGAGGGATTATATTGAGCCTCTTCCAAAATTCTCGGTGCAATATTCATTCGGGAAGGGCAGCAATCTTTATGCAACGGTCTCAAGGGGTTTCAAGGCTGGCGGATATAATACCCAGATGTTTTCAGACATTTTGCAGAATCAGATGAAGAGTGGTCTGATGGCCGACCTGGGAGTCTATTTCGACGATGCAGGAACTGCCGGCTATTCCGTTGGTGAGATTATAGCGTACAAGCCGGAGTATAGTTGGAACTACGAGGTTGGAGGCCACTTCAACTGGTTTGACGGAAGGCTCAAGGGTGATGCAGCCCTCTTCTACATTGATTGTACAGACCAGCAACTTACAGTATTTCCGTCGGGCAAGACAACAGGCCGCATGATGACAAATGCCGGCCGTACAAGAAGCATTGGCGCAGAACTCTCCATCAATGCAAATTTGGCCGACGGCCTTGACTTGGGAGTTGCCTACGGATATACAAATGCAAAGTTTACAAAATACAACAACGGAATAGAGGATTTCAAGGGCAAATATGTGCCATATGTACCCCAGAATACACTCTCGGCCAATCTGCAGTATACCATTTACTCCCTTGGCAGAGTGCTTGACAGGCTCTCTTTCAGATTGGGCTATAATGGAGTGGGAAAAATATACTGGAATGAGGCAAATACCTTGAACCAGAATTTCTATTCGCTCCTTAACGGTGCAATATATGCACATAAAGGCAAGTTTTCACTTGAATTGTGGGGCAAGAACCTTACGGATACCGGCTATAATGCCTTCTATTTTGTATCTGTAGGCAATGCCTTCTTTTCAAAGGGCAAGCCTGTGCAGTATGGAGTAACGCTGGGCATGGAGTTGTAGTTGGGCGGTAATGGCCCAAAATAGGGATGAATAATAATTTTAAAAGATATTGATATGAAGATTAAAGCATTTTTCAGATTGTTGCTATGTTCGGCAGCCCTGATTCTATTTGCAGCATGTACTACTGGTGATGAAGATGAGGTTCCAGTAATTGACCCTGTGAGCACTACATTTATGGGCGACCTTGTTATAGACCAGAATGACGGTACAACCTATACCGACAAAGGTGTCAAGATAAGTGTGGCCTATGATACCGAAAACGCTACTGCAACCATGATCTTTTATCAGGTGAAGTTTGCCGAGCGTATGCCAGTGAGGCTTGATATGACGGTTTCAGGTGTGGGTTATACTGTAACCGCTTCAAACATTGCCATTGTGGGCAACAATATTGTTCCTTATGCAATGGGAGGCCCGTTTGAACAGTATACCATTACCAACCTTTCGGGCACTGTTACCGGAGAAGATATGACCTTTACAATGAAATGCGGACCATATCCTGTCTCATTCAAAGGCAAGGCCTTTTAGGGAAGGGGAGCATCTCTTTTATATGCCGGGTGTTGAAGGTGTACCCGGATGAAATAACCCTGCAAGTCTGTTTGAATGGCTTGCAGGGTCTCTTTTTATTTGCGTTTGGGGTTCTTTGGAAACCACCCTTTGCGCACACGCTCGCGCTGTTCGAACACCCTCTCCCTTTATTACAAGCGGGTGAAAAAGGCCAATGATGAGAAAAGTACACAGGCCTATGAGCAATCCGTTGAACTTCATCATACCTTTTTGGGCGCACTCTTCAACTTGTGGCCACTCCCGTTGTTTATATTTAAAATATCAGGCGTATGAAGAGTTGTTTTGGATCTTTACAGCAGAGGCTCCATGATGGAGTGAGTTGGCAAACCCTGTTTGCGTTTTGTGTTTTGGCAGTTGTTCCAATTGTATTTGTCTCCTGCCATAACAGTGACCGGCCTCCTGGGCATGTAAGGCCTGTTAAGGTAGAGGCGGCCGGGACGTATGGAGTGGCAAGGGAGAGTTATAGTGGAGTGGTTGCACCAAAGGAGTTTGTAAATCTTGCATTCAGAATGGGCGGACCGCTTGTTGCAGTGAATGTAGTTGAGGGACAGAGCGTAAAGGCCGGCGATGCCGTTGCTGTACTTGATCCTGCAGACTACAGGCTCGATATGGAGGCCAAGAGGGCTGCATTCCTCACCGCAGAGCAGCAGATGGAGCGTGCCGCCAGGTTGTTGGAGCGCAATGCCGTTTCTAAACAGGATTATGAGTCACTTGCCGCTCAATATGAAAACGCCAGGGCGGCTTATGAGAATTCGCGCTCAATTCTGGAGCAGACAACGCTCCGGGCCCCATTTGACGGCTTTATTCAGGAGAGGTATGTAGAAAATTATCAGGAGGTTACTCCGGGGCAGAAGATAGTCTGCCTTGTCAATCCAAATAAATTGCAGATTCAGGCAACGCTTCCCGACAGGGCTCTCTCTTACATAACCTCCAGTCCAACTCTTTGGGTTGAGTTTGATGCCTACAGGGGCGAGCGCTTCAGTGCCGCAATAACCGAATATGTCCAATCCTCGCCCGACGGCTCCGGAGTGCCCATTTTTGTTGAGGTAACAGATCCCCGCTTTAATCTGCGCGATTATCGGGTGGCAATAGGTTTCTCCTGCAGGGTGGAACTGGCAGTTGATCTTGCCAAAATCCGCAATTCAGATAAGTCGGGGGCATCAGGTGGCCCAAATGTGGGTTCAGTTGACGGCCCGACTGTGGGCGGCCCCGGTGCCGTTGTGCCGTTGTCGGGAGTAGTACAGATGGCCGACGGAAACAAATATGTGTTTATCTATGACACCATAAGCGGGAGAGTGAGGCAGCAGAGAATCTCCGGAGGAGAGATTGTGGAGAGAAGTTATATGGTAGTTACCCAGGGTGTGGCTCCCGGTGATCTGGTAGTGAGTGCGGGAGCGGCAAGGCTTGCCGACGGTGAAAGGGTTACTCTGCTTGAGAGTGCAGCAAAGTGATCAGGCATGAGTGGCATTGTTAAGCCAAGAGTCTTAAAATTAAAGTGAATTGTTATGAATATACCTCGGTACTCTATAGAAAACAGCAAGGTTATATGGTTTATTCTTGCGGTAATGGTAATTGGTGGTGTTGTTGCTTTTCTCAAACTCCCTAAAAAGGAGGATTCTCCCTTCAGTATAAAGAGTGCGGTACTGGTTACACAATATCCCGGTGCATCGCCACAGGAGGTTGAGGAACTTGTCACAGAGCCTATTGAACGCGAGATACAGTCAATGGGCAGGGTAAGGGAGATAAACTCCGAATCGGGTTACGGTGTTTCAAAAATCACCATAGACCTGGAACCCGACATACCCCCTGACCAGATGCCTGTCAAGTGGGATGAACTCAGGAGAAAGGTCTCCAACATTCAGTCCCAATTGCCTCAAGGTGCATCGCAGATTGTTGTAAATGATGATTTTGGAGATGTTTATGGCATCTATTACGCCCTTGTTATGGATGATGGCTTCTCCTTTGCAGATTTGCGCAACGTGGCCCAGCAGATAAAGAAGGGGCTCACTCCGTTGGAGGGGGTGCAGAAGGTGCAACTCTATGGTGAGCGCCAGGAGGTTGTAAATATTTTTGTGCAGCCTTCTGTCATGGCCAATCTTGGGGTGGATGTAAACTCCATAATTGCCGTGATGCAGGCTCAGAATCTTCTTGTGCCAACCGGAGAGATTGGGGCAGGGAAGTATCAGATAAAGGTTGTTGCCGACGGAACTTATGGCTCCCTGCAGGATATCCGCAACCAGATAATAGTATCAAGAGATGGCCGGGAGGTAAGAATAGGAGACATAGCCACTGTTGAAGCGGGATATCTGGATCCTCCGTCAACCCTTATGAGGGTAAACGGCAAATGGGCTATAGGTATTGGCGTTGCAACCGGCAAGGAGGATGATGTGGTTGCCGTTGGTGACCTGGTTGGGGAGTATCTGCGCAGTTTTGATTCGCAACTTCCTGTTGGTATGGATATAGTGACACTCTATCCGGAGAATGAGATAGCGCGTGAAGCAAACAATGGCTTTATACTCAATCTGGTTGAGTCTCTGGTTATTGTGATTGCAATAATCCTGCTTGTAATGGGAGTGAGGGCCGGTGTGCTGATAGGCAGTTCCCTGCTCTTCTCGGTTGGAGGCACACTGCTGGTTATGCTGCTTTTTGGCGTGGGACTCAACAGAACCTCTTTAGCGGCCTTCATTATTGCAATGGGAATGCTTGTAGATAATGCTATTGTAGTTACCGACAATGCCCAGAATGGCATCAAAAGGGGAATGGATCGTGTACAGGCACTTATTGCAGGTGCAACTCTTCCGCAGTGGGGCCTTCTCGGCGCCACATTTATAGCGGTTGCATCCTTTTTGCCGCTCTATCTTGCTCCGGAATCGGTGGCGGAGATTGTAAAGCCTCTCTTTATAGTGCTTGCCATTTCTTTGGGTTTGAGTTGGCTTCTTGCCATGAGCCAGACCCCTCTGTTCGGCTCATTTATTCTCAAATCCAATAAAGGAGCGGTTGTGCAGCAGCCCTACAGCGGTAAATTTTACAGCCGTTTTGAGCGGATTCTCGGCAAACTGATACGTTACAGATATATTACTTTAGGGGGAGTCGTGGCGCTGCTGGTTATCTCATTGTGGGTCATGAGCATTATGCCGCAGAGTTTTTTCCCGTCAATGGACAAGCCCTATTCGCGTGCCGACCTCATCTTTCCCGACGGATTCTCAATAGAGAGGGTACAGAAAGAGGTTGTTGAAATAGAAAAATATCTTGCAGGGGAGAGCCGGATAAAGAACTACTCCATAACAATGGGAAGTTCTCCGCTCAGGTATTATCTTGCCAGTGCATCTTACGGGCCTATGCCCAACTATGCCAATGTGCTTATAGAGACATACGACTCAAAGGAGTCGCCGGCTGTTGAGGCAGATTTCTATAACTATATGTCTGTCAACTACCCCGATATAATAACCCGTTCAAGTCTCTTTATGCTCTCTCCTGCTCCTGAAGCAAAGATAGAGATAGGCTTTGTCGGGCGCAATATAGATACTCTTATAAGACTTGTCGCCAGTGCAATGGATATGGCAAGAGGCAACAGTATGGTCATGGATGTGCGCAACAGTTGGGGCAATCCCATTCCTGTTGTAATGCCTCTCTATTCTCAGGAGAAGGGCCTGCGCCTGGGAATAACACGTGAGCAGTTTGCCTACTCACTCAAGATGGCCACCACAGGTGTGCCAATGGGCGGTTTCCGCAGTTCTGACCTTATAATGCCCATTCTGCTGAAGGATGCATCATCAGATTCCATTGGTATAAATGATTTGCGTGGGTTGCCGGTATACAGCAAAAAGTCGGCACAGGTATCTGTAGGGCAGGTCTCCGACGCTTTTGATGTCAAGTACCGGTATGGCAAGATCAAGCGTCATAACCGCGAAAGGGTTATGCTTATGCAGTGTGATCCGCACCGTGGAACAAATGGCATTGCTGCATTCAAGTCGCTTTATGCCCAAATAGCAGACTCCATAAATGTGCCACAGGGCTATTCGCTCGCATTCTTTGGAGAGCAGAGGCAGCAGGAGAGGTCAAACAGCGCACTCGGAAAGTATGTGCCGCTTACATTCCTGCTCATCTATTTTGTATTGCTGCTGCTCTTTCCTACGGCATTCAGAAAGCCAGTAGTGATAATGGCCATGCTCCCGCTAATATTCATTGGCGTGGTGTGGGGGCTTATAATCTTTGGCAAATCAATGGATTTCTTTGCCATACTGGGACTTTTGGGCCTTATTGGCATGAATATTAAAAATGCAATTGTACTTGTTGAACAGATCGGGCTGGAGCAGCAGGCCGGAGAGGAGCCTCTCAGGGCTGTGGTGCAGGCCACAAAGAGCAGGATAGTTCCTGTGACAATGGCTTCGGGCACTACAATACTCGGAATGGTTCCCCTGCTCTTTGATGCCATGTTTGCCGGTATGGCTGCAACTATAATGGGAGGTTTGTTTATGGCAACTCTACTTACAATTTTTGTGCTTCCGGTAACCTACTGTATCTTTTTTGGGATTGCTCCGCAATCTGACAAAACTTCGAACCCCGGCACCCCTTCAAGCATTGCCCCAGATTTTTCTACTGCCACAACAGGCAGAGGCAAGGCCGGTAACTGCGGCTCTTGGGCTTCCGGCGCAGGTTGTACCCTTCTGATTCTGTTGCTTCTTTTGCCGGCATTGGGCTCTGCAGTGCAGCCACAACAGAGACGAACAGATACTTTGCTGCTTGATGTTGAGTCCTATAAAAAACGGGTGGCGGCCTACAGTAGGGAGATTATGCAGAGTGGGGCCGGGCGTGAAGCCATGGCGAGCGCTGTGGCCTTTGCAAAGAGTGCGTTATACCCGAGTGTTGCCCTGCAGGCCGATGGCCAGTACAGAATAAATGGCAGCAGCATGAATTTTGGAGCCGAGTCATTTGATATGCCGCACGACTCATATAGTGTGGTTGCCCGGATGTCGCAGGTGGTCTATGGGGGAGGTGTCAAAGCGAGTTATGGAATGGCCCGGGTAAATGAAAACAAGGCAATAGCAAATGAAGAACTCACATATAATGATGTGCTTTACGCTGCCGAGACGGCATATTGGCGTAGTGTGGCACAGGGGGAACTCTATGAGGTAATGTGCAGTTACGTTGAAATAATTGGCTCACTTGAAACGCTGCTTGGAGAGAGATACAATGAAGGAGCAATTGCGCAGACCGATTACCTTCAGATCTTGAGCAGACTCAAGGAGGCACTGATTGGCAGGAGCAATATCTACAAGTCATACGTGATTTCACTTCAGAACCTCAATGTTATGATGGGAGAGAGTCCCGATACTCCGGTCAAACTTGTAACATCCTTTGGAGGAGGGAGCGACAGCACATTATGTTTTGCCGGAAATCAGGAGTGGGTATCTGCCTCTTTTCATGAGGTGGAGGGGGTACAGGACTCTTCTGATGCCCCATTGCCGGATTGGCAGCCGTCGCTCCAGGAACTTCTTGCCAGAAGACCCGAGTATAAAATTGCCTCATTGGATGTGGATTATAGAGAAAAAGAGTTAAATTTGGTGAAAAGTAACTATAATCCTCAAATAGAGGCAGGAGTACAGCAGAGTTGGGGAACTCCAGCCCTCAATTTTACGGGCAACCCCCAATTCAATACAGGCATTTATGCAAAGGTAAATATACCTCTGTTTGAATGGGGAGCCAGATACAAGCGTATAAGGTGGCAGAGATCGCTTATTTCAGAGGCCAGGCTTGAGATGCAGAGGGTTGCCGACAATATTGTTAAGGAGGTAGCCAATGCAAGGGTGGAGTACCAGGAGAGCATAAGGCAACTTGAGATGGCCCGGCAGGCAAGGGAGATTGCCCAGACCAATCTGGAACTCAATACATTCAGTTATACGGAGGGGCGGCTTGCGATAGTCGATGTGCTTTCGTCGCAAGTGACCTGGCTTCAGGCAGAGAGCAGATATGTTGAGTTGTTGCTGGGAAGCAGGGTGGCAAGGGCCACTTACCTTAAGGCTTTGGGCTCTTTCAGATAAGTGGCAGCCTCCGCGCGGATGATGTGTTTTGCAGTGGTGCCCGATAATTGTACGGCTTGCTGACCGGAGTGAAAATGTGCAATACTGAGGTTATAGTAGGGTAAGATGGCATTTGAGGACCATTGTTTGATATGGCCCTGCGGTATAAAGACTTGAAGACTATGGTTAAGGTACGTACAAGAATTCATGACAAGTTCTCGCTGGAGTTCAAAATCTGGTATGCAAAGGGAAACTGCCATGCAGGCAAAGGAATCGGAAAAAAGTTGGAGCAGTTCCGGCAGGAGTGCTGGGTTTTTGTTCCAGCCTCGCTGGATATTAATGCCTTGACCTATAGCAGGGATCAGTTCTATTCCGACATTACCAGTTACTACAGGGCAATAACTCCGGTATATACACTTCCACAGATGGTAAAGGGCCCGCAGGAGCATGCAATGCCCGGTACAAGTGAACCAAAAATTGATCCTTCGGCTTCATCTCCGTTGGGTTTTCTTACCAATGCGGTGCTTACAGCAATGGAGTTCCCTACAAAAGCAAATATTGCAGAGTATGAGTACCAGATAAAGATGTTCTGTGCAATATTCAAGAGTGCCTGCAGGGAGAGATACACAATGCTCAAGGAACTCTGTACTTCCCGGGAGCCTGCAGAGACTGCCCCGTCCAACGGAGGAGAGCCGGAATATTCATCATCGGATTGCGTTGCCGGAGTGGTTGGAGAAGATGACATGATTGAGGATTTTGGCAAGGATATATTTGCTGTGCTCCACTGCTATGGAGTCCTGGGCGGAATGCTTAAAGGGAAAATTGATGAAAAACTCTATGATTATTATACTTTTGGCGAGGAGTTCATGATAAATCTTGCACAGATGTATGTGCATAAACTCAATGGTTATGTAACCGACAGCCAGTCTGTAAATGATTTGGCGGCAAGTATTGCAGCAGAGTCCGGCAGCGATGCCCATAGAAGCCGCTGCCAAAAGAGTTTAGGGCAAGATTGCGGGTGCTGTGCAAGAAATGGGGTGAATGGCCTTAAAATCAAGGCTCTTCTTGCCGAGATTATCCTCAAGTTGGGAAATTACAAGCGGGAGAGGGGCTACAGCGTACTTGAGGAGAACAGGGAGGTGCATAATGCAAATCTGCTCTACAGGTGGAGTGTGCTCAAGAAGTATATTGAGAGTGACCTCTTTCTCAGTGTTGACAAACGCCGGAGCGGAGTCATTGCAGAGCAGGTATATTACAGTCTGGCGGCAGGCCTTTCAATGATTTTTGCCACCGCCGTGGCATTTACTTTCCAGCAGAAGTACGGCAATTTTACCATGCCGCTTTTTGTAGCGCTGGTTGTGAGTTATATGCTCAAGGACAGAATAAAGGAACTTGTACGCTCGGCATTTGCAAGCAACAGGAAACTGAAATATTTTGATAACAGCACAATTCTGGGAGTAAAGGATACCCTTATTGGCAGAAGCAGGGAGGGTTTTGATTTTATGCCGCAGGCAAAAGTGCCGCCGCATATCATGGAGATCCGTAACCGCTCCATTATAGTTGATGTGGAGAACAGATTGAACAGGGAGAGCATCCTTTTCTACAGAAACCTTATTGAACTCAATGGAGAACGGCTGGAGTCAACCTCGGAGTATGAAATTGAAGGAATCAACAAGATACTGCTCTTCAACTTCTCTTCATTTATAAAGAAAATGGATAATCCGCGCGTCAACTATCCCTATGTAACAGCCAATGTATTCAACGGAGAGGAGTGTGCCTCAGACGGGGAACCCGGCACAAATGCCGGCAAACCGTATGACAGTGGAGGTATAAAAGTCAGTTCAATACCGGTAAACAAGATTTACTACATAAATTTCATATTCCAGTTTACCTGCAACGGGGCAGTCTCGCAATACAGGTACAGGGTAATGATGAACAGGGAGGGTATACTCGGCCTTGAGGAACTTCCTGTTGTGTAGACTATTCGGTAGAGATCTCCCCCTATGCGGCGGTGCGCAAGAAAAAACGCCCGCCTTTGCCGGTTCTCTTTTCCGGGGAGGGTGGGCGTCTGTTCATGTTGATAGCCTTTTTGCAAACTTACAGGCTCTGTTTTGGCAATTACTCTGTTTGAGCCTGCTGTGGTTCTGTTGCAGGGGTCTCGGCTACTTCAGGTTCCGCTTTGGGTACCTTGCTTATGGCTGCTGCAGGGTCTGCTGCAATTGCTTCAAAGAATTTCTGTGTGTATCCGCCATATTGCGGGTTGGCAGGTATTCCTCTGCCATTGCCGTTGTCCTTGAAGGTGCCGTCAGGGTTCTGGGCCTTGATGTTGCCGTCAATAAATTTGATGAGAAGATATTGGTCAAGGATTTCCCATCTTCTGAACATCCTTTGGGCAAACATCTCTGACCAGCCTGTAAGATACTCTTTTACCTCATCAGGATTGGTGTTGTGAAGCCTTTTGGCCTGTGTGTCCACAATTTTTATGATCTCCAATGCCCCATTTTCATGCTCGTCGGCAGCCTTCTTGATTTCGGGTGCCAGCAGATTGTATCTCAAATATGCAAACTGGGCAACTCTGTTGAAGAGCCAGAATGCTGATGTAGGAGAGTATGTTGTCATGTTTCCATTGCCTACGGCAAAGCACTCGGGAACTCTCAATGATGATGAGTAGATTGGTGTAAGACAAGAAGTTGCTGCATCGTCAACACCAAACCATAAAATGCCGCCAATCTCATCAGGAAGCCAGTTGCGGGCCTGACCCAACAGCCAGAAACCGGTCTGCTGTGTTGCAATTGCACGCTCAAAGGCAAACTCCTCATCACCTACGGTAAATCCCATAGGACGCCATCTGTATGGGGTTTCAGAGCCGCCGGCTCCCACATCCTTGCGCATGTCAAGCGGTGTATCTTCAAAGTGGTCACGCATAACGTCGGCAACCTCCTTTAGTGAGAGTTTGTCATAAGGCTTGATATAGAGAGGCATCTTGTTCTTTGCGTTCAAACCCAAGGCATAGTCAAAATACTCCTCGGCATTTTTGTCTCCGATCTTTCCTTTGCCAAGTATGTTGAATGCACTCCATACGCGGGTCTCGCAGCCTCTCAAGGTCTCATAACAGGCTGGGGCATAAGCATCGCAGAAACTGAACTCCTCATCCTTGCCATTGAAGTAATCCATCTCCCTTGCAAAGTCAATCACATCCTTGTGGTAGATGCAGTTTTCAGGATCGTTGAGAGGGAAACGGTCAATCCTTGAACAGTTGGCATGGGCGGAGATATAACCGTCGGGAATACGCACTGCAACCCAAACAGCACCTTTGTTTACATTTACACCCTTTTTGTTGAGTTTTGTTCCTTTTCCTACCATCTCCATAATCCAGACCTCCTCCTTGTCGGCAATTGAAAAGGTCTCTCCACCCGAAGCATAACCATACTCCTCAACAAGCGATGCCATTACAGAAATTGCCTCACGGGCAGTACGTGCTCTCTGGAGTGTTATGTAAATAAGTGAACCGTAATCGATTATACCGGTAGTGTCGGTAAGTTCCTCGCGGCCGCCAAAAGTGGTCTCTGTTATAATCAACTGGTGCTCATTCATGTTTCCCATGGTTGAGAAGGTCTTCTCAATCTGGGCAATCTCTCCCATAAATTTTCCGGTATCCCACTCAAAGACCTTGAGGATACTCCCCTTTGGAAAGAGTCCTGCCGGAGTGTGGTACAACTCACCGTATAAAGTGTGGGCATCTGCCGCATATGTTACCATTACCGAGCCGTCTTTGCTGGCCCCTTTTGTTACAAGAATGTTGGTGCAGGCAAAGGCGTTTGCCGCGTTCATGAGAAGAAGCGCAGCAAGAAGTGTCAGAAATTTTGTTCCTTTCAGCATATTCATGTTGATTTTCAAATAGTTTTATAATTGCATAATTTTAATTAACTTTGTAGTCCGCCGGTGAATGACGGATTACCACAAATATACTATTTATAATTGACAAATAAAGACAAACTCTTATGGACAAGTTATATAAATTCATTTTTTGCGCCCTTTTCACCTTGAGCGCAGTTGTTGCAACAGCACAGGAGCAACCCGAAAAGAGACCTGAACAGGTGGCGGCAACAGAGGTTGAGCATTGGGAAACTTTGCTTGAACTTACTCCAACCCAGACATTCTATGTTGATTCAATACTCAATCATAACTACAAATGCATGTTTGATGATATTGAGAGGATGAGGGGCATGGGTATGCAGAGTCCCGATACATACAGGGCTGTTCAGGGCAAATGGGTAGAGAAGAATGTGGTTGCCATGAAGGAGGTCCTTGACGAACAGCAATATATTGCCTACCTTAAGGCTATAGGCCGTGGCAAGGAGTATAAAAAGGGCAAGGACGGCCTCTACCACAAGAAAGAGGATCTGGCAAAACAGAAGGCCAAGTCCAAATCAAAGCAGTAGCGGCCCCCGTCATATTCAGTCAATGTTATAGAACTGCGGTTTTCTCTCCTTGAAGTATACAAGTCTTGAGAAGCCGCACTCTTTTATTATAGCGGCAAACTTTTCAAAGTTCTCGGCAAGACGTGTCTCTTCATGCGAATCTGAACCGAGGCTTATGCACTCTCCGCCCAACTCCCTGAAGCGTTTGAGAATGTCTGTATCAAGGGCAGGAGTGTATCCGTTATGCTCCCTGTAAGTCTTGGTATTTATCTCAAGGGCCTTTCCCTCCTGGGCAAGAAAACGCAACAGCGGGTCAAGGGCATCTGAATACTCCCTGTAGGTAATATCCTTTACAGGATATGGCGCATAGCGGGCAATGTAGTCAAAGTGGCCCAGAATGTCAAAATCTCCATACTCTACAGCGGTTCTGTACATCACTTCGTATGCGTGGCCGTAGGCCTCTTTGGCACTTTTGCCAGTGTAGTAGTCTCCAAAATAGGGGTCTTCCCGGTCAATGAAGTGGAGCGATGCGATTACCGAATCAAACTTGTATCGGCCTGTGAACTCCTTTATCTCTTCAAGACAATGGGGCTGCAATCCTACTTCAATACCCTTGTAAATGGTTGTTCCATATATCTCCTTTACGCGGTCAATCTCCTTGTTGCGTTCAACCGGATCAAAGAGAAAGAGATTCTCCTTGTCACACTCCCTCAGTGGGGCGTCAATGTCAAGGTGGTCAGTAATTGTAATTGCGGCAACTCCCGTATGGTTGGCGGCAATTGCATATTGTTCAATGGAGGCCCTGCTGTCGGGCGAAAAGGTGCTGTGGATATGAGTGTCAAAAAATTTCATCCGGCAAAGATAGGAACAAATAAATGTTGGATTTAATATTTTTGTAACAAATTGCGTATAACTTCGTGCCGTTTTATTAAATAGATTACACCAAATTAATCAGATATGGAAATTTCAATGATTATTCTCTTCATTGTGGGGTACTTGGCCATTGCAATGGAGCATATCACAAAAGTAAATAAGGCGGCTGTTGCCCTTTTGATAACAACATGCTTGTGGGTTTTGTATGCGCTGATTGCGCCGGAATCTGCTCCTGTGCAGATCCTTCATCAGTTGGGAGAGGTTTCGTCAATTGTATGTTTTATCTTTGGAGCAATGGTGGTTGTGGAGATGGTTGACCGCTATGGCGGTTTTTCACTTGTCGCCCATATAATTAAGGCAAAGAACAGAAAATTGTTGTTGCTCATACTCTCTGCGCTCACATTCTTTATGTCGGCTACCCTTGACAATATGACAACAACCATCATTATGATAGCCATAATGTACAAATTGATACAGGATCCTACCGTAAGATTGTGGTTTGCCTCAATGATAGTGCTGGCTGCAAATGCAGGTGGCGCATGGTCGCCTATTGGAGATGTTACCACAATTATGCTGTGGGTAAAGGGTAATGTTACATCGGAGGCAATAATCCCGCATCTTATTTTGCCAAGTATAGTCTCTCTGGTGGTACCTTTGCTTTTGTCTTTGGGCAAGATAAGCGGCAATGCATTGGATGACCCTAATGCCGGGGCTTTTGAAGAGGGCGAGAGACTCTATCCGCAGGTTACGAGGATTGAAAAGGCCATAATATCGGCAGTTGGAGTTCTTGGTCTTGTTTCGGTACCTGTTTTCAAGGCCCTTACCGGCTTGCCACCATTTATGGGAGTTCTCTTTGTAATGGGACTTTTGTGGCTTATAACAGAGATAATGTATACGAAGCATAAGGAGATAAGCGAGAGCAATAAACTACGTATTCCAAAGGTTATAAAGGTTGTTGATATACCTACCGTACTCTTCTTTTTTGGAATCCTTATGGCGGTAGGGGCACTTCAGGAACAGGGTCTGTTGAAAGAGTTGGCTGGAAAACTTGACTCAATGACCCAGAATGTTTATTTGGTAACAGGTATAATAGGAGTCCTTTCTTCCATTATTGACAATGTGCCTTTGGTGGCTGCTGCCATGGGAATGTATCCGTTGGCAGATCCGGTAGTGGTTGAGGCCGGCACCTATGCGGCAGCATTTGTTCAGAACGGAATATTTTGGGAACTGCTTGCCTATTGTGCCGGAGTCGGCGGAAGCCTTCTCATTATAGGTTCGGCAGCAGGTGTTGTGGCAATGGGCATGACCAGAATATCCTTTGGGTGGTATATGAAAAACATAACATGGAGAGCATTCCTGGGTTATATTGCAGGAATGGTCACCTATATGCTGCTGTTCTGACCTATCTGTTGTTGTTTAGGGCTGCAACTCTCCATCCCTCTTCAACTTTTACAAGTGAGAGTTGTTTTTCAATGACCGCTTCACCTCCGGTAGAAATGGAGTCGGCCTGTGGCAAGTTTACAATGGTGTAACTTACTATAACTGTGTCGCTCTCCTTGCTCCCCTCCACGAGTCCAATCTGTGGAGTATAGTTGCGGGTATGTCTCTTCATGAGTTCCTTGACCTCCGGCGAGAGGCTCTCCAACTCCTTGACAGCATCTGTGAGGTCTTTCCCCAACTCAGGGGTGCAGAACTCTGCCGCTTTGGCATAGTCGGTAGAAAAATAGGCTTTCAAGAACTCTGTAGCGGTATCTTCGGGTTTAGGACCGCTTGAACACGCCTGCAATAGAAGGGCTGCGAATGCCATTATAAGGGCATTTTTAAAATTTATCTGTTTCATGACTCTCTGTTCCGGTTGTATGTTATAAATCCGTTTGTGTCTGTTTTTTGTTTTCCTGTTTTTAATTGCGGGCGCAAAATCACTCTGTAAATGTTACAACTGTTATGCCGGAGCCACCAAACCTTATATCCTCATCCCTGCACGACTCCACTCCCGGAATGGTCTTTATATATTTGCGCAGTTCCTCTTTGAGGATACCATTGCCCTTTCCGTGAAGAATCTTCACCTGGTCCATTCCAACCATGAGGGCATCATCAATGAACCTGCCTACAATATCCAGGGCATCCATAAGCCTCTCGCCCCTGACATCTATGCTCGGTTTGAAATTCAGTTTCCTTTCGCTCAGGCTCGCACTGTGGCCGCTCATCTGTTTGGGCTGTGCTGCCATTGCTTTTCCAAATTCCCTGTTCGAGATGCGTTCAACTGCATCTTTGCCCATCTTGCTCATTATATTCCCGACAGAAATGGTTACACTGTTTCCTCCAATCTGCATAACTTCGCCGGTAAGGCCGTTGCCCTTCACACGCACCTTGTCTCCAACTGCCAGTGGCCTGTTCTCCTCCTGGAGGCTCTTGTTTGAGGCGTTGTCTGCTGCAGGCTCCATTGAGCCCTCCTGTGTGCCGCCATTCTCTCCTTTACGTTTGCCGGCCTCTCTCTTGCGCTCCTCCTTGCGCTTCTTGCGCTCGATGAGTTGCTGCATCTTTGCGGCAATCTTTTTGTCAGACTCGCTGTCGGAACCCTCCTTGAGGGATTTGTTGAACTCCTCAAGTTCCTTGCGGGCCTGTTTGGTGCGCTCTTTCTCTGCCTGTGCCTCCTTGATGTTCCTGATGGTTGCTTCAATCTGCCTGTTGGCCTGCTGGAGAATCTCCTGCGCCTCCTCCTTGGCCTGGGCGATTATCTGTTTCTTTGAACTCTGGATCTCCTCCAACTCCTTCTGATAACGCTCTGTAATGTTCTCAAGGGTCTTGTCGGTATGTTTTATCTTGAGCAGTTTCTCATCAAGTTGACGGCGGTTTCTTGAGATTTTGCGAAGTTGCTTCTCCATGTCAACAAAAGAGGTTCCGGCGCGCTGCTCTGCCTCCTTTATAATTGATTCAGGCAGACCGATCTTGCGGGCCAGTTCAAAGGCAAAGGAGTTGCCCGGCAGACCAACCTCCAGTTTGTACAGGGGTTTGATGTTGGCAGTGTCAAAGAGCATTGCTCCGTTGATGGCTCCTGTACTGTTGCTTGCGTAGAGTTTGAGGTTTGTATAGTGGGTAGTTATTATACCATAGACACCCTTCTTCTCAATGTTCGCAAGAATGGTTTCGGCAATTGCTCCACCCGCTGCAGGCTCGGTTCCCGAGCCGAACTCATCAATAAGCACAAGTGTATTGCCGTTGGCCTGCGATACAAGTTCCTTCATGTTGGTAAGGTGAGAACTGTATGTGCTCAAGTCATTCTCAATAGACTGCTCGTCTCCTATGTCAATGAATATATTCTCGAACAACCTGAATTCGCTCACCTCCGATGCGGGTACCAGCAATCCCCATTGGAGCATATATTGGAGTATGCCCACAGTCTTGAGGCATACAGATTTGCCTCCGGCATTGGGGCCCGATATTACAAGTATATGTTTTTGGGGAGTGAGTGTAAGGGTAAGCGGAACAATCTCCTTCTTTTCCCTCTTTAGGGCTGCCTCCAGTATAGGGTGGCGTCCCTTTATTATCTTAAGTTCGTTCTCTTGCGAAAGTATGGGCTTTCCTGCCTCCATCTGCATGGCAAGGTAACCCTTTGCCCTTATGAAATCTATCTCGCCAATAAATCTTGCACCGGCAATGAGTTCCGGAAGG
Source organism: Bacteroidales bacterium (assembly GCA_015060245.1). Classification (GTDB taxonomy): domain Bacteria; phylum Bacteroidota; class Bacteroidia; order Bacteroidales; family UBA932; genus Egerieousia. Next base: position 2,952 of record SUYU01000010.1, on the reverse strand, counting down.
TAGGGTCTCAAGAAGTCAGAGAACTCCCTCAATATTCTGTAGATCTCCCTCTGTTTTGCAAAATAGAGTTCCTTTACCTCGTTGTTCAGTTCTACGACTGCTGCTGGCTCTATGTATACAGTCTTGCCTGTTGCCGACTCATCGTAAACAAATCCCTGAAGTTTCCTCTTGTTGCCGCTTGCCACAGGAATGAGCATACGGCCGTCCCTTACCGAAACGGTTGCATCTTCATCTGCAATACCCTCCTCCTGGGCCTTGCGGAGGATTGACTGGATCTTTCTTGAAATTGAATTTTCCTTCTCCTTTATGCTCCGGCAGATGGTAAAGAGTTCGGGTGAGGCATTCTCCCTTATATCGCCGTTCCGGTCGAGGATAAGGTCGAGCCTGCGGCCAATCTCCGGAAAATAGAGGATGGGTTCCGCCATCTTTTTAAGATTAGGATACTGTTCCGGCTTGCATTTGCCGAAGAATGAGAGTATGGAGCGCAAATTCTCCAGAAAGGTCTGGAGCCTCCTCATGTTCTCAACGGTAAGTACAGAAGAAGGGGTCTCCAAAGGCCTTAGGTACTCAATGCTGTCGATATACCCTTCAGATGGAAAAGAGGGCTCAAACATGCATATGAGCCTCATTTCATCAGTAAGGGCAAGCCTCTTCTCTATAGCCTGCGGATTTACAGAAAACTTCTCACGCCCAATACGCTCCTTTGCATAATTGGTGGAACACCTCAATGCAAGGGACTCCTTTATCTTGTCAAATCCCAACTTCTGTTCTATTTTCAAATAATTCTCCATAATACCTCTCAAATACGGGCGAAATAAAAAATAGGCGATTTATAAGTTGTGCAAAGATAAAAAAGTTATACCTTTACATAATAAAATATTTTGAATGCTACCCCCTGAAGGCATTGTTGCCTATATAATATTCATTTTGCTTGCCTACCTGATAGGTTCAATTTCAAGTTCTATTCTGCTTGGAAAGGCCATTTACGGCATTGATGTGCGCAAGTACGGCAGCCTGAATCCCGGGGCAAACAACACCCAGCGAATACTCGGCTGGAAGATGGGGCTCGTTGTTCTGGTATTTGACCTGCTCAAGGGTGTGGCGGCGGCTTCGCTTGTATTCTTCTTCCCTTTCAAGCCCGAAACCAACAGTTTTGTAATAACACAGATTGTGTTTGGACTGGCTGCAATTTTGGGGCATATATTTCCGGTTTACCACAACTTCAGAGGCGGCAAGGGCGTGGCAACCCTTTGTGGAGTGCTTCTTGCAATACACCCCTTTGCTGTGCTTATTTGTACGGCAATATTTCTTGTGGTATTTTTCTTTACAAGGTATATCTCTGTAAGCGTAATTGCAGCGGTTACCTGTTTCCCTTTTCTTGTAAACTCGCTCTTTGCCTTGTGGCTCGATCCTAAAGAGACCCTTGCAATAAAGATATTCAGCATAGTTGTGGGTGTAACCATCTGGCTTACCCATTTGAGCAATCTCAAGCGTCTGTGGCATGGCAAAGAGGAGAAATTCAGGTTGAAAAAGGCACTCAAGAAGGGTGAGGACGTCGCACAGAGGTAGTGCACTGCGCTTCTTACCCCAAAAATTGTTCATTATGGTTCTTAAACTCTGGAGGGCGGTAGCAGATCTGCTGTTTCCGCGGTGTTGTGAGGTTTGTGGCAGGGAGTTGATGTTGAATGAAAAGTTTCTCTGTCTGGAGTGCTATGCCCAGTTGCCGCTGACCTATTTCTGGAAAATTGAAGAGAATCCCGCTGAGCGCTCATTCTGGGGCCGTGCCCGTATTGAGGGGGTATGCTCACTTTTTTATTATACAGATTCCTATAAAAAACTTGTCCACTCGCTCAAATACCGTTCAAATGTAAAGGCCGGTTTGTGGATGGGGCAGATGCTGGGTTCCAGAATACCCTTCCCGACAGACTGCATAATACCCGTTCCGCTCCATTGGCGCAAGCAGTGGCTCAGAGGCTACAACCAGTCTGAAATCATTGCAAGGGGCGTGGTAAAGGGTATCATCTCCCGAAGTGATGCTGCGCATGGAGCAGAAGATGTTGCGGATATGCCGGGGTGTGGTTTGGCGGAAAATTCCATTAAAAGGAGGTGTGAAAGGGCAAAATCTCCCAAAATAGTTACAGACCTGCTCCAGCGCCGGATCTTTACCCAAACCCAGACGCATAAGGACAGGCTCGGCAGATGGGAGAGTGTGAGCCGCGCCTTCAGGCTCAATCCTGCTTCTATGGCAAAGTATGATCTCAACGGCAAAAGAATCCTGCTCATCGATGATGTCCTCACTTCAGGCGCAACCCTCGATGCCTGCGCCAACCTGCTGCTCGCCCATTATGACTGCAAGGTCTATATCGCCACGCTGGCGTATGTGGAGTGAATTATTTATTTGATAACCCTATTTTAAACATATATGTATTGTATTTGTTGATACAATGTAATATATTTGCAATACAAAATATAATAATTATGGGACAGTCAACTATATCAATTAGGGTAGATGATAAACTGAAAAAGAGCTTTGATGAACTATGCAATGAAATAGGCTTGAGCAATTCAGCAGCAGTGACAATTTTTATGAAGGCCGCAGTGCGGGAGCAGCGTATTCCGTTTGAGTTGCGCACAGAATCAGAAGAAGAAATCCGGGCAAAAGGACTTGCCGCATTTCACAAACTTAGAGCAATTGCACAAGAAAATGGCGTTGCGGGAATGAGTCTTGAGGAGATTAATGAGGAGATAAGATTGACGAGAAGGGGAGAGTAATATGAAAATCTATGCAGTTATTGACACCAATGTGATTGTATCAGCGCTACTGTCCCGTTTTAAGAATACAAGCACTGTGCAATTGATGCAGCACTTGATTCTGGGAGACATTACACCAATTTATAATGATGATATTTTGGCGGAGTATTACTCTGTTTTAACCAGACCGAAATTTAATTT
>SUYU01000022.1 GCA_015060245.1 Bacteroidales bacterium | reverse complement strand
TTGACTCGACATATTTTGTTATGGTCTTCTGCTTGTAGTCCTGCTTTACGCTATTGAGATTTGAAACAGCCTTGACAGTGGAAAACAATAGTTTTCCTACAGTACTTTTGCCAGATCCGTTCTCACCTGCAATAACGGTAAGTCCATCAAGCTTAATGTCAGCCTGCTCTACAATGTTTATGTTATTGAACTGAAGTCTCATATATTATGTCTTTATGTTGTAACCCTTTTTAGGTATTGCATTAATTATGCATAATACACAAAGTTATGATTTTATCTCGATTAAAAGTTCGAAATAACTGATTATTTGTAGCTAAAAATGTAAGATAATCCCATTCCGGTTTAACAAATGTTTAACAAGTTAAACAAAATCGCCCTCCCAGATGTCTGAGAGGGCGATTGATGTGATTCGGTTGGGATTCGAACCCAAGACCCACAGCTTAGAAGGCTGTTGCTCTATCCAGCTGAGCTACCGAACCAGTCCCTACTTCGTTTCCGAAGCGGATGCAAAGATAAGTAGTTTTTTTATTTTAAAAAAATTTATTTTTGTTTTTTTGCACTATAATAGAAAATGGATAATTTAAGAGGGTAAATTCAATAGTTACACCAACAGATAATCTTTCAATAGTCAGTAAAGCGGGATTGTTTCCTATCTTAAATACACAATCTATCGTGACAATTGAAATATTTGCATTAGGATTAGATGAAGAAAAGACTAATTAAAATCCCCCAAAATTGAATAATTAGCCATACGCGGTAATCAGCATCAATTTTTTCAATAAAAAACTAAATATTTTTTGCAGTTTTAAAAATTATCTCTACATTTGCATCCCGAAACCAGACTCGCTAGCTCAGCTGGTAGAGCACGACACTCTTAATGTTGGGGTCCAGGGTTCGATCCCCTGGCGGGTCACGGAAAAGGCTTCAGAATATGTTCTGGAGCCTTTTTTGTTTGCATTCCGAACACCTCACGCCTGCCGGACCGGACACATTCAGGTAATGTGGACATTCACACGCCGCCCGGTCAAAAAATTCTTCAAACCACTTTATAGGATTGTCCAGGATTATACAGGATTTATAATAATTCTTTAATTTTGTAGGGAATATTAACCTTTTATCGAAATATTAAAAAACTTGCGCAATATTATGAGGTATCTTTATTTTGTAACTGTGGCGTTACTATTGGTAGCGTGTGGCAACAACAAATGCAACGAGAAAAAAAGTGAAGTGATTTTACCTGAAGGAGAATTTACTTATAATGTGCCTTGCAAAGTAGTGTATGTAAATTCCGACAAGCCTGGCAAAGCGATTTTATGGCTTTGGCTTCATGGTGGAGTGCATGATCGTCCAAAACACGATATCTTCTATCACCCCAATCATTTTGATTGTTGTGATGCCGACGAATATATTCTGCAATATTTGAAAGAGAGCGGGACTAAAGCCATTGCTCTGTTCCCTGTATGCTATAAAGCAAACCTGCCGGAAACCATTAAGTGGACAGATTGCTATGATGATGTGAAGCACATCATTGATGATTATGCAGATAAGGGACTTATTGACACCAACAGAATTTACGTAACAGGGTCATCTGACGGTGGTCGTGGTGCTTGGGATTATGCCGAAATGCACCCGGACGTATTTGCCGCTGCAATATCAATGTCGTGTTCCAGCCCTCGTCCGGTGAGCATTCCAATGTATTTTTTCAGTACGGCAAGCGAGGGGGACTGCACCTCCCGAGTGGAGGAACTTGTGAAACAAGGTGTGAATATCAAATATAAATACTGTCCTGACCAAAAACATGGTGGTGACGCAATTGAATGTACTCCGGAACTCTTAAAAGAATTCTTCTCACATACGAAATAATAATAACAGGATAGATAGTGTAAAGGGTATACACCTTTTGATATAATTGACTACTGTTTCCCTTTTGAATCTAAACAATTTCAATAACGTTGTTACAGATATTGAGTTTATTGATGAAGCGGGGTTGTTTGTGCTATTAGCATCGCCTATTTTCTGAACTCCAGGACGTTCTTCAATAAACTCAATTTTTGGTTATTGCTCGGATGCCACCATACCCGCCATACACTTATCATCATATCTACCAAATTCGGCGAGGTGGACATTTAGTATGATAAAATCCTTGCAATGAATTGATTTTCATATCTTTGTGAAGATTATCATTGATATGCTTAAAAAAATGCTTTTTCTGCGGGTCTCCGAATGTGGTCAGACGGCTGTATTTTTCTCTTATGCTATAACGCTTTATGCAAATCTGCCGGCGCAACAACATATTGGTCTTTTGAAATCCCCCTGGCTTTCATCATGTCTTTAACTTTGGGGATATTTGCAAATATATAACTTGACACCTTTCTGGGTTTGCAAAGTTCAATGCCATTATCCTTATAGATAAGCCAAACCAGTTCAGAACAATACATCTTTCCATTATCAAACTTGAACTGCAAATCATATGGCATTCCAAGATATTTGCCGTATTTGATCTTTCCTGAAATTCCTTTCTGCGGTCTCTTTACACAGTAATTTCCATTTTTAGCCCAACTGATGAATTTTTCATAAGGTGTTAGACGCACTCTCTTTGATGCCTCCAGCACCTGTAACCCGTTAGGGGTATCTACAATAATACCGCAATGACTCCATCTTGACATTGTCCCGGTCTTTATATATGGGGCCTGCGAAGATTGCCCTTCAATGAATACTATATCCCCTTCCCTTATTTGAGAGGATTCAATGCTGTTGCTGCATCCGGCGAACAACAGCATTGAAACAAGCGTAAATAGCAAACGCATGGCCTTAAAATCCAAAGATTGCATCAAACTCCATTCTGCTGTAGTTGTTTACTACAAGAGAATGTCCCTGATAAGAGAATTTCAGATCTGTTCCGCCATTGGAGTTCTTTACCGGTGTAATGGCAACATCACCATACTTGAAACTCTTCATGCCGTTTTTCTCAATTCTTGGGGCAATCTCCTTATAGGCTGCAACACACATATCCTTCACTTTTTGGGGCATAAGATTGTACACAACCACAAGAGTTTTTGTCTCACAACCAATCTCCTCTCCTACTCCCGCAATGTTTGCGGTAACTGAAGAGAGATAATTTTCAACTTGTACAGAACCTCTGTTTTCGGCGTTTGCAGAGATACAGAATAGAGAAACTAAAACAACTGCTGCTGTAAAAAAGAATTTTTTCATGACATTAATTTTTAAAGTGTTTATTAATCCGTTTACACCTTATTATGTCATAAAAACGCAAACCTTACCGATTAACTATAAAAAAACTGATTTTTTTAATTTTCCCCGGATAACAAGTAAAAATATGCACAGCCACGATAAACCCACAGTGCTTTTCATATATAGGAAACCATATTGGACTAATTTTCCACGAATTTTACTAAAACTTCAACACATATTAGATTGTTGACGTATCTTCGCGCCTGCATTTTACTTGTACTTAAAAATTTAAGAAATTTTACATGTGGGTATTTCTGGCATTTGTTTCAGCAGCGTTTTTGGGATTGTATGATGTGGCAAAGAAAAAGTCACTGACCGGCAATAATGTTCTGGCAGTATTGTTCTGCAACACAATGTTTTGTGCATTGATTTTTATGCCATTCATCATTGTGTCAAAACTCTCTCCACACAGTGTTGAAGGAAGCATCTTCAATGCGGCCCTCTCTTCCGGTTATGGAGACAATGCCAATGTACTACCATTAAAAGCGCATCTTCTTGTTATAGCAAAGGCTTTCATTGTATTGAGTTCCTGGATTATGGGATACTTTGCGCTCAAACACCTTCCTATAACAATTACAGGCCCTATTAATGCCACAAGGCCTGTTCTTGTCCTTATTGGAGCAGTATTGCTCTTCAGCGAGAAATTGAACCTGCTTCAGTGGGGAGGCGTAATAATTTCACTGCTGAGTCTCTTTTTGCTGAGTCTGTCGGGAAAGAAAGAGGGAATAGATTTCAAGAGCAACAAATGGGTCTTCATTCTCTTTGGTGCGGTAATAATGGGGGCAGCAAGCGGACTGTATGACAAATTCATCATGAAGCAGTTGCCGCCGCTCTTTGTACAGAGTTGGTTCAATATATATCAGGTTGCAATCATGGGAACAATACTTGCAATCATGAGCCGACTGAACAAATCTGCCTTCAAATGGAGTTGGTGGATACCTCTTATATCAATTTTCATTTCAATTGCAGACTTTGCATATTTCTATGCCCTTTCCGACGACACTGCCCTTATTGCTGTAATCTCCATGATAAGGAGAGGAAGCGTAGTAATCTCCTTTACCGCAGGAGCACTTCTATTTAAGGAGAAGAATCTCAAAGCCAAGGCTTTTGATCTGGTTCTTATACTCATTGGACTTGTATTGCTCTACTTTGGTTCAACCCGATAGCAATACATAAAGGAAAACCCCAAAAGTATTCATAGAGCTTTTGGGGTAATTTTGTGTTTAATCAGTAGTATAATTGAGGGATTGAGTCTCTATTTTGCGGCCTCTTTTCTGTGCGAGGCAACTTCAATTACTACCACCACAGCAACTCCTATTAACGCAAAAATTAGAGCTTCCCAAACATGTGCAGAGGCACCTGTAATCATCTCAAATTTACCTGGGAAGACCGGAAAATCAACCAATGGAGCCCCCTCTTCTGCAAGTTGGGCTACCATTATGGCATCACTGCTTCCGGCAGCACCGGCAACTACCTGCTCTTTCCAGGGCCAGACCTTTATAAGTGAACCAATCATGAAGCCGGAAAGAAGCGCAATTGTTGCCATATAGAATTTTTTGAGCAACCAACTCAAAAGATGTGAAAAACTCAAGATTCCTATAACTGCACCAGCAGCAAATACGCACAATACCGGAATATTCAGTTCGGTCACTGCCGACATTACAAAATGGTATTTCCCAAGCAGAAGGAGAATGAAACTACCTGAAATACCGGGCAGAATCATTGCACATATGGCAATGGCGCCAGAAAGAAAGATGAACCAGTATTCATCGGGGGTCTGGCTTGGTGAGACAAGGCATATATATGCCGCACAAACTATTCCTACAATCAGAGAAATTACGTTTCTAAGTGACCATTTGTCAAGTTGGCGCAGAATTACAACCGAAGATGCGAGTATAAGTCCAAAAAAGAAACTCCACAATGGTATAGGGTGGAATTCAAGAAGATACTTCATCAGACGCGCCAAAGAGAATACACTTATGAGTATACCCAAAAACAAAGAGACAAGGAACGTTCCGTTTATTGCCCTCCAGAACTCTACAAATTTGCCCTTGAAAAAGAGTTTGAGGTTAGCCGAACTTACAGATTTGATGGAATCAATGAGTTCCTGGTAAATTCCCATAAGGAATGCTATTGTACCACCACTTACTCCGGGAATTACATCAGCGGCCCCCATGCACATACCCTTGAATGCTACTGAAATATATTTTAGAAAATTTGCCATATCAAATAGTTTTTAGTTTGTATCAGTTCTTTTTTACTTTATCAATGAAATTCATGAACTCCTTGTCTGAAATAAGTTGCGGCATCACTTTATAAATTGTGCCTATCCAGGTAGAATCCCTCTTTACAATCTCTTCAAGCCTCATGAAGAAACTGTTGCGGTTGCCCTCATTATAATCAATTATTGCCATTACAGCAGTAATACCCAACATTGCCTCCTGACAGTTGTTATCGAGGTAATATGCTCTTCTGAAACTCTCACAAGCCCCTTTATAGTCATTCAAGCCAAGTTGCGCATTGGCCAACCCTATTATTCCCGACAGATTATCCTCTTCACACTCATTGAATTTTGCAAAAGTATCGGCAGACTCCCTGAAGCGTTCAAGATTAAGGTACACAACCGCAAGATTGTATAAAGAAGAGGAGTTATTGCCATTGAGAGCAAGCGAATACTCAAAAGCCTCAATCGATTTCTCAAACTGGGTAAGTTTTGCGTAGATGGTGCCCAGATTGAACCAGACATTGTCATTGAACGGGTCGGAGTCAAGGTATTTGTTGTAGAAATGGATTGCTCTTTCAAGATCATCGAGCCGCTCATAGCAGAAGGCTATGTCGCTGCTGTACTCTACAGGGAGGGCAGACATTCTGTCGGCCTCAAGCAGATATTTGAGTGCCTGTTCAAAATTTGAGACATCAATGCAGTCCTGGGCCAAGGCTGCAATGGATTCGGCCAACTCCGGAGAGGGTTGCTCGTTGGAAAGGATACCGCTCACAATCTCCCTTGCCGCGTCAAACCGTCCGTCCTTTATATGGGCTTTTGCATAAAGAAGCAGAATATCGGGATTTTGAGGAAACGAATCTTTATACTCATCAAGTATAAAGAGTGCACGCTCCAGATTCCCGGTAATCATAAGCGAATCTGCCAACCTAACAAGAAGTTCAGAGGAATATGAGTGCTGTGCGAAGGCCAGTTCACTGGCTTTCAACACCATTGCCTCATCATCATTATTTATGAAATGGTCTATTATGTAAAGGAATTCATCCTCTGAGAAAATGAGGCTTCCCTCTGTACCATCGGCACAAGACGCCTTGAACTGCTCCAAGGCATGTTCCAATCCACCGGCAGATCCTGCCTCATCAAACGAATCACTGAAAAAATCTCCGTTGCTCATTACTCCACACTCCTGACATCCTTGTTAATAATCTTCAGATAGTGAAAAATCTGATTCAAATAATCGATATTTGAAAGCAGTTCCCCATCTTTTCCTGCAACAACAAAATTGAACGGTATGTTCACACTATTCTGCATGCCAATTGTCAAATCAGCCTTTATCCTCTGGGCCACACGCAGGAGCGTGAAACAGTGTGAATTGTTGAAATTTATATGAAGATTGCTCTTATGGTCAAAAAACTCTGTTGCTGCACCCTCCTTTAAATCACCTATCCAATCCAAATCTGTGAAAGGAACTATTTCAACACCATCGAGCGACTGGAGTTGCTCCAAATCGCCAGATTTTTCAAGTATACCCTTCCTGGTCTCTATTGCAAGTGCTTTGATCTTTACACCCTTCCACTCCAGGAACTTGTATATCTCCACTACGGCAGATATCTCTTCAACCGATGCTATGGAGCATGCAAATGAGACCGACTCCACAAAACGCAAGTTTGTAAAGTTGCCCTCTGTCTTGCCCGCAGATGCAGCAATACGTTTCCTTCTGTAATATTCCTTAATGCAGTTGAACATACCCTCCAAATTGGTTGCAAAATTAGTAAAATTAACAAAAATCCGGCCAATAATAGAAGCATTATGATTATATTTGTGATTCCAGAGTTTTAACCATGAAAAAAGAGTTTACACCAAAGACACTTGCTGACTACTTCAAATACTCCATTTCTGCATTTGCAGATAACAAGGCATACTCAATAATCAAAGGGGAAAGCCTTACTTTCAAGGAGTTCGGTCAAAGAGTCAAGGACCTTGTAAAGACCTTTGACGAGAATGGAATAAAGGATGGCGCAAAAATAGCGCTCCTTGGCGGCAGTATGCCAAACTGGCCGGTTGCCTATATGGCAGCAACAACCTCCGCAAGAATCATAGTTCCGCTGCTTCCTGACTTTACAGCATTTGAAATAGCAAACATACTTGAGCACTCCGAATGCAAGGCAATCATAATTTCAAAAAGGTTGATTTACAAACTCTCCGATGCAATGAGGGAGAGGCTTGAATTTATAATTTGCCTCGACACTCTTGAGATTCTAAAAGTTCCTTCAGACAATAACCTCGACAATACTGATTTGATAGAGCCGCAACCGGCACAGGTTCCACACAGGGAGCCCAAACAGGATGATACTGCATCAATCATCTATACATCGGGCACATCAGGCCAGTCAAAAGGCGTTATACTTACCCACAGGAATATTGTCGCCAACCTTAAGATGATTTATGAACTCTATCCGGTAGACCAGAATGATGTATTTTTGTCAATACTGCCATTGTCGCATGCATATGAGTGTACTATAGGCATGATCTACCCAATGACAGAGGGTTCATCGGTATATTACCTCGACGGTGCCCCTACTCCATCATTGCTTATGCCGGCACTCAAGAATATAAGGCCATCAATCATGTTGAGTGTACCTCTAATTGTTGAAAAGATATACAAGAACAAGGTACGTCCTATGTTTACAAAGAACTGGTTCATGCAATTTGTATACTCTATAGGGCCCGTCAGGAGGCTGCTCCACATGGTTGCAGGCAAGAAACTGGTGGAGATGTTCGGTGGCAGACTCCGTTTCTTTGGAATAGGCGGAGCAAAACTTGATGCATCTGTTGAACGGTTCCTAAAAGATGCAAAGTTCCCATACGCCATAGGTTACGGACTTACAGAGTGCTCTCCACTGCTTGCGGGAGCAGTCGGCAAGTTTCCTCTACAGACAACAGGCCCAATCCTTAAGCAGATGCAGGTACGTATAGCAGATGCCAACAGCAACGGCATTGGAGAGATTCAGGTCAAGGGCGACAATGTTATGCAGGGCTACTACAAGGATCCGCTCCGTACAGAGGCAGCATTTACTCCCGACGGGTGGTTCCGCACAAAAGATCTTGGCAAACTTGACAAAAAAGGCAACATCTACATCAAAGGCAGGGTAGACAATATGATGCTCGGGGCAAACGGAGAGAACATATACCCCGAAGAGATTGAGTCAATCATCAGGGAGAATGATTTTGTACTTGAGTGCATAGTGGTAAGAAAGAATGACAAGATGATTGCCAAAGTATACTTCAACTATGACCAGATAGAGGCACTGAAGGAGTTCAATGAACTCTCATACGACGAAAAACTGGCCAATATCAAGAAGGAGTTGCTAGAGAATGTAAATGACAAGGTGAACAAGTCTTCAAAAATCTCTGAGATTGTTGAGCAGCAGGTTCCGTTTGAAAAGACTGCAACACAAAAGATCAAACGCTTCCTGTACACATAGCCAGGCTCATGATGCGCACCCATGCATTCGGCAATTGCATACCGTAATTGGCTCACGTAAAATTTGCCACATCAGAACTGCTTTGGCAACATTACCAAATAGGCAACACTACACCAATAATAACAAATCCCTGCTGGACCATATTCCAAGCAGGGATTCGTCATTTAACAAGTGACCTTGTGGTCAGTCTCCCTAATTTTACCGGATGCAACTGTCGGGAAGATTATTTGATTCCCAATTTTGCTTTGATATCTTTAGGAATTGAGTTTTTGTGAACAAGGATTGAAACGGTCTTTGCCCTTACAAAGTTCTCCGACATATGCATATAGCCTGTACCATTTCTCTCATAACCCCAAGAATTCTTTGTAACATAATATTTTACACCCTCCTGATCCTTTGCAATACCTGTGATGTGCATAAGGTGGTCATCGGTTGTGGTATAATTCTCAAAGTCTCTCTGACGGCTCTCCTGAGTCACCGGCATCTCCTCTGCCCTTTCAGAAACCTTTCCGGCCTTGAGGTCAACTTTGGTATTCAAAGCAATCTTGTTATGGTTGAAATCATACGATCTCTCACTTACGTCGCCATCCCATACGAATGTATAACCGCTCTCAATAGCATAATCCATAATTCTTACAAGGTCATCAAGAGGAACATTGTAGAACAATGCGTGATCCCAGTTGTCAGGAATCTCAAGCGGAGTCTGCTGATAGTATGGATGGTGGTTGAAACTTGTAATCTCAACATAATTGCTCATGTCAAGTCCAAGGCTCTTGTAGAAAGATTGAGGAGTATACTCCTTTCCTTTATAATCAAAAGTAGCCGGAACTTTGCCAAGAAATGCATCAAAAAGGCCCTCTTTAATCTCGGCAGGAATGCGCTCCTTGTTCTCTACAGCCTGCTCCGAGATTGCTTTTACATAGGACTGCAACCTTGTATGGTTGTGAGTCTTTGAATCATAGTTGATGCCCGGATAAGCCTCCTGCGGTACGAGTCCAAATTTATCTACTGCGTATGTACACATATGCGCAAGGCTGCCTTCACCAATATTTCCTTTGCCGGCTCTCATGGTGTTGTCATCCATACGGCGATTGTAGTTCTGTCTTACAATATACATTTCAGACAAGTCAAATTCACCCTTACCCATTCTCAGCAACTCAGACTCAAGGAATGAGATAGTGGAGAAACACCAGCAGGTACCTGTTCTCGCCTGATTCTTCACAGATGTAGCAGGATTTACCTTAACATCCTTGAACTCATAGGTATAAACCTTCTCCTGCGCCATGATAGCAGTTCCAAAACATAGGGATGCCACTGCAATAAGGAATCTTTTCATAGGATTATATTTTTAAGTGTTTATACAATAAAGGCAAGAGACATTGCATGCCCCCTGCCCTATCTGTAAATGAATTAGTTAATGCCAAGTTTTGCTTTTATCTCTTTTGGAAGAGCATTCTTGTTGATAAGGATATTCATGGTCTTGTATCTTACGAATGTCTCTGAAGCATACCATACACCCTTATACTTGCCTACAGGACCCCATGAATTCTTTACCATATAGTATTTTGTACCGTTCTGGTCTTTTGCTATACCGTAAATATGCATACCATGGTCATCAGTAGTGAGTTTGTTGTCATACTCCGCCTGACGCATCTCCTGGGTAATCTCTTTCTCTTTACCAGGTGCATTCAAGTTGTACAGCATTGCCTGTTTCTCCTCTTTGCTTACTCCCAACCAACGGTCCTGGTCTGAGCCGCTGCGCTCATTGGCCTCTACATCTGGAACAATACAAAGTCCATTCCTTGTAAAACCCTTCTCACTTACATCAGAACCCCATGCAAATGTATAACCCTGCTCAATTGCATGATCCATAACCTGGATAAGTTCATCAATAGGAAGGTTGTATGACAATGTCCATCTCCAGTTGTCAGGAACCTCAATTGCAAATTGGGTATAGAAAGGATGGTGAGTGAATGATGTCAATGAGATATAATCATTAGGATCGATCTGCAAAGACTCTGCATAACTCTTTGGAGTATACTCTTTTCCGTCAACTACAAATTTCTCAGGAATCTCACCGAGGTAAGCAGCCTCAATGCCACGGAAACCGTTCAACCACGCTGTAGACAATTTGTTGTTCGGATTCTTTACAACTGCATCAACATATGCTCTTGTAACAGCATCAAACTCATTGTGGGCATGGATAGTGGTACCATAGTTCAAACCCTTCATAACACTTTCTGGAACGATACCGTATGTTTTCCATACATCAATTACATCACCAAAATCAGATCCGGGACCGAAGTTCAAGTTACCGTCCAATCTTACAAATTTTTCAGCCTTGTCGGCATAGGCATTTGAAACTATGAACATCTCTGAAAGGTCGATATTTGCATCAGCAGCACCCTTTTTGATAATCTCGCTCTCAAGGAAACTGATTGCAGAGAATGACCAGCAAGTACTTGAACGGCTCTGGTTCTTGATTGATGTTACAGGATTCTCTTTTACAACAGTAAATACATAACCTTCAGGCTTCTCTGCCTCTTTCTTACCTTTTTTCTGTGCATTGGCAGGAACAATTACCGCTGCTGCCAAAGCAAAAGTTGCAATAGTCTTTAAAAATTTCATCGTTATAGTGTTTTATTTGTTTTTGATAATTAAATTTCATTCTCAACGGACTTCACTTTAGTTTCAAACTGGATACAGAAGCATGAATATTATCTCTTCACACCCAATTTATCAAGAATCTCCTGAGGAACCGCAGCCTTGTTCAAGACAATGTTTATGGTCTTGTACTTCATATATGTCTCTGACACATAATTGTGGCCTTTATAGTCTCCAAACTCACCCCATGAATTCTTTACCATATAATATTTGGTTCCATTCTGGTCCTTTGCGATACCGTAAACATGCATGGCATGGTCATCTGTAGTCTGCTTGTTTTCAAAAGCAATCTGACGCTCCTGCTGGTCAATATCCTTCTCTTTGCCGGGAGCATTGATATTGTAAAGTATAGCCTCTTTCTCGGCACGTGAAACGCCCAACCATCTGTCCTGGTCAGAACCGCTGCGCTCATTTGCCTCAACGTCAGGCACAACTGCAAGACCGTTGTCATTCCAGTACTTCTCACTCATGTCAGCAGCCCAGGCAATTGTATAACCGTTTTCAATTGCGTGGTCCATAACCGAAAGAAGTTCATCCAATGGAAGATTATATGACTCAGTCCATCTCCAGTTATCAGGTATCTCAATTACAAACTTGTCATAAAAAGGATGGTGTGTGAAAGAGGTAAGCGATATATAATCGTCCGGATTCAAACCCAATGACTCCGCATAAGCCTTTGGAGTATACTCTTTTCCATCAACATTGAATTTTTCAGGAATCTCGCCAAGATATGCAGCCAATATATTGTTCAAACCATTTACCCACGCAGTTGAAAGGGTATTGTTGGGATTTCCCGCTATGGCAGTTGCATAAGCAGTTACAATGGCGCTCAATTCTCCATGAACGTGAGAATCTTCGCCATAATTCAAGCCCGGCATGGCTGAATTAGGAACAAGACCATGCTTCTTTACAACTGTAAGAACATCACCAAAATCACTTCCTGGCCCCGGACGCATGTACTTGTCGAGGCGTACAAATTTTACAGCCCTGTCGGTATAGGCATTTGAAACCACAAACATCTCCGAAAGGTCCAAAGTTTCAGGCGCACCCTTCTTTATAGCCTCGCTCTCAAGAAAACTTATGCCGGAAAAACACCAGCAGGTACCAGTTCTGTTCTGATCCTTTACAGGAGTGACAGGATTTGCCTTAATAGTTGTAAAGATATAACCTTCAGGCTTCTCCTCCGATTTTTTACTCTTTTTCTGCGCAAATGAAGGCAATGAAACCACGCCCGCCAAAAGCAACAAAGAAATGGTCTTAAAAAGATTCATATAACAAAAATTTAGAATTGTCAACAAATAGGTAAAAAAGTGTAAGCCCAATTCTACACACATTCTACAAAGTTAATATTTTAGATAAAACTAACAAACAGAAATATCCTCTTCCCGACAGGTTAAACATCAAATTTGCTTCATGCAATGCGCCAAGAGCCTCAATTAACCACCAATTTTCTTGTGTTGCAAAACATCAGCAGAAACACGGAATAGGAACAAAACATCACCCGTATGCCATTTCATGTGGCAAATCAATACATTTTCACACTTCATTATTCAAGAACAGATACTGATGCCCATTGATTATCAGAGAGATTTATTAACTTTGTAAAGATTAACCCATAAAAATTGGCTGACCAATCCATACTAACCTATCTTGTCTTATGAAACACTTAAATTCACTCCTTCTTGTGCTTTTAGCAATAATCGCATTCTCTTGCGGAAAGAGCGAACCAGATAACACAGAGCCTACACCTGTGCCCAAACCAACAGACAAAATTGAACTGGCAACGGGAACGGACCCCAATCCGGTAATTGCAACAGACGGTGGAACTTTGAGTGTAACTTTCAACGCATCCACATCATGGAGCGCACAGGCGGTCAATGACCGTGCCGATGCCTGGTGCAGTGTATCTCCAACAAGCGGAAACGCAGGTGCTGCAACCATAACAATAACAGCAAAGCCAAACACAGAGCCAAATGACCGTTCTGCCTCAATAAACATAACGGCTGGAACTGCACAGCAAACAATAAAAGTGACGCAAAAACAAAAAGATGCGCTCACTGTTACAGCATCTACGTTTGAGGTGCCGGCAGAAGGAAATGACATAAACATAGAGGTAAAGGCCAACATAAATGTAACCTACAAGATTGACCAGCAATGCTCTGACTGGATAAAATATGTAAGCACAAAAGCCCTCAAAACATCAACTCTCACCTTTGCAGTATCAAAAAACGAAAGCACTGACAAACGTGAAGGCAGAATAATCATTGGCGAAGGTTTGTTGAGCGACACCATAAAAATCTTCCAGGCAGGTGAAGCACCGTCAATCGTGCTGAACAAGGATGAATACATGGCAAAATCAGAGGGCGAGACCTTTGCCATTGAAGTGTCAAGCAACGTTGATGTAAGTTTTAATATCCTTCATCCCGACGGCTCACCAATCTGGCTCGAGGAGTGCAAGACCAAAACAATGAGTACCAACACATACTGGTTTACCGCTTCTGCCAATGAATGGTATGACAACCGTGAAGCAAAAATCATATTTACAGACAAAGAAAACAATCTCTCTGACACAGTAAAAGTAATACAATTGCAGAAAGACGCAATCGTTCTGGCAAAGAGTGTATATGAAATTGACAACATAGGTGGAAATATTACAGTAGAAGTTGCCCATAACGTTGATTACAAAATAAATATTGGAGCCGAATGGATAACGCAGGTTGAGACCAAAGGGCTTGAAACAGATTACCTTACCTTTGATATTGCAGAGAACAAAGAGTATGACAACAGGGAAGCCATAATAACTTTCACATCAGCAGACGGCTCGATAACTCAAGAAGTCAAAGTGTGCCAAACTCAAGCCAATGCACTCATTATAAGTCAAAAAGAGCACATTCTAAATTCATCTGGCGGAGATGTGACAATTGAAGTTCGCTCTAATGTAGATTTTTCTGTTGAGAGTCCTGACTGTGACTGGATTCATGAGGTAAAGACAAAAGGGCTCACAACCCACACACTCAACTACAAAGTTGATGAAAATACAAGTTATGACTCCCGGAAAGCATCAATTGTAATAACAAATGCAAAAACTGGAGAAAAAGACTCCGTTGAAATATCACAAATGCAGAAAGACGCAATAGTTCTGGCAAAAAACGAATATGAATTTGGTGTTGAAGGCGGAAATCTTGAGTTTGACATTCATACAAATGTAGATGTTGCCGTTGAGATTTCAGTTGAAGCAAAGAGTTGGATAACCAGGATAGAGACCAGAGGACTTGAGACCAGATCGCTCTGCTTCTCTGTAGCGACATGCGATGAAGAGGATAACAGGGAAGGGAGAATAAAATTGTCGGGAGGAGACGTAGAACAAACAATTACGGTTAAGCAGAGTGGATTAAGGGAGATTTTGGATATTGAGCGTGAGGCTTTAATTGCATTCTATAATGCTACAGGTGGTGATAATTGGACTAATAATACAAATTGGTGTTCAGACAAACCAGTAAGTGAGTGGTATGGAATTGAGACCAATCATAGAGGCCTGGTTTCGTATATACAACTTTACGAAAATAATCTTGCAGGAGCAATTCCTGAGTCAATAGGCAATCTGGTACATCTTCTGGGTATAACATTGGGAAACAATAGCCTCTCAGGTGAATTACCTTCAACCATTGGCAATTTGGCAGAACTTTCATCGCTATGGCTTGAGAATAACAACCTTTCAGGGTGTATACCTGAATCCATATGCAATTTAAGGAAGTTGATTATCCTGAGTCTGGACATTAATAAATTTAGTGGAGAACTGCCGGCTTCAATTGGCAATTTGACTGAACTTAGAGTTTTCAGTGCCATGAACAATAATCTTACAGGCAAAATTCCAGAGTCAATAGGCAATCTTAAAAATTTGGAGACCCTGTATCTCTCCTCAAACCAATTGAGTGGGGAGTTGCCTGCTACAATTGGCAATCTTACAAATATCAAACATTTTGATGTAGCCTACAATAATCTGAGCGGGGCCATTCCTGAATCCATCAGTGAAATGAAGAGTCTCAACACTATATTTATACGTGGCAACTACTTCACTGGAAAGGTGCCTGAATGTCTGATGCAAATGGATACCTGGCCAACAAAATGGCATGAAATACTGGATCAGCGCGGAGATGGGTTCTCACAGGAAGGACTGATAATTCCGGCTCCCAAATTCAGGGAAAGCACTATTGATGGAGGGGAATTGGATTATTCTGTATATTCAGAAAATGAATACACTATATTGTACCACTACTTTGACTGGTGCAATTGGATATATGACTTTACTCCTATACTTGTAAAATTATACGATGGCTACAAGAACAAAGGACTTGAAGTGATAACCTTCTCTATTGACGGAACAGTGGAGTCAAATAAAAAATTTGCAGAAACATTCAACACAAAGTGGCCATATATAACTCTGGACAACAATCCGGAAATGTTCAACGCCCATACCTGGATTTCTCCTGGAGTGTGTGTAGTAGACAAGGAGGGCTATATCATATTCAATAACCTTACCTACGACTGGCGTGATCTGGAAGGATTCCTTTATGAAATATTGGGACCTCCTGAACCTACAGGTCCATCAGAAGATCCACAATTCTATGAATCAACCGACTACTCAAAAGATGGAGAGGTAAAACAGTTGCAGAGCGCAACAAAGGGAAAAGGCATTGACATAATTTTAATGGGCGACGCCTACACAGACCGTCTTGTAGCAGACGGAACGTATGACAGAACAATGCACTCTGTAATGGAAATGTTCTTTACTGTAGAGCCTTATAAATCTTTCCGTGACTACTTCAATGTATACTCGGTCACTGCTGTTTCCAAAAATGAAATCTACTCACAGCACACAGAGACTGCATTTAAAGGATATTTTATTGAAGACACACGGGTTGCCGGTGATGACCATACTGTATACTCTTATGCACTAAAGGCCATAGGCGAGGAGAGAATGGATGAGGAACAGGCTTCAATGATTGTAATAATGAACTCAGATGTATACGCAGGAACCTGCTATATGTATACCCCATCAACAGAGGGAGACTGGAGCAACGGCCTGTCTGTATCATACTTCCCTATAGGCAGCAATGGTCCAGAACTTCTTGAAGGTCTGATACATCATGAAGCAGGCGGCCACGGTTTTGCAAAATTGGCGGATGAGTATACAAACAATACAGATACAATTTCTGAAGAAGAGGCAAATTCAATCAGATCTGAACAAACAGATTGGGGATGGTGGAAGAATGTAGACTTCACAGCAGACCCTACACTTGTAAGATGGGCAAAATTCATATCTGATGAGCGATATAAATATGACGGGCTGGGTGCTTTTGAAGGCGGCCTAACATATTTGAACGGTGTTTGGAGACCTACTGTAAACTCAATTATGCGATACAATAACGAAGGCTTCAATGCACCATCCCGTGAGGCAATCTACTACCGTATCCATAAACTGGCATATGGTCCAGACTGGGAGTATGATTATGAGAAGTTTGTGGAGTGGGATGCCATCAACCGGAATGATGCACCAAATCCTGACGCTGTATCATCTCAAGTATTGCCACTGCAGCCTATGGAACCGCTTCATCCGCCTGTGGTTGTAAACAGAGATTGGAAGAAGACCATATCCAACTAATTAACTGCTAAAGGGGTTAATACCATAACAATAAAAGAACGAGGCTGCGGCGAATAATCACCCAGCCTCGCTTTTTCATTCATTACTCTCCCCCTCTCGGGCTACTCCTTGTTTGAAAATACCAACCGGCCATCTTTGGCGTCTATCACAATATTGCCGTCACGGGCAATTTCGCCACTGATGATCTTTGTTGCCAGTTCGTTTACGAGTTCTTTCTGGAGCAGACGCTTGATCGGACGTGCTCCATAGGAGATGTCGTAACCCTTTGAGCACAAGTAGTCAAGGGCTGCACCGGTAAATGAGAGTTCCACACCCTTTTCGTGAAGCAGAGATGCAATGGCATTGATCTGCAGTTGCAGAATACCCCTGATGTCATCTTTTGTAAGCGGCTCAAACATTATCACCTCATCAATTCTATTGAGGAATTCAGGCCTTACACTCCTTTTCAATACCTCAAGCACAGCACTCTTGCACTCTTCAAGAATCTCATTGCGCCTTTCTGCATCAACAGATGTACGGTCACCAACAGTGTTCTTATCTTCACTTGAAGAGGAAGAGTCTAATGCAGGTGCAGAGTCATCGGGCAGACCGTCGGGAAGAGTAAGTTTATTGATATAATCCTGAATGATATTGCTGCCCACGTTGCTGGTCATGATGAGGATTGTGTTCTTGAAATTCACAGTCCTGCCTTTGCCATCAGTCAGACGGCCATCATCAAGTACCTGCAACAAGACGTTGAACACATCGGGATGCGCCTTCTCAATCTCATCAAAAAGCACTACAGAGTATGGTTTCCTTCTAACAGCCTCAGTCAATTGTCCGCCCTCATCGTAGCCTACATAGCCCGGAGGCGCACCGACAAGACGTGTAACTGCAAAACTCTCCTGATACTCGCTCATATCAATACGGGTCATGAGGTTCTCATCATTGAAAAGGAACTCCGCAAGCGCCTTTGCCAACTCGGTTTTTCCTACACCTGTTGTTCCGAGGAAAAGGAATGAACCCAAAGGCCTCTTCTCATTCTGAAGCCCGGCACGTGAACGTCTAACGGCATCAGATACGGCCTTTATTGCCTCATCCTGGCCTATAACCCTTTTGTGAAGTTCACTCTCAAGGTTAAGAAGTTTCTCCTTCTCGCTCTGGAGCATACGTTTTACAGGAATACCGGTCCATTTTGAAACAACCTCTGCAATATCCTCCGGGTTGACCTCTTCATTGATAAGCGGATTGGAATTCTGGTTCTTCTGCTTTGTAAGATCCTCTATTTCGGTCTGCAAAGCCGAAATTTTGCCATATCGTATCTCCGCAACCTTACCATAATCACCCATTCGCTCCGCATTGTCGGCCTCAATCTTAAGTTCCTCAACTTTAAGACGTTTCTTCTGGATATTGTCCAAAAGCGACTTCTCCTCTTTCCATTGCTTGTCATAGACCTTCTTCTCTTCCCGCAATGCATCCAACTGAGAAACAATATCATTTAACTTTGGCGACTTGCCCTCACGCTTTATGGCCTCCCTTTCAATCTCAAGTTGCTTGATTCTCCTGTTGAGTTCATCAATCTTCTCGGGCACAGAGTTCATCTCAAGGCGCAACTTTGAAGCAGCCTCATCAATCAAATCTATTGCCTTGTCGGGCAAAAACCTGTTTGTAATATATCTGTGCGACAAATCTACCGCAGCAATAATGGCATCGTCCTCAATCTTTACCTTATGGTGGTTCTCATACTTCTCCTTAAGGCCCCTCAGGATTGAAATGCTCTCTGCTGGAGTAGGCTCGTCTACCATAACCATCTGGAAACGTCTCTCCAAGGCCTTGTCCTGCTCAAAATATTTCTGGTACTCATCAAGTGTTGTGGCTCCTACAGTCCTCAACTCTCCGCGCGCAAGAGCAGGTTTAAGAATATTTGCAGCATCCATAGCGCCACTGCTCTTACCTGCACCTACAAGCGTATGAATCTCATCTATATAAAGAATAATCTGGCCATTGCTCTCAATAACCTCCTTTACAACACCTTTCAGACGCTCTTCGAACTCGCCCTGATACTTTGCTCCTGCAATGAGAGCACCCATATCAAGTGAATAAATCTGCTTGTCCTTCAGATTCTCCGCAACATCACCATGAATGATACGTTGTGCCAATCCCTCAGCAATGGCTGTTTTGCCAACTCCAGGCTCTCCAACCAAAATAGGATTGTTCTTTGTCCTTCTGCTCAAAATCTGCAGCACTCTCCTGATCTCTTCATCTCTACCGATAACGGGATCCAATTTTCCCTCTTTTGCCCTCTCGTTCAAATTGATTGCAAAACTCTTCAATGCGCTTGATCCATTCTGATTGTTATTCATAATATCCTCCAAAATATTTAAAATTCAAACTGCCGCTGTTATCCCGACAGTAAATCAAAAACATATCTGAAGGGGATTGGTTCAAATAATTTACCAACCGCAAAAATCTGCCATTTTGTCAGAAAGGCTCAATCGGGATCTATTGGAAGGTTGATACGGAAAGCAAGAAGAATGCCCCTGCTACACATCCTTAATACCTAACATATTTACAGGTATTCTTACTATCTTTTTGGCACCAGTGCTACACAAATATTCAGCAATATATAGCAGACAAATGTGGCAAAAATCCAGATGGAGAGCGAAAAGCCTCCCATGATGAGCGTTTGAACAACTGCTATAAGAAGAGCACAAATCAAAAAGGAGAACTTGATTCTGTTGTCGGCCCACCTGAGACTCTTGAATTTGAAAGAGAACATTGGTATTTCGCATACAAGCAACAAAGCCAATACAACCGATACTATAGCAAGAATATAAACGTTTTGTGCAAAGAAGGCATCAATCTGCGGATAGGACTCACAAGCATATATGAGTGATCCCACAATAAGCGCGCAGGAAGGGGTTGCAAGACCTATGAAGTTTTCGGTCTGGCGTGTGTCAATATTGAACTTGGCCAACCTCAACCCCGAAAATACAGCAATGGAAAGGGCACACAAAAGCGGTATCATATATCCTGAAGCCTCCATGAACGGCAGTGACAAAATCCTTGAAAATATATCTGTAGAACCTGCTACCTCAAGATTGAACAAACCGGCCAAGTGATCGGCACCCTGCTTGAAATCCTCACCAAAATAGTGCAGCATCTTATTGAACATAATAGTGGCGGGAGCAAGTCCGAAACTGACCATATCTGCCAAGGAGTCAAGTTCTTTTCCAATTGGAGAGTAAGCCTTGAGAAGCCTTGCGGCAAAGCCGTCACAGAAATCAAAAACGGCAGATGCTATAATCATGAACAAAGCGCCCTTAAAATTCCCTGAAAATGAAAGGATAACGGCAAAGCATCCGCTCAAAAGGTTCAATGATGTTATTGTGTTTGGAATATGTCTGATAATATTCATACTGGAAAAGCAAATAAAATTATTCTTCAAAAATAGTAATAATTTGACCTGTTGCATCAAAAGAGATGAAACTTTTGCCACAAATAAAAGTATTGAAGGAGTACTGAGTTACTATTATGAATGAAATACTCCCATCAGACATGAAATATTAACCCCAAAAGTTATTCTCTTACTTTTGGGGTTAATGTCATACTTAAGGGTGGAATTCACCACTCCTTTGCGCAAGGGATGCGCTGTTCAATTCCAATGCTATTCCATAACTCTGTCGGCAGGGACACCAGGCAGCGGCTTGTAACTCTTCAACTGCTCAAGAAGATACTCCACAGCCTTGTTCAATTGCGCATCATTGCCCAAATAATCCTCAAATGGGTTAATGTCAACAACAATATCAGGATCAACACCATGGTTCTCTATAATCCACTCTCCTTCGGTAGAATATGATGCAAAAGATGGTGTTCTGACATCCTGTCCATCCATATATGGCATAGAAGCAGATATACCTACTATACCACCCCATGTTCTTGTTCCAATAACAGGGCCTAAAGCAAGTTTTTTAAATCCGTATGGGAATAGATCACCATCTGATGAAGAGTATTTGTCTACCAAACAAACTTTTGGTCCGTAATGGGCAGCAGTAGGTACAGTCAATGTAGCACTAACATGTCTGCTTGCATTAAGTCTGTAAATTTCTCTTTGCAAGCGTTCAATAATCATTGGGGAGACATTTCCGCCACCGTTCATTCTATCATCAATAATCAAGGCTTTTTTGTTCAATTGAGAATAGAATAACTTGGTAAACTGCTCTAATCCATACATACTCATATCCGGAATATGAATATATCCTATCTGTCCGTCACTCAATTTATTTACTTTCTGGATATTATTTTGGACCCACTCATAATAAGCAAGTTTGCTCTCATCTGAAATTGTCTTCACATAAATGGTACGTGCAGACTCTCCTGATGGCTTATCAGAGACCTTAAGTTCAATAATTTCACCAGCCTTGCCTATCAATGCTTCATAAATATTATTGTATGATGATGCCGGCATACCATTTATACCTACTATATAATCACCAGTCTCAACGTCCAATCCTGGCTGGCCAAGTGGAGAATAGAGCGATTCATCCCAATCTTGACCCGCAAAAATTTTCTCTATTCTGAAATTTCCGTTTGAGATTTTAGAGAACTTTCCACCCAAAAGTCCAAGTTTGATCCTCTCAGCTCTTGGAGCCTGACCACTGGTAACATAAGCGTGTCCCACTGTGAGTTCAGCAATCATTTCACCGATAATGTATGTCAAATCATGACGATGCTTGACGTAAGGTAAAAATTCAGCATATTTGTCATGTATTGCTTTCCAATCCTTGCCATGCATATTTGCCACATAGAAATAGTCTCTATATATTCTCCAGGTCTCATCAAAAATCTGTTTCCACTCCTTCTCATAATCAATCATAACCTTTGTGTTTTTAAAAGCAACAGGATCCTGATTACCTGACATCGATGGAACATTGACGATATAAGCCTTTCCACTGCTGTTTACCAATGCTTTCTTTCCATCTGGAGTAAATTCCATTATGAACTTTTTGGAAATTTCTGATTGTTTCATTGTCTTCAAATCAAGTTTTGAAGATTTGCCATTCTTGACAAAATATAGTACATTGTCATAACATGCAATAAGTGAATATTTTGCAGCAGGCAATGGTAAAACAAATGTACGATCCAGAATGCCATCAATATCCAATTTGATCTCACCTGATTTGGTTACGGAATTTTCTGAGGTATTATTCCCCTTTATAGATGTCAAAACAGGAGTCTCTTTTGAAAGCGGAATTGCAAATACATAATGATCATTTGAATATGAAACATTCCATTCAACTGATGAAATTGAAGGGGTAAAATTACGCGATGAAATAAAGAAAACATATTTTGAATCATCCGAGAATATAGGTTGGAACGAGTTATACATGTTTGAAGATATAGTATATGATTTTCCTTCAGCAATATTATGCATTTTAATCACATAATAAGTATTATCCGACGGTTCAACATATAATATCCATTTACCATCCGGTGATATACGGTACAATTTGAGAGATGTATGACCCGAACTGCTTGAAGCTTTAAACAGAACTTTAGTAGTCGATGAAGCCAAATCAACCATCAACATTTCATCCTTTTCATTTATGAAAAATAATTTTTGGGAATCCGGACTCCACTTTAACCCTGTAGGATACCCAGATTTCAATGAAGTCAGGCATTTGGCAGATGAGAGATCATTAGGATCCATTACATATACCTGATATTCACCTGATGCATCAGAGAAATAGGCCAGTTTCTTTCCATCAGGTGACCAGGCAGGATTTCTTTCATGAGCACCCGGAGAAGATGTCATGTTATAAGTTACACCTTTACCTGTAGGAATTGATAGTATCTCACCCCTTACATATGTAGCAATTCTACTTGCATCCGGCGACAATGATATACCGCCATTCAGCAATTTGTATAAATTATCATTGCTGTTATTAATAGGTTCTGACAACTTAGAACGGGAGTACACATCATCTGAAACCAACTCAATGTGAACTTTCTCACACTTCTTATCAGCAACTGAGTACCTATATATGTATCCGGCATTCTCAAAAACGATGTATTTACTTGAATATGACGGGAATTTACAATCATACTCTGTAAAATCAGTTACTTTTACAGTCTCTTTAGTTTTGGTGTTGTAGCAGAAAAGGTTCA